>WVZO01000321.1 GCA_011772425.1 Candidatus Aminicenantota bacterium
GCCTATATTAATTTTATAAATAAAATTAATATACTATTATACAAGGGGCTTGATTTATCAAGCCCTTCCCCCGAACAATTCACCCGCTGGGTTTGATAAATCAAACCCCTACGATCGAATTCATCTCGATAAAATGGATTATTTTGTTATTTTCACAGCAGGCTTCTTCCCTTCTTCGTGTCCTTCGTGCCTTCGTGGTTTATATCCTCGCCGTCAGGCGTTAAAAATTCGTCCGCAGGACGCCTTATTCTCTTTAAAAAGCATGGAAACACGATAATGCAACGGGGAAATACGATAATGTAAGAGGGAAATATGATAATGTAACGGTCCTTTATTATAATGTAATAGGGAAATACAATAATGTAACGGTCCTTTATTATAATGTAACGGGGAAATACGATAATGCAATGGTCCTTTATTATAATGCAATAGGGAAATACAATAATGTAACGTTACATTATCGCATTTCCCCGTTACTCTATTTCATTTCACCGTTACATTATTGTATTTCCCCGTTACTTTATTCCATTTCCCTGTTACTTTATGGTAATTCCCCGTTACATTACTCCATTTCCCTGTTACATAATGGCATTTCCCCGTTACATTATTCCATTTCCCCGTTGCATTGTCGCATTTCCCCGCTCTTTGGAGTGAAAGAGAAGAATTTTTACCCTCTATGAGAATTGAAAAGAAGGAGACAGGCAAGTTAATCATTTCTCAACTTTTTTAAAATTAAAAATGCCGATCAAAGTTGGCAGTTGGTGAATTAAAACAATTAAAATCATTGAAAGATAAGCCCATTTCTTATAAAATATAACATCTAATAAAATGTTTTGTGTAACGTTGGGTCTTTGTGCCCTGGCGGCTATTATTAAAAATGAAAAAGAAATCGACGTCTTTAGCGTACCTGGAAGGCTGGCTTTCCATTTTCATTAATATCCTGCTTTTCGGGATTAAATATTGGGCCGGTATTGTCACCAAATCCGTGGCCATTATCGCAGACGCCTGGCATACACTATCCGACAGTTTGAGTTCTATTGTCGTGTTGATTGGAGTGAGAACCACTACAAAACCAGCGGATAGAAAACATCCCTTTGGACACGGCAGAGCAGAACTGGTTGCCTCTGTCATTATCGGGGTGATTCTTGGGGTCGTTGCCTTTAATTTCCTGGTGGAATCCATATCAAGACTGTCAAAACACCAATCTGCTTCCTTCGGGACACTGGCTGTCGTGGTTGTTGCTGTTTCAGTTTTGCTGAAGGAAGGCATTGCCCAATTTTCGTTTTGGGCAGCCAGGAAAACGAAATCGCTGGTACTAAAAGCCGATGGCTGGCACCACCGCAGCGATGCCATTACTTCTCTTTTAATCCTTATAGGAATATTTTTGGGAAAATATTTCTGGTGGATTGACGGGGTCCTGGGTATCATTGTTGCCTTTTTTATATTGTACGCCGCGTACGGTATCTTAAAAGATGCCACCAATCCTCTTTTGGGGGAAAGACCGGATGAAGAACTGGTGACCCGGGTAAAAGAAATCTCAGAGCGTTTTGCTCCCAGTACCATAGAGGCCCATCACCTTCATCTTCACCGCTACGGGGAACACCGGGAATTGACATTTCATATCTATCTTGATGGAGCAATGAGTTTGGATGATGCCCATACCATTGCTACTTCCATTGAAAATGCCATCCGTGAAGAACTGGAAATAGAAGCAACCATCCATGTGGATCCCCTGGAAGAAAACTGAAATGCAGTATAAAACGGTAAATAAAAACGTGCAGTTAGTAAGACGATTGCTTACAGCGATAATTGTTTTGCTGGTTCTCTTCTTCTCCACTGACTTCAGTAAGAAAAAGATACCCAAAAAGAAACAAATTATACTCATTAGCATTGACACGTTAAGAGGCGATCATTTAAGCTCTTATGGGTATTCACGGGACACTTCCCCCCGTTTATCCCAATTAGTCGAAGATTCCGTTTACTACATCAATGCCTACGCCAATAGTTCCTGGACCATGCCCAGCCATATGTCCCTGTTAACAGGGACACTCCCCTCCAGACATGGTGTAAACAGTTTTTGGGGAACTCTTCCTCATGAAAGATACCCAAAACTCAATAGTTCGCTAAAAAACATTGCTGAAATCTTAAAGGCCCGTCACATCGATACCATAAAATTTGCCCTACTGCCGGATGAATTGGGCTTTGGTAAAGGTTTTGTAAAGAATTACCAGTACGATCCCTTTTTTATGGATAATGGATTTAATAATGTCTTGCAGGAACTTGAAAATTATAAAAAAAAGGACTTTTTTCTTTTTATTCACACATGGATGGTGCACGCCCCTTATTCCAATTGTTATTTCCTGGAAAAAGAAAAAATCAGCGAAGAAAAAAAGAATTATATCAATAATTTTAGAAAATTGTCTCCAGTAAAGGAAAACCTGGCTGAAGACTTTCAAAGGTTCTTGCAAGAAAATCATTTGTTTAATCCGGATGATTGTGTGACGTTATATGACAGCGGTATTCATTATGTTGATCGATATATTGGAAAGATTATCGATAAAACCAGGCAGCTGGGCATTTATGAGGAATTGATGTTAATTGTTGTCAGTGACCACGGCGAACACTTTGATGAACATTATCCCAATAATTTTTACAGCTATCATGGGAAAGATTTTTTTGAAGAATTTATAAAAGTTCCTTTAATCATAAAATACCCTTTTAAATTCAATTCAGGAAAAGTAAATCATCTTGTTTCGCTTGTGGATGTTTTTCCCACAATTTTGGATTTCTATGAATTTGAAATCCCGGGTTTTGTCCAGGGGGATTCCCTGCTGAAACCTTATCCCCGGAGAGATCGAAAATATATTATTTCCGAAGCGATATCCGAAGGCAGCATTGAAAAGAAGATGATACGGATAGGGGATTTGAAATATATAATCACGATGATGGCCCCCTCGAAATCTGAAAGAGTAAATTGGAATTTAATTACCCGGAGAAGACTTTTTGATCTTAAAAATGACCCATTAGAACAAAGAGATTTGTACCCGGATTTAAAATTTAGAAGAATTTGTATCGAGTTTGAAAAAAAACTTACCCGGATAATAAAAAATTCTGCAAAATCGAATGTCCAACGGCAAAAAACCACCATCAGTAAAGAAACGATAAAACAGTTAAAAACATTAGGTTACTATTAAAATTACTGGAAAAGGGTGATAGTCCAAAGATATTTATAACCATTTGCTAAAAAAAATATTTTTGTTAGGCTAGACTACTTTATTTTTTTTTCATTTTTTGGCATAATATAGGGCACTAAAAATTGATTTAGGAGATTTAGCTCTTGTGAAGGAGGAAGAAATGTTGTTTAACGATTTTGATCCGCAAGAAGATAAAATGTTCCAGGTGATGGACAACCAGGGGAATATCATCAATCCCCAATGGAAGCCGGATATAACGGATGAGTTTGTGTTAGAATCTTATAAATTCATGCATTTTGCGCGGTTAGCCGACCTGATGGCAGTTTCTTTCCAGCGGCAGGGGAGAATGTATACATACCCTCCCAACCTGGGTCAGGAAGCGATTTCCTGCGCCGTGGGCAAGCAAATGCGTGAGCAAGACTGGCTGGTGCCAGCGTTTAGAGAAATGGGGGCATCCCTGCTGAAGGGTGCAAAACTGAGTGACATCTACCTGTACTGGGGCGGGTACGAAGACGGTTCCAGGTTCTCTGGCGCTCCCAATTTTCTACCTTTTTCAGTACCCATTGCCTCCCAATTAGCCCACGCCGTGGGCATCGGCTATGCCCTTAACTATCGAAAAGAAGACGGTGTGGTGTTTGCTTTTGTAGGAGATGGCGGGACGTCTCATGGAGATTTTCATGAGGCCCTGAATTTTGGCGGTGTGTGGAAAGCGCCTGTGTTGTTTATCGTGCAAAACAACCAGTACGCTATTTCCGTACCGGTGAGCAAACAAACCGCTTCTAAAAACCTGGCAATCAAGGCCGCTGCCTATGGAATCCCTGGCATTAAAGTAGATGGTAATGATTTCTTCGCCATGTACAGGGCCGCTCAAGAAGCGATCCAGCATGCCAAAGCCGGTAAGGGACCGGTGCTGATCGAAGCAGTGACTTTTCGCAGAGGCGCTCATACCACTTCGGATGACCCGACTCTTTATCGCACCACAGCGGAAGAAAAAAAATGGGAAGAAAAAGACCCACTTAAACGACTGAAAGGTTACCTGGTGTCTCAAGGGGTATGGAAAGAAGCCGACGATGAACCACTGCTGGAACAATACAAAAAGGAAGTAGAGAAAGAATTTGCCCTCTATGAAAGCCATCCCCCTTATCCTGTGGAAGATGTGTTTAAATATCAATTTAAGGATATGCCGGAGGATTTGAAGCAGCAGCAGGTGGCATATGAGAAATTCCTCCAATGGAAAGAAAAGGAGTCGCAAAAATGAAATTAAAAGTAATGAATATGGTTGAAGCGATTAATAATGCCCTTGATATAAAATTGGCAGACGATCCTGATGTAGTGGTCTATGGTGAAGATGTGGGAGTGGAAGGCGGTGTGTTCCGGGTAACCTCCGGGCTGCAGAAGAAGTACGGCGAGGCACGGGTGTTTGATTCGCCGCTGGCAGAATCAGCCATTGTCGGTACTGCGGTGGGAATGGCCGCGGCAGGGCTGCGGCCGGTGGTAGAAATCCAATTTTCCGGTTTTGTGTATCCTGGTCTTAACCAGGTGATTTCTCATGCCACCCGGATGCGGTACCGTTCCCGGGGCAAGTACGGCTCACCCCTGGTGGTGCGCATGCCTTACGGTGGAAACATTAAAGCATTGGAACATCATTCCGAAAGTATGGAAGCCATGTTCGGACATATACAGGGCTTAAAAGTGGTGATCCCTGCTACTCCCTACGATGCCAAAGGGCTGCTGATTTCTTGTATCGAAAGTGATGATCCCTTTTTTTTCATGGAACCCAAACGGATTTACCGGGCCATCAAACAGGAGGTACCGGAAGAGAAATACGCCATCCCTATTGGCAAGGCCAACGTATTGGCAGAAGGTACGGATATCACGGTGGTTTCTTACGGTGCCATGATCCGGGAGGTGCAGCGGGCCATGATTAAAACCAAAGAACAGGGAATCTCTGTGGAATTGATTGACTTGCGTACTATCTATCCCATAGACAGGGAAGCCATTGCGCGGTCTGTTAAGAAAACCGGGCGTATCCTCCTGGTGAATGAAGGTCCCACTAGTTTTGGTGTGGGTGCTGAAATCATGGCCATTGCCAATGAAGAAGCGTTTTTAAGCCTGGAAGCACCACCGTCGCGGTTGTCCGGGTACGATACGGTCCCGCCGCTGCCTAAAGGAGAGCATCACTATTTTCACGGTCCGGATCGCATCTTCTACGAAATCAAAAAAGTAGTGGAGTATTAATAGGAGATAACAATGAGATATATATTTAAATTTCCTGATATAGGGGAAGGAATTACCGAGGGTAAGATTCTCCAATGGTATGTAAAAAAAGGACAGGAGGTGAAATCCGGCGATCCGTTGGTAAAAATGGAAACCGACAAAGTGGTCACGGATATTCCGTCGCCCAGGGATGGTGTGATTGTAAGTTTATTCGGAAAGGAAGGAGAAGTCGTCAATGTGGATGCGCCCCTGGTGGAACTGGAAATTGAAGGAGTATCGCCTGAAGAAGCGCAGGCAATAGCCAAAGAGAGACCCAAACCCCTGGAAGAGAAACCTATCGATGAAAAAGGATTTGGTGTAGTCGGAACCATTGAAGTGGCGGGTGATTCGGCGTTTCTTCCCTCAGGTACAGAGGGGCTGCCCCCAAAAGAGGAACCGGAAGAAGAAAAACCTCGTAAGAAAGCGTTGGCAACACCGATGGCGCGAGCCATGGCCAAAGATATGGGTGTAGATATTAATAATGTGCCGGGCACGGGTCCGGCTGGCCGGGTAATGAAAAAGGATATCCAGGCCTATTACGAGAAATTACAAACCGGGAAAGCAGTACCGGTAATGGTCCCTGCTGAACCTGCGGCGGAGCGGGTCGTGTATGAACCCCTGTCCCAGATCAGGAAGACTATTGCCCGCAACATGATCCTGTCCAAACAGAACGCGGCCCATATGACAGTGATGGAAGAAGTGGAGGTGTCGGAACTGGTGAAACTGCGTGAAACCCATAAGGCTTCCTATGAACAAAAGGGCCTGAAATTGTCCTACCTGCCCTTCATCTTGAAAGCTGTGGTGTACAGTCTGAAAGAATTTCCCATTCTCAATTCCCAGATGGACCTTGAGAATGGCCGCATGATCTTTAAAAATTATTACAACATCGGTATTGCGGTGGATACGGAAGATGGCCTGGTGGTCCCGGTGATTCGTGATGTGGATAAGCTGCCTATTTCAGAGTTGACTGCTCACATCATGGACATGGCACAAAAGGCCAGGGATCGGAAGTTAACCTTAGAGGATTTCAAGGATGGTACGTTTACGGTCACCAATTACGGTTCTATTGGTGGTACGTTTGGTGTGCCGGTGATCAATTACCCCCAGGCTGCGATCCTGGGTGTGGGGCGAATCATGAAGACGCCGGTGGTGAAAAACGATGAGATTGTGGTGGGTCAGGTGCTGCCGTTGTCCATGTCGGTGGACCACCGCATCGTGGATGGTGCGGAAGCAGCACGTTTTATAAAAAAGGTAATGGGTTATTTAGAAGAGCCAGCTTCATTGCTATTGGCTTAGGTGAGTTAGGTGAGTTAGGTGAGTCCCCTCACTCACCTCACTCAACTAAATAACATGGAGGATATACGATGGACTATGATCTGGTTATAATAGGTGCCGGTCCTGGTGGCTATGTGGCTGCTATCCGGGCTGGTCAGACAGGGTTAAAAACTGCTGTTATTGAAAAAACCAAAGTAGGGGGAATGTGCCTTAACTGGGGCTGCATTCCCACAAAAGCACTGTTGGAAAGTGCTAAACGGCTGCAAGCGGTCAAAGATGCCGCAACATTCGGTGTGGATGGCATTGAGAAGAAACAATTAAGCTTTAATTGGGAAAAGGCAGTAAACCGAGTGGATCGGATTGTTAAGCGCCTGACCAAAGGTGTAGAATTTCTCCTGAAGAAAAACGGTGTCAAGTTGATTACCGGTAAGGCTGCCATAAATGCCGATAAAAGTGTCAGCGTGGAGAATATGCTTTTATCCACCAAAAACATTATTATTGGTACAGGCTCCAAGCCGACAAAATTGGCTGCCTCCATTCCTGCTGATGTGTTGGTGGAAGTGGAGGGTTTATTGAATCTGAAGGAATTACCCGGGAACGTGGTGGTCCTGGGGAATGGCCCCCATGCAGTGGAATTGGCGCAATTTTTTAAACTGGTGGATAGTAAGGTTATGCTGGTTTCACAAGAAGAAACTCTTATCCCGGATGCGGATCCTTTTATCTCAGCTTACGCAGAAAAAATGCTAAAAAAATCCAAAGTGGATGTATTGATGTCTGCTGCCATCAAGCGATATGAAAATGGCGAACTACTCCTGGAGGTAGAAAGTGGCGAAACCGAAGCCAAAGTTGAAAAAACCGTAAAAAAGGTTGCCTGTGATAAATTGATCAATGCGTCTGTGCGAACGGCTGTGGTACCTGAATCTGCGGTTTCCCTGGAAATGGAAAACGGTTTTTTACGTGTGGACGATTACTTGAGGACTTCAGAAGCTGATATTTACGCTGTAGGGGATGTGAACGGCAGGAGTATTTTTGCCCATGCGGCTTCGGCCCAGGGGCTTTACGTGGTGAACCGTATCAATGGTATTCACCAGGATTCGCTGTTTGATGTAAACAGGTTTCCCATCAATATTTATACGTACCCTGAGATCGCCCAGGTGGGGTTGACTGAAACCCAGGTTAGCGAATTGAATACCGGCTATAAAGTCAGTGAATTTCCCTTGAGTGCCAATGGCAAGGCCCTTACCGAAGGTGCCACCGAAGGTCTGGTGCGGATGCTGTCGGATAGAAAATACGGTGAGGTATTGGGAGTACAGATCATTGCTCCCCATGCCACGGATATGATTGCAGAGGCCTCGTTAATTATGCAAATGGAAGGAACGGTTCACGATGTGGCCCAAACTGTTCATGCGCATCCCACGATTTCAGAAGTTTTTATGGAAGCAGGCTTTGACGCATTCGATCAGGCGATACATAAGTAAGAAGTAAGAAGTAGGAAGTAGGCAGTAGACAATGAAATGGATATAAAACCATATGATCTGCCGGATGCGGGATTGTTGGCAGATAATGCCTCTTCTTACCGGTGTCTGGTATGGGAACCGGGATTCCTTTGTATTGTGTTGGGGCAGAGTAATGGGTTGGAGGAATCGGTACATATAGAAAATGCAGAGTCCGATGGGGTCCCGGTTTACAAACGGCCCAGCGGGGGCGAGGCCGTTGTGCTTTCCCCTAAAACGCTGGTGATATCGATCCTGAAGCAAGGGGATTGGTTCAAATCACCCACCCTTTATTTCAAAAACTACAGCGAGAAAATCATCCGGGCGCTGCACACATTAGGTGTCCGGGACTTGAAAGTGGATGGCATCTCTGATATTTGCATTGGCAATAAAAAAATTCTTGGTTCTTCTATTTACAGGAACAAAGACCGGGTATTGTACCATGCGGTATTAAACCGGGCAGAGTCTGCTGATACGATTGAGCGCTACCTGAAACACCCGGTGCGGGAACCGGAGTATCGAAACGGCCGCAAGCACAGGGATTTTGTTACGTCTCTTGTTGAGGAAGGGCATTGGTTAACCTCTGGAGAAATTCGCAAGGTGCTTTTGAGCCAATTCATTAACAATTAACAATTAGAAAGGTGCCCTGCGGGCAAATTTAGAAGGTAATTCCAATAATTTTTCACTGTGCTTTGCGTCAGATAGACATTTTACCCCCGCAAAACTTTTTATTAAAAAAAATCTAGAGCCCCAATTATTTTACTGTAACTTCTCCAGGGCTTCGCTTAATTTCTGGAGCTGGTAGGGCTTGGGCAGAACCCCTTGAAAGCCAAAGTCGCGATAGTTTGCCATGACAGGGTCATTGGAATATCCACTGGAAACAATTGCTTTTACGTTTGGGTCGATCTCCCGGAGTTCCCTGATACATTCCTTACCCCCCATGCCGTTGGGTACCACCAGGTCCAATATAACAGCATGAAAAAGCTCTCCCACTTCTATTGCCTCCCGGTACAAGCGGATAGCTTCTTCACCGGTTTCTGCAAATTCGATATCATAATTAAGGGTTTGCAGTAAATCACCGGCAACATCCCGGATAAACTCTTCATCATCCATCACCAACACTTTTCCCTTTATAGCAGCAGACGGTTCAATGCTGAGGGTACGGGTGCGACTGGTGCCGGGTTTGATCTTTGGCTTTCTATCCACTGTCTTCGAAACAGAAGCAGGCAGCAAAAAGGTAACAAGACTTCCTTTGCCTTCTGTGGATTTGAACCGAATCCAACCGCCGTGCCTGAGGACAATGGAATATGCAGTCGTTAGCCCCATGCCCTCCGCATCCTCCCTGGTGGAAAAATAGGGTGAAAAAACCTTTGACTGATATTCTTGAGCAATTCCTGTGCCTTGATCCATAATTGAAATTTTAACGTAACTTCCTGGTTTAATACTGATAAATTTGAAATCAGGTATTTCAATATTTTCCCCTTTGATTTCAATTTCACCGCCGTTGGGCATGGCTTCAACGGCATTTTTCAATATATTCTTCAAGGCAATGCCTACCTGGTCCGGGTCGAAGAGGGCGAGATATAAATCATTGGCAATACTCCATTTGGTATTGATATGAGAATATTTTAGAACTGCCTTGGCTGCTAATTCCAGGGTGTTTACAATGGAGCCTTTCTCTTTCCTGGGTTCGCCGCCTTTTGAGAAGGTAAGCAATCGGGCGGATATTTCCTTTACACGCAAACCAGCCTGTTCCACTTTATTCAACCTGTTTAAAAGCTTTTTGTCTCCTTTCGCGGCTTTTTGGGCCAGCGAGATATACCCCAGGGTCGAGGTTAAAATATTGTTATACTGATGGGCGATCCCTGCAGCCAGCACACCCAATGCTTCGAGATTCTGTACCCGTATTGCCTCTTCTTCCATTTCTTTTTTTTCCGTGACATCCCGAATCACCCAGACCGTGCCCATCACTTCCTCATCCTTAAAAATAGGAGCACAGGAGTATTCAATGGGGATTTCACTGCCATTGCCCTCCCTGGCTGCCAGTACCCAATCCTCGGTGTCAGTGCTATTGATGCATTCGCCTTTTTTGATTACTTTTTGCCCCAGGTCAATCATTGCCTCGGGGGTGGTTTTATTATTTAATTTTAAAACGTCGGCCAGGGGCTTTCCCACCGCTTCCTCCTGTCCCCACCCGGTCATCTGACCGGCCACCCAGTTGATTATACGGACAATCCCTTTTTTATCGGCTGCAATCACACCATCGGCAAGGGAACGCAGCGTCACATCCAGCCATTCTTTTTCTTCTAAAAATGCCTTTAATAATTTCTTTCTCCAGGGGGGAATGTCCCGAAGAGAGATCAACCAGGTCGGTCTCCCCTTCCAGTCGATTTCCACTGCCCGTATTTCTACAGTTACATTTATAGGGCCCCCTGTTTCCCGGGGTGTTTCTATCTCCACTTCTGTAGGTTCATCCACTTTAATAGGAAAACTGAATTGAAGGGGTTTCCCCAGGAGTTCATCGCAGGATTGACCCAACAGGTTCTCTGCCGCCGGATTCATAAACCGCACGATTCGATGTCCACCCGTGTCCGCATCAACAATGAGAACACCATCCGGATCGTTAGAAATGATGCGGATGAATTTATCTTCACTTTGTTCCAGGTTCCGCGTTTCTTTTTCCAGCTGCAACTTCAACACGTTATATGTGGTTTTCATTTTATCGCATTCTCTTGGCTTCTTACCTTCTCACCTTCTCCCTTCCTTCTTGGCGGGAAGAGGGAACAACAACTGGCAAGAAGATGTTGAAGGTGGTGCCGATTCCCACCTGGGGTTCTACTTGAATGGTTCCCTGGTGTTGTTGTACGATGGAAAAGGCTGTAGCCAATCCCATTCCCGCCCGTTTCTCCTTTGTGGTGAAAAAGGGATCGAAGATGTTTTGAATCATGTCTTCTTCCATTCCATGTCCGTGATCGGTTAAGGAGATTTTCACGTAATTTCCGCTTTCCAGGTTCAAAAACATCTTTTTCGAAACAATAGCATTTTCCAGTTTGATTTCCAGTGTACCGCCGTTGGGCATGGATTCGGCGGCATTTTTGATAATGTTCCACAGGGCGGTATACATTTGATCCCAATTAAATTCAACGGACCATAAATCATGGGGAGTCTCCCATTGGCATGTAAATGGTACGGTAACAGTGAGATTTTCCAGCACCTCTTTTGTGACTTGCCGCAGCAGTCTGACAATGGAGGCTTCTTTCATGAAGGGGCCGCTGCTTTTCGAAAAGTTATGCAGTTGGTTGGTCAAGTCCCCGGCGTTTAAAGCACTCTGTTCGGCTTTATCCAGCATATCCAAAAGCGATCTGTTTTCATTTTTCTTTTTAGCCGCGAGGCTTTTGGCAATGGTGATATTCCCGAGAATCACGGTAAATACATTGTCGTATTCGTGGGCCAGCCCCCCGGCAATCATACCCAGGGATTCCAGCTTCTGAACCTTGATCATTTCTTCCGCCATTTTTTTTTGCACGGTGATATCACGAATGACAAACACATATCCACCAACATGATTTTCCTTACCTAAAATGGGTGCACATGAATAATCAATGATCATTTCGCTGCCATGGCCATTAATGGTGACAGAGCCATAAGATAACAAGTCCGTTTTAAGTATTTCTTTCTCCTTCAGGGGTTCTATTCCTAATAACTGAGTGATGGAATGACCGGATGCTTGCCGTTGGGTCCAGCCAGTTATTTGTTCTGCGGCGTGATTAATGGATAAAATAAGTCCATTTTTGTCCGTGGTAATCACACCGTCGGCAATGGAGCGGAGAGTAGTATCCAGCCGCTCTTTCTCAATTAAAAGGGATTTTTCCAGTTGTTTACGTTCGCTAATGTCCCGAAGGGAAGCCAGGAAGACGGTTTCCCCCTGCCATTCGATTTCACTCACCCGCATTTCCACGAAGGTAGGTTCTGAGTTTTCGGATTCGGATTCGGATTCGGGTTCCATGACTAACTCAATGGAACCTTGTGGCCCGGGTGTATGGATATCTATATTTTGGAAGATATGGTGCAATAGTTCTTTTGATTTTTTACCGATGAATTGTTCAGCCGCGGGATTGACATATTTCAACTGGCCCTCCCGGTCCATAACCACAATACCGTCGGCATTTCTTTCAACGATTTGCCGGATTCTTCTCTTGTTTTCTTCTCTCATCTTTACCGTATACCTATCTTATTGTAAATCAACCAACCAATTTTATATAAACGAAAAAAAAAAGTCAAGAAAAAAAGTTAAATTAGACACAAATAAACACGAAGGAACACGAAGAAAATCGAAGAATGCCTCTGCCATCTGACTCCGGGCTGAATTATGGACACATATAAACAGTACCTTTGTCTTTTCCATAGCTTGCTCCTTAAAAATTTTGTAGAGATATGCTAAGGCATCTGTGTTAAGAATTAGTTAATTTAAAAAAAAATAATATTATCCGGCGGTTGATCAAAATATGGACATCACCAGTACAAGGATAATCAGCAAGGGGGAGAGAAATTTCACGGATATGGACCAGATCAACGCATATTTAAATTTTTGGGTTCCTCGTGTGATTTCCTTTAGGGCATTGGCGCTTTTCCATATGTACCCGACAAATATGGCGATAAAAAACGCGCCGATGCTTAAGGCAAAGGTGGTCCACAGCTTGTCCTGCAGCCCGAAAAAACTGGTTTTAATCAAAGGAAGTGCTTTAAAGAATTTTATATTCGAATAAGAGAGGACAGATGGAATCCCAAATATGAAGGTAATACCGGCCATCACCAGTGCAGACTTTTTCCTGCTCCATTTCTTTTCATCAATACAATAGGCAGATGCCACTTCCAGCAGTGATACGGTAGAGGTCAGGGCGGCAATACAAAGCAGTAAGAAGAACAGCGAACCGAATACGCCGCCTCCGGGCATTTTGGCAAAAATCACAGGTAGAATTTCAAATACCAGACCCGGGCCGCCCGCCGGGTCCATCCCCTGGGAAAAGATAGCGGGAAAAATAATAAACCCGGCCATAATGGCAATAAAGGTATCGAAAAATGCCACCCAGGATGTGGCGGAGGGGAGGTTCTCATCTTTTTTAAGATAGGAGCCATAGGTGATCATTGCACCCATGCCCAGGCTGAGGCTGAAGAACGCCTGCCCCATGGCATCGATAATCACCCGTGGGGATAATTTTGAAAAATCCGGGTTTAGATAGAATGCCAATCCTTTTGACGCCCCTTCCAGGGTAAGGGACCGTATCAGCAGGAAGATCATAATGATAAACAGACCGGGCATTAATACTTTGGCAAATTTCTCAATGCCGCTGGATACACCCCGGGATACCACGTAAACCGTCATAAGAATAAAAATACCCAATAACAGCAGTTGCAAGAACGTATCCCCGGTAAAACCCTCAAACACACGTCTGGCATTTGCACCGGAGATAGTGCTGAATTTCCCGGTTATAGCTCTGAAAAAATAGCCGAGGGTCCATCCGGCAATCATTGAATAGAACGATAGGATCATGATGCCGGTGATCACGCCCAGGTACCCCACCAGCTTCCATTGGCCTTTGGGTCTTAATGCTTTAAAGG
Source organism: Candidatus Aminicenantota bacterium (assembly GCA_011772425.1). Classification (GTDB taxonomy): domain Bacteria; phylum Acidobacteriota; class Aminicenantia; order UBA2199; family UBA2199; genus JAKAGC01. The sequence goes on from WVZO01000321.1 coordinate 13,838, forward strand.
CACCCACCGGGTTTTTACCGGTAAAACGTCCCAATGAAGCTTCGGCAATCAGCACCGGCCACGCAATCAGAAGAATGGAGACCAGGTAGAAAAAGACAAATAGTGCACCGCCATTTTCTCCAGCGGTGTAAGGAAAACGCCAGATATTGCCCAATCCCACTGCCGATCCGGAGGCAGCCAGGATAAACCCTATTTTAGAACCCCAGTTCCCACGAGTGGTAGTAGCCATTGAAATTCCTCCTTATACGAGTTGACGCTTTGACATTTTGGTTTTTTTAACGCACTGTAAGAGCCTATCTTTTATCATAACGTTTAGCCCTTGTCAATTGGATGATACTTTTTTCTTCGTATTCTTCATAATCAATTTCATCTTCTTTGAATCGCCGGTAATCAATCGTGTCTGCCAGCAGGCGTGGGTATATCTGGAGGCAAATCCAGGCATCAGAGGCTGCGTATATTTGCTGTTTAGGGGTGAGTACAGGTTGTGCCCAGTTGGTTTTTTGGGCAGTTTTGGTGATGCGGCGGCCCATATACCGGGCGGTCAATGCCCGGATACCCACCTGGATGATCCCTTTTTCTGCCGCCAGTTTACTCAGGTCAATGAAACCCCTGGCAGTGAATTCTCTTAATTCCCGGAGCTTGGCAATGTCGTTTCTTATGCCCACGCCGATTTTTTTGACATTGCTGTCTTCCAGGAATCGAGCCAGTTGATCCGAAAACCCAGTTCTTCTTAACTGGATCAGGTATGCAGTATCCTGTGTGGCAAGCTGCACCAAAGACACCGGATAAGAGGTACCTTTGGTGAACGAGGGTTTACTTTCCGTATCGAAGCCCACGCATCGTTCCTTCATTAAGCCAGTAAAAACAACATCCTCCTCTTCCTCAGTGGTGACCATTACCACTCTTCCATCAAAGCGTATGATGGGAAGGGAATTGATATATTCTCTGCTAAGCCTATTTGCCAATACAAGTTCCATTGTCTATTTTCCTTGATACGCTCTCATTTTAGTTCATTAATTTATAAGGATACCTGATAAACTTCTCAAAATCAAGTGCTATTTTCTTAAAACACCTAAAAAAAAGAAAAAAATCCTGATTTATTTGACAAATCCATTAAATTTTATTATTATATAAATATGCAAAAAATAAATTTATATGAGGTGCAAAATGCATAATACAGATCACCCCAGGACAATGGAAGACATTGGGTTCCGGTTTTTATTGTTTCGGAAAGCGATAAAACGAACTCAATTGCAATTGGCATCCGAACTGGGCATAGGCCAGTCGAAAATAGCAGCTGTAGAAAAAGGTAGGAAATTCCCGGAAATTAATTATTTACATTATCTCAAAAGGAAATATGGATTAAACATCAATTGGCTTTTGTGTAAAGACAGGGAGATGTTTGTGAGTAAAGATGACCGGCCGTCGGAGGTGGATACGGATTATGCGATGAAACCACAGGTCCAGGATGGTGACCCCGGTTATAAGGAATACCTGGAGCTTATTCAGCTCATGCAGGTACCCGTAATTGAGAAGGCCGTGATGGAAAGTTTGCAGGAGGTGAAGGAACAGATGAGGAAAAAAGCCGGAGAAGAGTAGAACAGTGGGCAGTGGGCAGTGGGCAGTGGGCAGTGGGCAGTGGGCAGTGGGCAGTGGGCAGTGGGCAGTGGGCAGGAAGAAGCCGGGAAGCGAAGAAGTGGATTTTTTTCTTGACAGAATCAAATAGATATGGTAAAGTATTTTTTCTTTCTTCAAAGCTTCTAAAGCTATGAAGACGAGGCCAGGGATTCCGGTTCCCTACGATCCTCACCAACCTGTCCCAATAAGTAAGGGATAAGGTGGTCAAACCGGATGAGGAAATTAATAAATTTCCTTAAATAGTATTTAGGAGGCCAACATGATGTTACTCGCTATGATAATGTGAAGCCCGAAAGGGCCAATCCAAGCCACCAATAATCCCTTACACTTTTAAACGGGTATATAAGTATAAGTAGATATCCGTAAATTGTGTACACGTGTAAAGGGAGAATCCGTTACCCTGCCTTTAAGAGAAAGGGTATGAGTACATACGTATGGATTTTTTCCTGTAAATTGCCCACGAATTACACGAATTAGACGAATTAAAAAAAATAAAAACAAAAATTCGTGTAATTCGTGGGCTAAAAAAAAGGAGAAGAAAAATGAAAATTAAACGAAACAATGGAAAAATCGATGTCGCTGTATTGGGTGCCACCGGTGTTGTGGGTCAGGTGTTTCTCCATATGCTATCCCATCATAAATGGTTCGAACTGTCCATGATTACCGGGTCTGAGGTACGGGCCAATAAAACCTACTGCAATGAGGTCAGGTGGGTTCTGCCAGAACCAATACCAGAACCAGTGAAAGATATAAAACTGGATAAAATAGATATCAACCTCTTGAAAGAAAAAGGAATTAGAATAGTCTTTTCCGCATTGCCGGCAGATATTGCCAGGAGCGTTGAACCGGAATTACGGGAAAATGGGATTTATGTGTTTTCCAATGCCAGTGCCATGCGATATGAATCTCATGTGCCTATATTAATCCCGGAAGTCAACCCGGGAGCGCTGGAGAACATCAAACAACAGGGATTCCCAACAAAAGGCTTCGTGGTAACCAATGCCAATTGTTCCACCACAGGATTGGCCGTGGTCCTTGCGCCTTTGAAGACTTTCGGGATTAAAGAAATGTTTGTATCCACGTATCAATCGGTTTCCGGTGCAGGGTACCCGGGGCTGCCGGCAATGGATATCATGGGAAATACCATTCCTTATATCCAAAAAGAAGAAGAAAAGATGAAGGTGGAATTAAAAAAGATTCTTCAACTGGATGCCGCTGTGTACCCCCACTGCGTGCGCATACCGGTTCTGTTCGGGCACCTGGAAACCGTGTGGATCCACATTGAGAAACCGGTAGAGAAAGAAGACATATTGGAAACCTGGAGATCGTTTAAATTCCAGGGCAGCCAGTGTCCCACCCTGCCTGAGCAGCCGGTGGTGTACATGGATGATGAGCGTTTTCCGCAACCTAAAATGAGTTTTTGGGGGTTGCCTGCCGGCATGCAGGTGTTTACTGGACGGCTGCGCAAAGAAGAAGATAAGATCGGTTTCACGTTGCTGGTGAACAACCTGGTGAGAGGTGCTGCTGGTGGTTCCATCGCCAATGCAGAGTTTTTTATTAGCCGCCAAGAACGCGAAGGACGCGAAGAGAAAAAGGTATGAAGGTAAATAAGGAGGCGTATGATGAAAACAAAAAAAATCGTTGTCAAATTTGGAGGTTCTAATCTTAAACAAAACGGTGATATTGCCAAACTTATCCGGGTGGTCAAGCTCTATGAACAACCCATTATCATTGTTGTTTCGGCACTCTACGGGGTGACGGACAGCCTGGTAAATACCCTCCGGGAAGTAAAATCCGATGAATATGCAATATCTGATATCAAAACCAACCTGTTGGAGGTGCATCGACAAATTGTCGATCTTTATATAGAAAACTCCGACATACGAGAAGACGCGCTAAATAAAATTAACCAACGGGTAGAGGAATTAGAGAAGTATTTGCGTGGTATCAACTGTTTGGGAGAAATCCCCGACTTTGCGGAAGACCTGGTATTAAGTTACGGTGAGAGGCTTTCTTCCCTGGTATTTTCTGCGATTTTAAGTGACAAAAATATTCCTTGCCGTGAATGTTTGCCTGAAGACCTGGGACTGTTTACCAACGGCGAATACCGCAATGCCGCGGTTGATTTCTCTTTATCGGAAAAAAAGGTGAAACAGTGTCTTTCCGGGGATGACATTTGCATCATCCCTGGTTTTTACGGGATATCGCCGGATGCGAAAGTGACGTTGTTGGGACGTGGGGGCAGTGATTACACAGCCGCTGCTGTGGCTCGCTGCATCGATGCTGCTTCAATAGACCTCTGGAAAGATGTGCCCGGGTTTATGAGTGCAGACCCGAAACTGGTGGAAAATCCCCTGGTTATCCACCGATTGACTTACAATGAGGCGGCAGAGTTGTGTTACTTTGGTGCCCGAATTGCGCATCCACGGACGTTTGAACCGGCAATAGAGAAAAAAATCCCGGTCCGCTTGTTCAATATAAACGATTTCTCAGCTGAATTGAAGCCGGTAACAGTCATCGAGGTTGAAGGTGTTATTAAAAAGGATGTCATTAAAAGTGTAACCTTCAGCGATGACCTTGGGGTGTTGAAACTGCACGGCGCCGGTGTTGGCATTAAGCCTGGTATTATGGCCAGGGTTACCACCCATTTGAACGATGCCGGCATCAACATCAAATCCATTATCACCTCCCAGACCTGTATCAACATCCTCTTGTCCAGGGACGATTTGGCAAAAGGGTTCCAAATCGCCGAATCCATTGGACTGTCGACAGTAGACCGGGTTACTGCTATCGATAATATCTCGGTGATTGCAGTGGTGGGGGAAGGCATCCTGGAAGAACCAGGAATTGCAGCCAGGGTGTTCAGTGCGGTTTCCCGTCACCATATCAATATCCGTACTATCTCTGCCGGTGCCTCTGATGCAGCAATCTATTTCATTATCGACCAAAAGGAAAGTGTAAAGGCAATCCAATCCATCCACGATGAATTTTTCAGCCCCACTGCGTGGGGAGGCGAAGGAGGCTCCAATGAACGTAATTAATAAACCTTTAAGAAAAGAAACTTTACTTATCCATGGTGGTCATACGCCGGACAAAGAAACCGGTGCCAGGGCAGTGCCTATTTACCAGACCACCTCGTATCAATTTAAAAGTACTGAACATGCAGCCAACTTGTTTGCTTTGAATGAGTTTGGCAACATCTATACCCGTCTGATGAATCCCACCACCGATGTCCTGGAAAAGCGGGTGGCCGCCCTGGAGGGAGGCATTGGCGCTTTAGCCACTGCCAGTGGACAGGCAGCCATTTCACTGGCACTGTTGAATATTGCCCAGGCGGGTGATGAAATCGTTTCAACTGAAAGCCTTTACGGCGGCACCCATACACTGTTTAAACACATATTTAAACGTTTTGGTGTCAAAGTGCGGTTTGTCCCCACCAACGATGTGGATGCACTCCAACAAGCCATTAATGACCGTACAAAAGCCGTTTTTACCGAATCCATTGGAAATCCTGGTCTGAATGCAGCAGATATTGAGACTATGGCAGACGTTGCTCACAGCAATGGGGTCCCACTGGTAGTGGACAATACCGTATTGCCTTATATACTCCGTCCTATTGATTTTGGGGCAGATATCGTGGTCTATTCTGCGACTAAATTTATCGGTGGTCATGGGAATTCCATTGGCGGTATCATCGTGGACTCCGGGAAATTCGACTGGACCAACGGCAAATTTCCATTAATCGCTGGCCCTGACCCCAGCTATCATAACGTAGATTTCGTGGAGAAGTTTGAATCCATAGGCAATATTGCCTATATCATTAAGGCCAGGGTGACGCTGATGAGAAACCTCGGGCCTGCGCTTTCTCCCTTTAATGCGTTTCTATTTCTACAGGGATTGGAAACCTTACATCTGCGGATGCTGCGCCATTGTGAAAATGCCTTGCATGTGGCCCGATTCCTGGAAAACCACCCCAATATAGCGTGGGTCAATTATCCTGGCCTGGATTCCAGCCCGTATAGAGAACTGGTAAAAAAATACTTCCCAAAAGGTGCCGGTGCTATCCTGGGGTTTGGTATAAAGTCTAATAACGCCAGTACCGTGGGCAAACGATTTATCGACAACTTAGAATTAGTGTGCCACCTGGCTAATATCGGGGATGCCAGATCATTGGCCATCTATCCGGCCGGGACCACCCACCAACAACTGTCACAGGAGGAACAGCTGGCTGCCGGGATCACGCCTGATTTTATCCGGTTATCTATTGGTTTAGAGCACCCTGACGATATCACCGCGGATATTGACCAGGCACTGGCAAAAGCAAAGGAATGTTGAAATGATACCAATGGGAAATATCGCAAAAAAGCGTGGTACACTGACTGACCGTGAATGAAAAGTTTTTGGAGGTGCAGGAACCTTTTTTCAAAAAGGTTCTTGCCCGCCGGAGGCATTGGAGGCAATAATGAGACAAGAAAAAATAAAAACAGGATCTGTCGGGTTGGTGGAAACCCGGTATTTTACGTTTGGAAACACAGAAGGGGATGCGTTGGTGTTGGAATCGGGTCAGCGGTTGGCACCGGTGATACAGGCTTATGAAACGTATGGCGAATTGAACCGGGACAAAAGCAATGCTATTTTGGTGGAGCATACTCTTACCAGCGACGCCCATGCGGCTGGATATCATGAAGGCGATATACATCCCGGGTGGTGGGATGATATGATTGGCCCGGGTAAGGCGTTTGATACAGATAAATATTTTGTAATTTGTTCCAATGTGATCGGCGGGTGCAAGGGCAGCACCGGTCCTTCCTCCATTAATCCGGGAACAGGTAAACCTTATGGGTTGGACTTCCCGGTTATTACTGTAAAAGACATGGTGGAGGCACAGAAGCGGTTGGTGGATTATTTAGGAATTAAACGCCTGTTAAGTGTGGCTGGTGGGTCTATGGGCGGCATGCTGGCGCTTCAATGGGCTGCTGATTACCCGGAAATGGTGGACTCAGCCATTCTTATTGCCACTGCCTGGAAGCAGTCGCCCCAGCAGTTGGCCTTTGCGGAAGTTGGACGTCAGGCCATTATGAAAGACCCTAACTGGAACAACGGCAATTATTATAACGGTCCGCGGCCGGAGAACGGCCTGTCCGTGGCCCGTATGATCGGCCATATTACCTACATGAGCGAAACCTCCATGGAGGACAAATTCTCCCGCAAACTTAAAAACAATGATTACAGTTTCTCTTTTAACGTGGACTTTGAAGTTGAAAGCTACTTGAATTACAACGGTAATGTTTTTGTGAAGCGTTTCGATGCCAACAGTTACCTTTATATTACCAGGGCACTTAATTACTTTGATGTCTCTGGAGAGAAACTCATCCCTCCGGGTCGAACCATAGATATACGGTTCCTGGTGATCTCGTTTCTTTCCGACTGGTTATATCCTTCCTGGCAGTCGAAGGAAATCGTGCGGTTTCTCATGTCGCGTCAGCAGGACACCACGTACTGTGAAATCAAATCTACTTACGGCCATGATGCGTTTTTACTGGAGTTTGAAGAAGAAACGCGGTTGATTAAACATTTTTTGAAGAAGGTGGTCGATGAACCGGGATAAGAAAAAAAACGTCAGACTGGACCATCAGATTATTTGTGATATTATAGAACCCGGTACATCTGTATTGGACCTGGGGTGTGGTAATGGTGATCTGTTGGCGCTGCTGCGGCAAGAAAAGCACGTCAAAGGCCAGGGCATTGAATTGAAAGAGTCTGCTATCTTTGAATGCGTGGAAAAAGGGATCAGTGTTTTTCATATGGATTTTGACAGCGGGTTATCCAGTTACCCGGACAAATCTTTTGATTACGTCATATTGAACCAGAGTTTACAAGAAACGCTGCACGTGGAATTTGTGCTCCAGGAAGCGCTGCGGGTGGGGAAAAAAGTGGTGGTGGGGTTTCCCAATTTTGCTCATCTCCGGGCACGGATTCAATTGTTTTTCAGGGGCAGAACCCCGGTTACCAATGCTTTGCCTTATCTGTGGTACAACACCCCGAACCTTCATTTCTTAAGTATATCGGATTTTGAGCGGTTTATGGCAGAACGGAAGATAAAGGTGATTGAGCGGTATTATTATTGCGGGTCTTCGGTGGTACGATTTCTGCCCAATCTCTTTGCCATGAATGCGATATATGTTATTAATGGCGCCCTTCGGGCATAATTTTAAACGCCTTCGGCGAAAATAAAACCACAAAGCCACGAAGGGACACGAAGAGAAGAATCAACTGGCCAGTCTTGATTCAATACGTTTGTGTAGTATCAATAATTCCTCACGGCTAAGGTTTTCGACAGCATACAAAAAAGTTGACAGGGGTATTTGAAGCCGCACCATCGGTTCTGTTTTTAACATATTTTGTTTAAGTACAGATGCAATTTCCTGGGCATCATTCCAAACATCTGACGCACTCATGACTTTAGCCTTAGGTTCGTGAGTTGATTTGGGTTCCATCTTTACCTCCAACATAAAAAGCAAAAAAGAAGAAAAGGCGTCAGGCGAAAAAATCCTTAATCTATTTGAAAATGTCCCGGATAGCGGTCTCCAGTTGCTTGAGTTTTTTGTCGCCTTTTTCTTTCGGGGATTCCAGGAGGTCCACCAGTTGCAGTAACAATTTCCGTTGCTCCGGGGCTAATTTTTTATTGCCGGTTATAAATTCTTTAGTAGAGGTATAGGTCCAGCCCCTTTCGTACTCCCCAGGAATAGATCGATAGAATTTGATGAAATCCTTTAACTCATCAACCGCTTTTGCGCTCTTTCCCTGGAAAACCAGGGAACCAATCGAGATAAACCGCATGGCTAAAATATGTTGAGTCGAAATATTTTTTTCTTTCAACAGATCATTGGCCAGGACAAAGGCATGGTTAAAATGTTCTGCCATAAAATTAGCCTCTGCAAGATTCATTTTAGAGAAGTTATCTTCCGGGTCAATCTCAATGGCTTTTTTGTAGGCAGCGATGGCCTTGTTATATTTTTTTAGTCTATAGTATGCAATTCCCATATTGTAGTAAGCACCGCCATATTTTGAGTCTGTAAGTCCACAAATTAATAATGAAGGCATTCCACACGATCACGTAACCACCTAAATGGATA
>WVZO01000696.1 GCA_011772425.1 Candidatus Aminicenantota bacterium
AACCGCCTTCCACCTCCCACCAAAAATTCTTTTAGCCTACGCGCGCTTGCCGAAAGGACACGTCATTGCAAGCCTTCCACGATCCATTGCAAGACTTCATGGAGTCATTGCAGGCCTTCATAATGAAATATGAAGGACATTCAAGTCAGATTAAATCTTTACAGAGATAATACTATCGTCAGGCCGAGACAATAGTATCGTCAGGTTGAGACAATAGTATGTTCAGGCCGAGACGATAGTATTTACTCGATGTGAATATAGTATAATCTCGATGTGAATATAGTATCAACTTGAGGCGAATATAGTATCAACGTCGCTTGTTATATATTAACGAATTTATTTTAAGGGGCACCTTTCTAATTGTCAATAATCAATTGTCAATTGTTAATTATTAATGGTTTGTAACTGCCCGAAGGGCAACCTTTTTCAGTTGGAATTGTGAGGTTAGGTAACTTATCTCATTTTCTCCCGGCTGGAATCCGGGATTGTTTGCCGGATGATGTAGAGTAAATACTTAGAATTAACGATAACCCCATCCCCACCAGTGCCAAATATTTCATATTTAACACATTTGACAGGAGACCAAGACTTCCTCCTGATATTATGGCAGAAATCCAAATGATCTTGTTTAATGGTCGTTTTTTGTAGAACCATATAGCGATGAATAGAGGACATACTATTCCGGGAGTAAAAATAGAATAGGCATACAGCAGCAAAGAAATGATATCTTTTTTAAATATGGCAATTATAAGAGCCATTATACCTATTACAGCAGCAAAAAACCGGGTATTTTTTATTTTTTCCCCTTTAAAAATATCATTTTCTATGATTGCCGCGGATGTGAGAATACACGTGTCAGCAGAAGAAATAATCGCGGCCAGTAAACCCAAAGCTAAGGCAATACCTGCTGCTTTAGGTAAATAATTTGATATAACGTAAACAAACACATTGGTTTTTTCAGTATCTATTGAAAGTTCTTTTGCCCACAGTCCTATCGATGTGATTAAAATAGCAAAAAATAGTAAAAATATTCCTGCTTTTAGTGTTGCCATTCTTGCGGTTTTCCCATTCTTGGCGGTAAAATTTCTTGAGAAAACATCAGGCCCTATGAAAAACGATCCGCCAACAATTAATAAAAAGTATGCCAGATTGGTCATGTCGAATTGATCATTGATTAACTCAATTTTTGAAAAAACTGACACGGAACTACCCCTGGGACTTACAAAAAATAAATAATAAAAAGAATAGAGGAGCCCACCGGCTAACAATAAAAATTGAAGCGCATCTGTTTTTAATATCGATAGCTGTCCCCCTATAGTTGTGTACAAGGTAATCACCAAAGAGGTAACAATCAACAGTGGCAGCGTATTTGGATTACCGGTGATGACAGCGATTATTTCCGATAAAGCGACAAATTGGGCAGCAATAATACCTACCCAGGAAAAGGCTATAATAATGGCTGTAATTAGCTTTCCTTCTTCTCCTGAAACTATTTTTGCTATGTGGGGTAATGTATAACCTGCAAACGCCCTTACCTTTTCAGACAGAAAAATTGCCTGGAAAATAAGACCAATGGAACCGGCACCAAGCCACCAAAAAGCAGGAAAACCTATCCCATAAGCTAAGTTAACCACTCCTAACGTGGCAGATGCACCCATGGTTGTAGCCAATAGAGACATCAGGACAAATGGTTCAGATTGCTTTCGTCCGGCAACGACAAATTCGTCGAAATTTCTAATGCGAAAATAATCAAATATTCCTATTCCTACAAGGATAAAGAAAAAAATTACTATCCAAATCATGTAATAGTCAAGACTTCAGCCTCTACCCCAAAAATCGCTGCCACCTTTAATGGCTTTTATTTGGTCACGGTTTAAGTTAGAAAGGGTGATTTTTAAAACACGTTTTTTTTCTAGTTGCTTCATTTGTCCTCCTTAGCAAATTATAGTAAAATTATTATCTGCTGTCAAACAAAAATATCCGGAAACTGGTATGATACCTGCACTGTAGGGGTTTGATTTATCAAACCCTGGAATGAAACGTCGATTGGAGGGCTTGATGAATCAAGCCCCTACATTGTTCCGTTGTCATTTGCCATTTATCAAATGATGAGTTTCCGAACAGGCTCCCCCCACAACAGTAACCCATAACCCAAAAAAAAGTCTAAAAAATTAGGCTAAAAATTGACAATAAGTCTAAACAATTAGACTTACCTTTTTCTTTTACCTGATATGCCGTAAGCTTTCATCTTGTTAAACAGTGTGGCACGGGAAATGTTCAACTCCTTTGCCACAGTTTTGTAATCCCAGTTCATGGCATGCAGTTTTGCCAGCAATTTTTCCTTTTCCACTCGTTTCCTGGCTTCCTCAAGGGTTTCTTCCGGGATCTGCTGATGCGAATTTCTATTTAGTACCAAACCATTGGCAGGAAGATGGGGCTGGATGGTTTCGGGTAAAATTTCTTTTTCATCTGAAAGTACCACGACTTTTTCCACCAGGTTTTTCAATTGCCGGATATTGCCGGGCCAGGGATATTGCATCACCAGCTCCATGGTGCGGGGATGAAACGTGATGGCCGGCATTTTCCTCTCACGGCAAAACGTCGTGGTAAAATGCTCTACCAATTCAGGGATATCTTCTTTTCGTTCCCGCAGCGGCGGCACATCGATGGTTAATACAGCAATCCGGTAAAAAAGATCTTCCCGGAACGTTTTCTCCCGGATTGCTTGATTCAGGTCTTTATTGGTGGCGGAAATAATTCGCACATCGACTTTTTTCCGCGATGTACCCCCTACTCGCTGAATTTCCATGGTTTCCAGTGCCCGCAGCAATTTGGGCTGCAGACGCAAGGACGTCTCGGATATTTCATCCAGGAAAAGGGTTCCGGTGTGTGCCTCCTCAAAGAGACCGGCTTTCTCACTCACCGCATCGGTAAACGCTCCTTTCTCATGTCCGAAGAGTTCGGACTCCAGGAGGTTTTCCGGTATGGCCGCGCAATTGAGGGGCACAAACGGTTTGGCACCCCGCTGACTTTTAAAATGAAGGGCACGGGCGATCAGTTCTTTACCGGTGCCATTCTCGCCGGTGATCAGCACCGGTGAATCGGTAGCCGCTATTTTTTCGATCAACCGGTAGATTTCCTTCATGGCATCGGAACTTCCAATCATGCGATATTCTTCCCGGACCGTTTCCAGGAGATGGCTTTTTTCCTTCTCCAGCATGGATTGGGTAATGGCGTTTCTCAGGGTAATACCGATCTTATCCGAGCTGACCGGTTTCTCCAGGAAATCATGGGCACCCAGTTTAAGGGTCTTAACGGCCTTTTCAATGGTGCCGTGGCCGGAGAGCATGATTACCGGCAGATTGGGTATCATTTCTTTGATGGCCTGGAGGGTGTCCACGCCGTCGATACCCGGCATTACCAAATCCAATACCACGGCATCGATGGTATCTTCTTGAAGAATTTTAAGGGCCTCGGATGCATGAGTGGTGCTTCTTACCGTAAATCCCTGCTCTTCCAGGGCGTCGGACAGCAGGAATAATACTTTTTTTTCGTCATCTACCAATAAAATTGTTTTCCCTTTCAATGCTTACCTCCTTGTGGTTTGCCTGAAGCCTGGGGCATAGGGCGTACAGCACAAAGCTCGAAGAGCTTTCTAATGCTTGTTGCCTATTGCCTGTAGAATGAGTCATTTGCTTTTGGAAATAATTAATGCAATTTTGGTGCCAAAACCTTTGCGGCTGTGAACGTCAATCTTGCCGCCGTGGGCTTCAATAATTCGCCTACAAATGGTCAGACCGATTCCCGTACCTTTTTCCTTTTTTGAAAAAAATGGAGTAAAAATCTGCGAAACGTCTTCTTCCTCCATACCGATGCCGGTATCTTCAACCTCGATCAAAACATGACCGACACCGCCCTTTGATGGAGATGCCACCGGGATCGCCGAAACGGTTAATTTGCCGCCATCCGGCATGGCATCGATGCCATTATCCATCAGGTTGACAATGGCTTCCTTAAATAAATTCTCATCGATGGGAATTATAATATCCTCTTCCATTTCCAATTGAATCTCAAAGTTCTTATCCAGGAGTGCCCGGTAATGATCCACCAGCCGCTCTAAAATGGGTTTGAGATTTTTTTGCTCCATCCGGGGCTTCTGGATTTGTATGAGTTTCAATATATTATGGGTTTGCTGTTTAAGTATTTTCACATCTTCCACCAGGAAGTCGGCCAGTTGTTCGTAATTTTCAGTTTTGGATTTTTCTTCATCCGCTTCGTCTCTATCTACACTTCGCTTTATTTTTTCCGCGGTCCACATGATGGTAGAGAGAGGGTTTTTAATTTTATGGGCGATACCCTGGAATACTTCTAGAAACTGGGAGGTATCACCAGTTGATTCCCACCGCTGCTGTTTAAACAGGGATGTTTTTCTCAACCGGTGGAAAAGGAAAATAAACAGGCCATTGAATAAAAGCAGCGCGAGTCCATTGAACAACAAACCGGATTTTACCAGGTTTTCAAGTTTTTTAGAAAAAGATATTTTCGATTCAGTGATCATATACAATTTATCGGAATTAACCAGCGCATGATTGCCCTTTTTTGTATTCAGGGGAACCAGGATAGTTGAAGCTACATAGTCATTTATGCCGGGCGGGGGTTTAACATTTAAATGAAACACCCTTTGTTGCAGACCCATATCATAAGCCATCAGTTGATCCTGTACATATGCAAAAATATAATCCCAGCGGTTAGAAGGACTTGAAACATTAACCGCCCGAATAAGAGCATTCTCTTTTATTTTTTTCTTTTTCAAAGGATTCAATACCCGATCATACATTCGCAGGTTACCGTCGGAATCTCCCACATAGATACGAGCCTCTTCTTTAATTTTCACCACAACTGGCTTTGAAAAAGAAACAAGGGGCACCTGATCTTCCCCTTTTTGATCACCGGTTTGTCCGTCAAAGATTACTATCCTCCCACTTGCTTTAGGACGTTCCGAGTGAAATTCCGTGGCGGAAATGATTTCAAAAATACCATCATTATCGACATCTGAAACAGCACTGTGGGAAAACGTATAGATGGGACCGATCTTCTCCTTCCAGCGTGCTTTCCCGTGACAATCAAGGACAATCACATAGCTGAACTCGTCGCTGGTATCGTTTATTTTTAATCCCTTATAGCCAGCGAAGGTAGAAAGAATAATTTCCCTTTTACCATCTCCTTCCAGGTCTTTGAATTCCGCATCGATGATCATCGGTCCGGTTTCATATTTCCACAGCAGCTTCCCGGACTCAGGGTAAATGCAGGAAATTACACCTTTAGAGCGCTCGAAGTCCTGCTTTAATATCGTTACCAATTCGTTTTTTCCATCTTGCTCAAGGTCCACCAGCATGGGTTTTAAAAAAGACATTCCCCGGTCGGCAAATTCCAGGTCAAAACTTTTCACTTTTAATGATTTCCTGAGCTTCTGGTTATTTTCTATATCTTTTAAAATGAGTGCCCCATCTTCAAAATCCAGGAACCTAAAAACATAGAGTTTTAGCTTCCTATCGTGATACGCTCCCCATAATTTACAACTATTAGAGACCATTATATCCCCATAATAGTGGAATTGATAATCCTTTTGAAAGGGTTCAAAAATCGAGATCGCTTGTATTTCAGGATGTGCTCCCCAAAAAGCCGAAAAAACGATTTCATCCTCCCTGTCATGATCGACGTCAATGGTGCTGACGAATCTATGGGGATATTCTTGCATTTTCTCAATAGATATGGACTCATTCATATGGATAACGTTTTTATATGAATCAATGCCATCGATAACGATGGTGGTATTAACAGCAATAAACAAAAAGACTATAATTATCATTCTCATCTTTCTATTCTTCGGGCGGTCTTTTTTTTAAAGGGATAATCAATTTAGCACTCGTTCCAAGCCCATTTCGGCGTTGTACCTCAAGCTTTCCTTCGTGTGCCTCGATTATTTGTCTGCATATGGTAAGATCCAAACCGATGTCCGAGTCTTTTTCTTTCTTACTGAAAAGGGGAGTAAAAGCCTGTGATCGCTCGTTTTCATCCATACCGCGACCGGTATTTTCTACTTCTATCGATACGTGCCCGATCCTGCCTTTTGAATCTGGAAGAGGAGGGACTGAAGTCACGGATATCGATATTTTACACCCTTCCGGCATAACTTCGACGGCATCATCGATAAGAATCACAATGGCATCTTTGAAAAGTTCGTCATCGATATAAAGGGAAATATCCTCTTCCATCTTCAAACGAATTTCAGTTTTTTCATCCACTATCGTACGATATTGCTCCACCAGTTGCTCCAAGAGTGGTTTAAGGCTCTTTTGCCGGAATCGGGGTTTTTGAATTCGAAGCATTTTAAGCATATTGTCGGTTTGTTTTCGCAGGGTTCCGACATCCTCAAGTAAAAAATCCGACAATTGCCTGTAACTATTCATATTATTTTTGTTTTTACTTTCAGCGCTGCTTCGCTTTATTTTCTCCACAGTCCACAAGATAGTAGATATGGGATTCTTTAGTTGATGAGCGATACCCTGGAGAATCTCAAGAAACCCGGAAGGCTTAGTTTCTGATTCTTGCCGGGATGGAGGAAAAATGGTTTTTTTCAATCCAAAGGTGAAGTAAATACAAAATACGTTAAATAAAAGCAAAATGATAATGGTATAAAGGAGTCCGCTGGTCGACAGGTTTTTTAAAATTTTACCCGGAGAAAATTTCGATTCATGAAGGTGGTACAATTTGTCGGTAGAGACAAATGCATCATACCTTTGCTTACTTTTCCCGGGAGCAAAATAGGCGTTAATAGACAAAAGAGCAAATGGAATTGGTCTTGCGAACGTATAGTCCAATATTTTCCTGCTCAGTTCCTTATCATAAACCAGCAGCCTGGTAGGGGTGCAAGCCAATAGATATGGCCATTCTCCAGCCCTCCAAATTCCAAATGGATTATTCAATAGTACGATAGGGACATCTTCCTTTACAATTGCTTTTATCTTTAGCGGATCCAAATTCCCATCGAACATCCATATCCGGCCCCTGGAATCTCCCACATAAATCCTGCTTTGGTTTGTATTAATTTTATAGACAAAAGGTCTTGAAAATGATCCGTCGGAAATAAAAAAGTGTTTTTTTTGTTCACCGGTTAATCCATTAAAAATGAATATTTGCCCCCTGTTTTCATTGTGTACCTGGTGGCATCCAGTGGTAGTGACAATCTCAAATGTGCCATCATTATCAAGGTCTTCAATATCGGAATGCGCATGGGTATACCACCCACCGGTTATCTTCTTCCACCATTCCTTTCCATTACCAGCCAATACAATCACATAACTGTGGGCATCAGTGGTTTCGTTGCATTCCACCCCGTTATTGACTGCACTGGTAGACATAATGACCTCTTTCCTTCCGTTTCCATCCAGGTCCACAAGTTTCCCATCCCATACATGAGGGCCGCAATAGTATTCCCACAACAATTTCCCGGATTCCGGGCCAACGCAAACAATTCCCCGTGGATAACGATCAAAGCCGGAATAAAGTCTAATAAAAAGCTCCCTTTTCCCATCTGATTCGAGATCGCCAAGAAGTGAAAGTACTCTAAATCTATAGCTGCCTTCTGAAGACCGAAAATTCAATCCTTCAAGTTTTATAGTTTTATGGATGTTCCGGTGTATGTCCTCATCTTTTAGAAAGATTTCCCTCCCCACACGCTCCAAGAACCTGAAAATCAGGATATTTAATTTATTATCATAATAAACATCGTAGAAGTGATAACTCTGGGGAACGACTATTCTATCGGTAAAAGTCCCCATATGGCTTTTCCCGGATAAATCAAAAATAAAATATTCCAATTCATCGGGAGTATGATTTTGGCAAAAAACAAACTCATCCTCCCCATCGTTATCGATATCTTTTATGCGGACTAATCCGGCTCGATGTTCACTTATTACCTTAACGGTTATGGAGCTGCTCTTAAGACGGAATTCCTCAACCTGTTTAATAAGCCGAATTCCCAGGTACAGGTTAATCCCAATAAAAGCAATAATGACGAACAGATATGTTACAGCTTTACGCATTTTAATCATTTTTCCTTCCCGGCTTGACCGGTAAAGTAATGGTAATCCTGGTGCCAAAATCTTTGCGGCTGTGAACCTCGATGTTGCCTCCATGGGCTTCGATGATGCGTTTGCAAATGGTCAGACCAATTCCTGTGCCTTTCACTTTTCTGGTGAAAAAAGGAGTAAAAATTTGCGAAAGCTCTTCTTCATCCATGCCGTGACCGGTGTCCTCTACTTCGATCAATACATGACTGACACCCTCCTTTGCCGGTGAAGCAACCGGCACGAAGGAAATTCTCAACTTCCCTCCTTGCGGCATGGCATCCACGGCATTATCGATAAGATTTACCAATGCCTCTCTTAACAACTCCTCATCGATAAGAAGCGAAATATCTTCAGCCATCTCCAGGTGAATTCCGATCTTTTCCTCTACCAGGATGCGGTAATGACCGGCAAGGTCCTGCAATATGGGTCTAAGGCTTTTTTGTACAAACCGGGGATTGTATATTTGCACCAATCTCAATAAATGATCGGTTTGCCGACGCATCTTCTCCGCATCATCCATCAAGAATTCCGATAACTGCAAATAACTATCCCTTTTTTTCCTGTCCGTATTCTCCCGGGCCCTGCTCTTTATTTTTTCCGCTGCCCATAAGACCGAGGAGATCGGATTTTTCAACTTCTGAGCGATTCCCTGGACGATTTCCAGGAATTTCACCGTTTCCGGGGAAACCTTTCTCCCGGAACGGCTCCCATTAGATACCTTCATTCGATAGAGAAAATAAATAAAAAACCCATCGAACAAAAGAAGAAAGACGATTGCCGGCAGCAAACCGGAGGTAACCATTATCTTAAAAATTTCCTTAAACGATAACACCGATTCCCGGACCCGGTACACAAGTTCGGCTTTAAGTAGCGCAAAATTTCCCTGCTTTGTTTGAATAGGAATCATAAAAGTGGAGATTCCCATATCACTATCACCACCATTGAGAGGCTGCTCAAAACTAAAACTAAAAATTTTTCGTGTCAGGTCCCTGTCATAGACCAGGAATTGATCCTGGGTATGCGCATATACATAATGCCATTCTTGCGAAGCAGAGGAAATGTTCAAAACACGAACCGGGCTATTTGCTTCAGTATCATCCATGTATTTTAAATTCCGGTCAAACATCCATATTTTACCGTCGGAGTCCCCAACATAGATACGAACGTCATCTTTGCCAAATACCCGGATAGAGGGCCGGGAAAAAGATACGGGGAAAAGTGGGTGGTGTGGTTTTTTTTCTTCTCCGGCAGCGTCAAACATGATAATGACTCCTTCTTCCTTTAACCGGGTGTGATACCGTTCCGTGGTGGTTACAATTTCGGCGGTGCCGTCATGGTCCAGGTCAGCCGCGGCGGTATGGGTAAACGTGTGATAATTTCCGACTTCCTTTTTCCAGCGTTCGTTTCCCTTACTGTCCAGGACAATCACATAACTGTGGGCATCGCTGGTGCCGTTCACTGTTACGTCATTATTGGCCGCAAAGGAAGAAAGAATGATTTCCTTGCCTCCCTGGCCGTCCAGGTCCAAGAATTGCGCTCCGGTAATTTTTGTGCCAGCATAATACTCCCATAAGAGCTTCCTGGATTCGGGGTCAAAGCATCCTATCCCCCGGGTATATGGCTCGTTTGAAGATGAGAATATAATCACCATCTCCAATTGTCCATCTGCTTCCAGGTCCACAAGGGCCGGAGGGAGAAAATCGATTTTTTGACCGGATAAATCTACCTTAAGCTTTTCAAGGGGGATTGTTTTTCGCGGGTTCTGGCGGTTGTCCTTCTCCACGATATGAAATGCTCCCTCCTTAAATTCAAGGAACCTGAAAACGTTGATTTTCCAATCTTCATTATAATAAGCATCTAAAAACACATAACTAAATGGGGCCAGAATTTCACCGTAATAGTGATAGTTAAAATCCTTTTGAAAGGGTTCAAAAACCGAAACTTCCTGTTTATTGGGAGTGGTATACGTGCGCGAAAAAGCCACTTCATCTTCATTATCAGTATCGATGTCCAGGGTGCCGGCGAACCGGTAAGGATGTTTTTTAATAATTTCATCGATGGATATAGGCGCGGTTTTTAAATTGAATTCCTTTAAGTGCCCGATTAAACGATTCCCCACATAAATGTTAACCACTATCAACAGGATAACGGGCGCGGTCCGCTTCAAGTATTTTATTCTTTCTTTCATCTTCTAACTTTTAATTTTGTCCTGTTTTTTTGACGGGCAGCGTAATGCATACGTTAGTGCCCTCTCCTTTTGGGCTGCGGATTTCAATTTTACCACCGTGTGCTTCGATGATTCCTTTACAAATGGTTAAACCCAGTCCGGTTCGTTTCGGTTTCATGGTAAAAAAAGGGGCAAAAACCCTGGAAAGGTTTTCTTTATCTATTCCTTTACCGGTATCGGCCACCTGGATGAAAGCCTTCCTGAGATTGCCTTTTATGATAGAAAAAACAGGTAAAAGGGAAATCGATAATTTCCCGCCGTGGGGCATGGCTTCAACGGCATTTTCCATGAGGTTTACCATGACCTCTTTAAATAATTCCTCATCGATAAAAAGAACGATATCTTTTTCATAGTTTGTCTCCAATTGGATGTCTATGTTTTCTCCCGGCAATTTTTGCGTTCGATAAAATTCCACCAGCTCTGCCAATATGGATTTGAGATTTTTGGGTTTTAATTGCGGCTTACGCACTTTAACCAATTTTAATAGATGATTGGTTTGCTGCTTCAATGCCTCCACATCTCCTGCCAGGAAATCGGACAATTCCGCGAAATCGGTATCCCCGGTTCGTTTTAATTTCTCCGCGGTCCACAGAGTAGTGGATATAGGGTTCTTTAGTTGATGCGTAAGTCCTTGAACGATTTCGATAAAATGGTGGGTTTGGGTTTCCCCTGTTTTTCCCGGCCCGGGACTTCCAGGATCAATGGTCCCGGTTTTCTTGCGGTTGTTAACGTTAATAAGAAAAAAAATGATACTGCCGTCGGTTAAAATCAGGATGATAAGGGTAAGCAGCAGGCCGGTGCTCAGCAGGTTTTTCACCAGGGAAAAAACAGTGCCCCGTGCTTCGCTGATGCGGTACAATTTGCGCGGCGATGCCAGGAAATAATCAAATTTACCGGTTGTCCGGTTGAATGCCGCAGGCGAAAACTTGAAATTATAGAGAACCATATCCGTTTCGAAGGGAGGTTCAAAGGTGTATCGGAATACTTTTTTATCCAGGTTCCTGTCATAAGCTATAAATTCTTTCCGGGATACGGCAAACACGTAGTTGCCCTGTTGTTGGCCGCTTAATGCATTCACAACCAGGAGCGCACCGGCCTCGGTTTTCTGTTTAAGATATTTCAAATGTTGATCCAACATCCATAGTCGTCCCGAAGAATCCCCGGCAAAAATCCGGGGGTCTTGGGAACCGGGATTCCATACAAAGGGATTTAAAGAAGAGGCATCGGCAAGAAGAAACGGGGGCTTCACCTTCCCGGTCATGCCGTCGAAAACAAATATCTTACCCCTGGTTTTCCCCTTGGCCCGGTGACATTCGGTGGCGGTGATAATTTCAAAACGTCCGTCATGATCAAGGTCCGAGATAACCGAATAGGCGACACTATACCAGTCGCCGGTTTTCTTTTTCCAGAGTTCCTTTCCGCTGCTGTCCAGGACAATGACATAACTGTGGGCATCGCTGATGCCGTTCGCTTCCGCGCCATTATTGGGTGCTCTGGTAGAAAGAATAATCTCTTTTCCCCGGTGGCCGTCTAAATCCTCGATTTCGATGCTGGAGAACGTTGCACCACAGGGATATGCCCACAACCGTTCCCCCGACCCCGCGTCGAAACAAATAATTCCCCTGGGAGCACGTTCATAACCAGGGGCTGTTATAATGAAAACCTCCTCTTTACCATCCGGTTCCAGGTCCGTAAACGTCGCACTGCCTTTAAATTTGGTACCGGGCTCTATAAATCCCGGGACCAGCCAATCATATTCCATTTCTTTCACAACCTGCCCATCTTCATCTATTTCTTTTACAATTGTTGTTTCCCCGTCCTGTTCCGTGAACCTGGCAACATAAGTTTTTCGTTGTTTATTATAAGAGACATCTACAAACATAGCGTCTTTACCGGGAAACTTAACAGTACGCTCAATGAAATTGTCAGGATTATCATTTTTTGTCCCGGGTTTAAAAATACAAACTTCCCCGATATCTGGTCGGATAGGGCGAAGAAAAATCACTTCGCTCTCTCCGTCACCATCGATATCCTTTATTCGGTCTACCGCCGGGATTTGGTCCCTCAGGATTTCAATGGATATCGGACCATTACTATAACGGAAATCCTCGAACTGGTGAACCAGGTGAGTCCCCAGGTAGAAGTTTACACCGATAAAAACAATAGTCCCGGCTATAAATTTGATTATTTTCCCCATCCGAATACGTATTATAGAAGAAATCGCAGTAAATTGCAATAGGAAACCACAGATTACACAGATTACGCAGATTTTTTTATATTTTTTTTATTTTTAAGTTTTATTTTTAAGGGACAGTCATTCATGATGAATAATGAAATTAATTTGCAGGCGGGGATTCTAAAAAGTCTAAAAAATTAGACTGGTGTTTTTTTAAAAAGGGGACGGCAAGAATGTTTATTTTTAGCCACAGAGGACACCGAGAATTCCCTACTCACCTTACTCACCCCACTCAACTTATTCACCTATTTTCACGGCAGGCAAGATTTTACTATTTCCATTACTCCACTACTCCACTACTCCATTACTCCAAAATTAAAATTGCCGGAACAACTGTGATCGTCAAAAATCCAGCCGAAGGATTGACGATGCAGGCATACATCGTCGATAATCCAGGTGAAAAATCGACGATGCAGACTTACATCGTCGATAAATCTTAAGCAAATCTTAAGGGACAGGCAAGATTTTTTACTTCTTTTGCCAACTGCCAACTATCTTCTCCCTTCGCGGCTAAATTAATTTTTACATTTAATCTGTGTAATCTGTGTAATCTGTGGTTTCTCTTTTTACATTTCCACCAGGAGGTGATAAAGAACCGTTTCACCTTTATTACAGCGATGATGCGCACGAAACGCCGCAATCTTATTAAATCCCGTTTCGGCCTCTTCTATTTTTCCTTTCAACCCATAGGATTCATAGTCGATTTGTTCCAGGTGTTCCCGGTACTTTCGACATAAGCCCTCGAAATCCTTTACCGAGGCATACACCAGGATATAATTCTCTTTTAAGCCGCTGCAATCATAGTTAATGAACAATTTCCGCACATGGCGGTCGATTGCGGTGGTATTGCAGGAGTCGAGGTTCAGGGCTTCGATAATGGAAACTGCCCGGCCGGTTTCGTCTTCGATCTTGATATCCAGTTCTCCCAAACCGGCCCCGGTTTCGGAGCTGCCGGACAGGGTTTGATCGTACGCGCGGAACCCGCGTGCTCTGAGCAGATTGGCCACCACCGTATTGCGGCTGTTTTCGTCTGTTTGCAGAGTTTTCTTAAGCCCCTGGACCTGCGATAGGGTGGTGATAAGGGGATCAAAGAGATTTCCGGGTATCCGGGGGGGCAGCAGACCGCTGAGTAATTGGTGAACCGAAACATCTTCGGAGCTTTTCTCGCAGAAGGCATCCCTGTCTTTTGCCATCAGTTTTTGCAGGAGATTGTACTTGTAGAAATTAGGTTTTTCAGAGGGTAGACATTTTGAACAGGTGCAGGGGACCTCTTCGAAGACGTGTTCTTCTTTTTTCATGTTCAGGGTTTCGTGGATATGGTCGAAATGGCTGCGAATGACACCCATTAACTGGGTGTTATTGGAACCGGAAACGGAAACGCGGATACGCTTTTGGGCCGAATCGCTTTTCACCAGCGCAGAGGAACCGGAGAACTCAAGTTCCACGCCGTTGTTCCAGTAATGGTCTTCGCGTATCAAGTAATGAAGCCGGCTGATAAACCGCATGATGATACCGGCCGGCATGAAGTCATAGGAATAATGGAGATGGAGATTGTGGGTGGAACGGTACGCCTCCATATCGATGGGGGGGCGTTGGGAGGGCAGGAGTTCCGGTATGATATAATCATCGGTTCCCACGATATTGAAACATAACTCGAATTTCTCGATAAGGCGAAGGAGCTGCGGATACTTTTCCGCCGGGTATCTTTTTTTGTTCCAATAACGGCCCAGGTGGGCCCGGTTAAAGCGGCCTTTATTGTTTTGTATTTCCAGGGAATCGATCAGGGCATAGACCGCGCCGGTGGTCCATTCGGGTTTCAAAATCACGGTATCTGCCAATACCGGGTCCTGGCGAAAGTGCAGGATGATGCCCAGGTCGTGGAGATAGTCGCTGAGAAATAGGGCTTTGTTTATATCCATGCCATGTGCAATACATACACTAAAATAGCGGAAGAGGGAGATATAATTTAAATCCATTGATTTGAATGCATCGCGGATATCCATCCAGCGTTTGGGGAGTTTGTCCAGCAGATGTGGCATCCCGGAGAGGGCAGTGCGGATGGTTTCGGTGAGCTCAGGGATATGAAAGCCGGTGAGGCAGCTAACCTGGAGGAATTGGGCGATGTTGGGGAATTTATCTTTAAAAGAGGCTTCATCGATGTGTTTGACATGCATGTCCGCTTTGTTCATGACCATGATAAGCGGGCTGCCGGCGCCCAGGAGTTTGACCGCATTGAGCCAGTAGTCGAAGCTGCGGGTTTCTTCTTCTTTTCTCGGGTCCCAGACAAAGAGGTATAGGGAGCGTTTGGTGAGTAAGAACTGGTGGGTGGCGTGGAGGATGTCCTGGCCGCCGAAATCCCAGAAATGAATGTTGACATCGCGGGAAAGGCCGTCGGGAAAGGGGCAGGGGAGCTGCCAGGGCTGGATATCGATGCCGCGGGTAGTGTCTTCTTTACCCGGCACCACCTTGAAATGTTTATTTTTGAGTTTTTTCATGAGGGTGGTTTTGCCCACATCGCCGCTGCCCACCAGGAGGAGTTTGGATTCCAGAAACAGCACAGAAGCCCGTTCGATTTCGTCGAAGTAGTTTTTGACGGCGTCATTCCCCTTTTTAACAATCTCTTCCGGGGGATCGATCAGGGGGTTGCCGTAGAGATTCAAACCGTTATAATAAAATCTATCTTCCCACTTTATTTCCATGCCGGGCCACCATGAGGTGATATGGGGAGGAAGTCGTCCGATGCGATTATTTCTTACATCCAGATATTTTAAATGCTTCAATTCCCTCAGGGGCGTGAGGTCCGTGATTTGATTACTATCCAAATATAGATTTGTCAGGTTCGTCAGGTCGCTCAGCGGCGTGAGGTCCGTAATTTGATTACCACTTAAATAAAGCGATCCCAGATTGGTCAGGTCGCTCAGCGGCCTGAGATCCGTGATTTGATTTCTACTTAATGAAAGTTCTGTCAGCTTCGTCAGGGCGCTCAGCGGCGTGAGGTCCGTGATTTGAGTATTATATAAAATAAGTGCTGTCAGCTTCGTCAGGGCGCTCAGCGGCGTGAGGTCCGTGATTTGATTACCACTTAAAACAAGCTCTTCCAGGTTCGTCATGGCGCTCAGCGGCGTGAGGTCCGTGATTTGATTACCACTTAAACCAAGCTCTCTAAGATTGGTCAAGGCGCTCAGCGGCGTGAGGTCCATGATTTGATTATCACTTAAATGAAGCGCTTCCAGATTCGTCAGGGCGCTCAGCGGCGTGAGGTCCGTGATATTAGTTCCATCCAGGTTCAACCCCTTCACCTGCCCCGTATGATCCAAAGCAAAGCTATTTTTTGTGCCTATAATTTCTTCAAGCGGCTGGGGTTTTAATTCAATCCCCAATTGTTTCCCGATCTGTTTTATAATCTTCCTATCATCTTTAGCCATACGGTCTCCTTCCTGTTTAAGAAACACGAAACACGTTCAATCATACCATATCTGAGAAGAGAATAAAAGGTATAGATAAAGATCGGGCAGCGACGTCAAAGTCGCCCTAAATTCGAAGCACGAAGCACGAAATACGAAACAAATCCAAAATTCAAATGTTCAAAATCCAAAACAAAA
>WVZO01000755.1:0-2764 GCA_011772425.1 Candidatus Aminicenantota bacterium
ATGCCCGGTTTTTTATGGAAAATCCGTATGTTATGATATAATAAAATTTTAACCAGGAGGATAAGAATGAGCATCCGGAACAAAAATGTGTCAAGACTGTTTTTTGTTTTCTGTTTAATTGGACTTTTATCCGCTGCCCCGGGCGTTGGTCTTTGGGGGAACGATAACCCTGGCAATAGTTATAGTAATGACCAGGAGCAGGAACGGATCGTAGAGAAAGTGACGGTTACCAACGTGGAAGTACCGGTGCGGGTTTTGTACAAAGGAGAACCGGTGACTGACTTAACAAAGGATGATTTTGTCCTCTACGAGAGCGGTAAGAAGATGGAAATCAACGCCTTTTTCTTGAAGCGGAAAAAGATAAAAATCACTCCAACAGCGCCGGTAGAAACCGTAGAAACACAAAAAGCTGCAGCCCTTCCCCGAACCTTTGTGCTGGTATTTAATGTGACCAGTTACAATGACGAGTTCCAAAAAGCCGTGGATCACCTGTTTGATAAGGTTTTGCTTCCCACGGATCAAATGATGATTTTTGCCAATGATAAAACCCGGAAATATCCCGATCTCCGGGAAAAAGCCAAAATTAAGCAGCAATTGGTGGCTGATCTTATCGAAGAAAGTCAAAAGTCCAAGCGGCGGCTGCAGCAGTATATTAATCGCCTGGAAGCGTATCTGCAAGTGAACGACTTCAGGATAAAATTTAGCAGACGAGATACGGAACGGCCGCAGCGATTGATTAGTTTTTTACAGAAGTACCTGATATCCTGGGCCGAGTACAAGAAGCTCTACTTAACGCCCCGGGTGGACCGGTTTTATTATTTTTCACGCTTCCTGGAAAAACTAAAAACCGAAAAATGGGTACTCAACTTTTACCAATTCGAATTTTTCCCCCGGATTCGCCTGGGCAGCGATATCCTTATAAAAATGAGAAACATCGCCTCCGAGCTGTCAAACTCCAATAATGCCACTTCCGTTGCCCAAGGACGAAAACTGGACGCCATTCTCAACCAACTGAGCACCGAATTAAACCTGGTCCAGGGCTTTCCCAATGAAGAAATCACCAAACTATTTTACAAAGTGGATGCCACTTTTCACAGTTTTTTTATCACCAGCACCAATCCCACCACCATGCAGGATTTTGACTATAAAACGGTATCCTCTGATCTTGAACGGGTGTTAAAAAGTATCACCGATGTGACCGGTGGGCGGAACATCTCGTCCAACGAATTGGTGCAATCGCTGGAAACGGTTTCGGAAGTGGAGGATGTTTATTATATCCTCACCTATGCCCCGCAAGACCCCAATAAAAAAGGTAAACTAAAAATCAAAGTAACAAATAGAAGATGTGATGTATTATACGACGATAACTTCCGCGCCGATTATATTAGCGAATACCTGCAAAAACTGGAAGAAAAAATAAAAACACCGGATGTCAAAGTTATAGATTTCTCCTTTAAACAAAAAGTATTGGCATTTACGGTGAAGGACTTCTTGATGCGAAAAATTGAAAACCAACCTAACCCGGTTGGCAGGATAAAAGTGCGTATCCGCTTAACCGATGCCAACGGCAATTCCCTGTTTGATTCGGCGAGGATACTCACTGCCCAGAAGGCTGAAATGAAAATCTCGATTCCAGCCTTTTCAAAAATCAAAAAAGGCGATTATAATTTCTTAATCGATGCCCAGGATATGTTCACCGGCAAAGAGGACAATTTTCACCAAAACATCGCAGTAAAAAGATAGTTGGCAGTTGGCAGTTGGCAATTGGCAGTTGGCAATAATGGGCAGGGCGCAGGGCGCTGTGCTGTAAAGAAGAATATAAAATGAAAACAACTCATTTCATTCCTATAAATAAATGGCTGCTTGCCCTTTTTCTTATTATGGTTTTATGTATTCCCTCCGCATGTCTTCTTTTGGCGGACCAGGACCGGGAGAAAAAGCAGGAGCCTGAGCATAAACCTATTGTAGAGAAGGTAACGGTCACCAATATAGAAGTGCCGGTACGGGTGTTGTACAAAGGCAAACCTGTCACCGATTTAACGAAAGATGATTTCACTATTTATGAGAACAAGAAAAAGGTAGAGATCAATGGTTTTTTCCTGAAGCGGAAAAAGATCAATGTCACGGGAACCCAACCCATCCTGCGGGAGCAAGCCTCAAAACCGCCTCTTTTGCGAACTTTTGTGCTGGTATTCAGCATTACGGATTTTAATGACTACCTGGTAAAAGCCGTGGATCATCTTTTTGAAAACACCTTCAGGGACAGCGACCGGTTGTTGGTCTTTGCCAATGATAAAACCCGCGAATACCTCAATCTCAAAGACAGACAAGCTGTCAAGCGTCAATTGATTATCGATTTGAGAAAAGAGAGCCAGAAGGCAAGAAAAAAATTGATTCAATATATCAATAAAATTGAAACCTACCTTGATGTTCATAATTTTCAACAGAGGTTTTTCAGACGTGACGAACCGGCTCGACGACTCATGGATTTTTTAAAAAAGTACCTGCTCACATGGAACCAATACAAGAAAAGGTATTTAACTCCCAGGGTGGACCGGTTCTATTATTTTTCCAGGTACCTGGAAAACCTGGAAACGGAAAAATGGGTGTTTAGTTTTTACCAGTTCGAGCTGTTCCCCAGGATCAGGTTCTCCAGCGATTTAATGTATAAAATACGGGAAATTGCCACTATATTAATTGAAAGCCGTGATGCCACCCAACACGCCTTAGGTAAGATGATCAATACGTATATGAATCAATTGCT
>WVZO01000755.1:2789-8608 GCA_011772425.1 Candidatus Aminicenantota bacterium
GCCACCTTTCACAGTTTTTTTATCAAAAGCCTCAATAAAACCATCATCAATGAGATGGAATACCAGGAAGTGGCATCGGAGATTGAGTATATTTTGAAAGATATTACTCGAATCACCGGTGGCGAAAACATCACCTCCAACAACCTGGTCAAATCCATTGAAACCGCCTCGGAACTGGAGGACCTTTACTATATCCTCACCTATGCGCCCCGTGACCCGGAAAAAACCGGCAAACTAAAGATCAAAGTCAAAAATAAAAAATATAAAGTCTTATACGATGATAACTTCCGCGACGATTATATCAATGAATACCTGCAAAAACTGGAAAAGCAAATTCAAACCCCGGCTATCAAGATTGAAAATTTTTCCTTCAAGAGAAAGGTACTGGCATTTACGGTCAGGGATTACGTGATGAGGGAGATAGAAGGGAAACCACAGCCGGTGGGCAGGATGAAAGTCCGCATCCGCTTGATCGATAAAAATAACAACTCCTTGTTTGACCAGCAAAAAATACTGACTGCACAGAAGACAGAGTTTAAAATTTCGTTGGCTGCGTTTAAGAAGATAAAAAGAGGTCATTATAATTTCTTGATCGATGCAGTAGATTTATTGACCGGCAAAGAAACCGATTTGCATCAACAGGTCCTGGTTAAGCGCTAGAATTTTGATCTTCAATCACATGTGGATAAGAAAGCCTTTGACATTGCGCTGAAATTAGTCATCGACGGAACCACTTACCGGTATCGTTTTCATTTTCGCCCCTTTGTTTTCAAAATATAACCTGCTAAGAAAATAGCCGCGAAGAACGCGAAGGGGCGCGAAGAAAAATGGACATATATTCGATCGTAGGGGTTTGATTCATCAAACCCTTGGAGGAATCGCTGGTGCCAGGGCTTGATAAAGAGATTGTGTCAAAATAGGGGGTGAACACAAGGTTCACCCCTACACCCTACCGGAAACGCTTTGTAGGGGCGAATCTTGTATTCGCCCAAATTCGCATTCGATCCTTTTTTTAAATCAAGCCACTACAATAGAATTGAGAAATTGAGAGTATGATTTTCCTCGTCTCCAGAGATCTTTTGCAGGGTCCCTTTTCTTTTCTCAAAACCAGGAATATGGACAAAAGGGCTGAGGTTAAAGGTTAAGGAAGCACCTCTTCCTTAACCTCAACCTGACTTACCATCTACACCTGGGAAGGATTAACAACACCCAATTTCTCTCCCTACGAGATTATGCCCCCTTTGCTTCGCAATTTGACCATTGAAATATTACGGTTTTTCCTTTAAAATATTCATAATATCAGGTGTTACCTGATTTCGTTATATATATAAGAGAACGATTGGAGAATAAAGTGGATATTGATTTTAGAAATTCATCGGATCGAGATATTGCAGAGCGCCTTTATAAGGCATACGGCTGTAAGCTTGTCCATTATGCAATAAAGTCATGGCAATTCGATGAAGATGAAGCGTGGAACATGCTATACGACACCTTTTATGGATTTATACATTCATATGCGGAACAGGAATTCGCGTCGGAGAGACAAGTCGGTACATTGATATTGAAAATTTTCAAAAACAAACTCCGAGACAAATTAAGGCAAAACAAGAGAAGAGAAAAGGATTATCAAGAAGAATCTTACTCTGGAGCTTTCTTGAATAGTAGTCATGATTCACTGGAAACAGTGTGCCCACAATTGGCTGATACAATATGGGAACAGGAAAACAAAAAAAATCCAATTTTGATAGAACTTGAGGGATTACTGGATGATCTGAATGATTGGGAACGCCAACTGCTTATATGCCGTGTAAACAACATCCCTTATAAGGTGGTAGAAGAAATGACAGGAAAGAAAAAAGATTTTCTTAAAGTTCATTACCAACGCCTGAAAGAAAGATTTGCAAAAAAACTAGAAAAAAGCCTTACTATAAAAAAGAGGGAAGAAAAATGAAAGAAAACAAAGTGGACGCAATAGAGACAATTTTAAAAACATATTCGGTTGTCTCAGAGAAAGAAGACGAAATACTTTGGTTGGCATTAATGAAGATTCCCCCAGGGGATGTACTGGAAAATTCGGAAAAAGCGAATCTATTCTTGGAACAGTTCTATTCGGAAAAATCCTTCGACAAGATTCTTGTAGAAGCCATTTCAAACGAACTAACCAATATAGATAAATTGAGCGAAGAAATCGCTATTTCGAAAAGTATCCTGGAAAAGGTTCTCAATCATGCGGCACTTCCAAACATTATACCCATCAAAAAAATGAAAGCGCTGCTTCATTTGCTGCATATTCCCATTACCCGTGCTGTTCAAGGTATCAGGGCGAGTATGGGAAGATTTAATGTAGAAGATTCCTTTGTTTCCTTTTCCAGTGTGGCAATGAGCCGAAGCAGGAGGAAACCCTTTGATATTGCCAGTGCTAGCACATCCAGGGAAAGCTTAAAGCGAGGGCTTGAAGCATATATTAAACGTTTAACGGATGAGGATAAATAGACCCATGGTAAGTTGAGGAGGTAATTATGAGTAATTTTGGGTATTTTTCCGATATGTTTCATGATCTTGGAGATTTATCAATAGAACTTGACAATGCCTTGAATGTAATCGTTCGGGCATATCGTACAAAAGTGTCGGATGAAGATAAAGAAAAAGCAAGAGAAAAATTGCTAACATTTCTATCACTTCTGCTTGAAGAAGGTGAAGGACCCGTTATTCCCCTAAGCCTTCACCACCTGAAGAAGATTCTCAAAGATTTTATAGCAGAACAAAGGATTATTTCAAAGGTCAATTCAATCCGAAGAAAAATCGAGTCAGAAGAAACACTATCAGAATCTGAGATTAATGTCATGGATGATTTGATATCCCAGGTTAGTGGTCAGGCTGCAATGGCTTTCCGAAGGATGAGAAAAGTAATATGAAAAAATTTTTTCCTGCCTACATTTCGCATATAATCCAACTCCTTAATAAATACCAGGAATTCGCTGCTTCAAAAAATCCCGAACATATTGTTGTCATACCTATCATAAAGGAAAGAATAAAAAAATTGCAGCGTCGATTTTTTCAGATTCAGTCTCGGGACGATTTAACCGCTCCCGATCAATTCAAACGAAATATTCGCAGTTTCCAGACACTTTTGATGGAAGTAGAGGAATTGGAATGTTTTGGCCTGCCAATTTTGACACATTATCAAAAAGATTTTGACGGTTATTTGACCTACGTATTGAATCAGCTCTGTGATGAGATCGGTTGCCCCGTCGAGAAACCACATGTGTGTGCTATAAGCACAGGTACTTCAGGGCAAGGCCGTGATTATTATTGGTATCATAGATACTTTGATACAATTTTTGTCCCGGCTGCAGAAAAATTTTCGATCCTTAATCTCCCTGACCTTTTGCATGAGTTGGGTCATCATATATTAAAAACTTATCGCCAGAGTTTTTTTGAACCTTTTTCAGGGTGGTTTTCAAATTATAATGAAATGCTGGAAAAAACATTGTTATTGAGAGATATCCGTGATTCTGATCGTATTGTTAAAAGCCAAAAGATATTTTCTGAATTTTGGCCAAGCTATTGGAGTGAAGAACTGGTTTGTGATCTGATAGCAGTATACTGTGTCGGCCTTGCCTATGCGTGGACAAATCTTAAGATTTGCCAATCATATCATCCGGACTATGAATCCATTAATATCTATTATTATGCATATCACCCACCGGATTCTTACAGGATGGATGCAATTCTGGCTATGTTGAAACACCTTGGAATAGATTGTCTGGATGTTGAAAATACATGGTTTGAATATGCTGAAATTTACAGACACAATAAACAGGCACTTTATGACAATTATTTCCCGGTAGATTTAATTGAAAAAGCAGTACCCCATATTTTTCAGATTTGTGATGAGATAGGGCTTGTAATCTGTCATGATAATATTAAAAAGAATGACACAATCATCTACAAATTGAATAACGCATGGTCTCTTATTCGGAGGGATCCGAAGGATTTTCAAAAATTGATGGAAAAGCCATTAATTTGAATCTGCAAATGCGTAGAAAAGGGCAGGCCAATTTTCCATTTCCCATTTCTTAAACCACAGAGACACAGAGGACACAAAGACGTGCCCTCCTGTGCCTTCTTGTGGCTAATTGTCAATTGTTAATTGATAGCTACACCTGGGAAGGGGTGACAATACCCAATTTCTCCTGCATCTGGGGATCATCTGCCAGTGCCACCTTCATGACCTGGATATAACCGCTCCACCATTTTTTCAACTTTTTCCACGCCTTGTTTTTCAATTCCGTAGAGGAGGGCGCGTCTCAAAAATTCGTTGCCCAAAAGGAACACTTTCGCGTGGGTCATCGACGATGTTTAGCTTAAGAGGAACACTTCCGGGTGGATTATTGACGATGTTTGGCTCAAAAGGAACAATTTCGAGTAGATCATCGTCAATGTTTAGCCCAAAAGGAACATTTTTCAATGGATTATTGTCAATGTTTAGCCCAAAAGGAACACTTTTCGCGCGTTTAATCCCAAAACTTCGGCCATATGGAATGTTATAATGCTCTTTTTTAAAAAGACACGCCAATTTTTACTGTATATATATCCCTTCCCTGACGCCAAAAGAGTGATTTCTTGCCTGTCCCGTTTTTCGTTTCTTCTTCGCTTCGTGCCTTCGTGGTTTTACCTCTTATTTTTTTCTCTGCTTGGCGCTTTTTTCCTTGAGCCAAACAAATTTCCTTATAACGTTGACAAAAAGAGGGTTTTGCATTAATATTTAAACGGAGTGACAATATGACAACATTAGAAAAGTTAGAAGAACTGATCTATAAAGGTTTCAAAGAAACAGACCTGGAAATAAAGAAGCTAAGTCGTGAGGTTGGGAAAATCACCGATAACCTGGGGAGATTTGCCGAGAATATGGTTGCTCCTGCCATTGTGAAGTTGTTTAATAAAAGAGGTATCCCTATCACAGATTATGTGCAGCGGGTGCGTTCTCCAAAAAGAAGGATCGAATATGATATTGTCGCTTATAATGCTGATTATGTTGTGGTTACTTCAGTGAAGATGACATTAAGAGCTGAAGATGTCAAATTCTTTTTAAATGAGAGGCTGCCGATTTTCAAAGAAGTATTTCCACGATATAAAGACATGAAAGTAATCGGGGTCGTGGCTGGCGCCAATATTGTTGGTGAAAGTGATAGATATGCAATGAAACGTGGATTGTATGTTATGGCTCAATCCGGTGAAAGTGTAACCGTGCTGAATGATGAAGGATTTGAGCCGAAAATATTTTGAAATAGGCATTCCACATCTTCTTTTCCTTTAATTCTTTTCTTCTCTTCGCGCAGCAATTCTCATTTTGATTTTTTAGCCACGAAGATACACGAAGATACACAAAGGAAGAGAGGAAGTTGAGAAGTTGAAAGGTTATGAGGGTAAGAAAGTGAAAGGGAGTTTCTTTAAAGAGTTGTTTGGCGTTTCGGTCGTTGGAATTTATGATATGTAATTTTCGTCTTTACCTTCTTACCTTCGTGTTCCTTTGTGTAACTTCGTGGCTAAAAATAAAAAGAAAAAAACCTTCGTGTGTCTTCGCGGTTTTCTCTTTACATTTTATCCATACTATTGTAAACTAATGGCATGGAAAATAAACGGAGGATGGTACGATGCCTGTGCTGGAATCGATATTAGCCGGAGTGGCGGTTAATTTATTAAAAGCTGTTTCTAATAAAACGGTCAAAGCCTTGAAACAACTCTTTTCAGAGGATGAATTGAAATTAGTTTTGGAAAAGGCATACCTGGATTTTAAAAAGAGCATCCCAAAGGAA
>WVZO01000755.1:8675-8839 GCA_011772425.1 Candidatus Aminicenantota bacterium
GGAGATTTTTGTGCCCCTCTGCCTGGATAATGGGATTGAATTAAAGGATTTTAATTTCTTTTACCAGGCCATGTCTGATGTGATCAAAAAGATTGAGGGACTGGCGCAAACCGGGAAGGAAACCCTTATTATTAAATTGCCAGAGCCGCCGGGAATGGAACCCA
>WVZO01000555.1:0-12774 GCA_011772425.1 Candidatus Aminicenantota bacterium
AAGCTTTTGCGGGGGTCCAGGGGGCGGTTTTCTCGAAAAGAGCCCCCTGGTCGCCGAAGGCATAATTAAAAAAGAAGGAGTTTATAAACATGGCAAATTCTAATGATAACAATAAGAATTACAAGCTTAGTCAATTCCGCAGGAATTACTTTTTTTATGGAAAATTAATGGCAGTCAGGGATTTTGAAGTAGAGCAGGGTTATATGAATGAGAAACGCCATCTTCTTACCCGGCTGACCAGTGGAACCGGGATCGTCTGCGGACTGGATGGCGCAGAAGTTTACACCGATGAAGAAAATGTGAAAATAAAATTTAAAACCGGTGGTTTTGCTGTCGACTACAGGGGCAGAGAAATAGTTGTCCCTGCTGATAGTGATAGGCAAGTTTATATAAAAGAAGGGCAAACCAAAGTCAATTTAACCCGGACCGATCTGGAGACATCTCTTTACTATGTTTACCTGGAATATAACCCGGTATTTGCAGAACCGGTTAATTCAGCAGCCAATCCTTCCAGTTGTGAAGAGACCTGTTGTCCCAACCGGGTAATTGAAGATTTTGAGCTGGTGGCATCCACGAATGATCCCGGGACCACGGCAATTGTCTGCCCGGATCTTTCCGAAGATACTGTCAGCGGGACAGCGAAGGAAAAAATTAAGAAGTGGTTGAGAGAAGAATCCTCCAGAATGGGTTCTCCCGGTGACCGGTTCAGGGTGTTTCTATTAGCTTTAGAGTCAGCTAGTGGAGAGGTGTCGGTAAATGTTGAAGAAACCGCCCCATACCTTTCATTTGTCTTTAACAGCAAGCTTTTTGCCGAGCTGTTAACCTGTCACCTCTCGGATTTTGGCAATCCTCATAAAATCACGGCCAAAGATCTGGGGGCATTGAAGAGTGTGGATGGTGTCGGCAATCCCGGCGGCGATGTGGACCTGGTAAAGGATAACAGCATCACTATCACACCGGATGATGCAGCCAATACCATTACCATTGGTGAAACCCATTCCGCAAGAACCGACAATCCCCACGGGACCACTGCTGTGCAATTGGGTGCTCTCTCAAGTGTGGATGGAGTCAGCAATCCCGGCGGCAATGTGGACCTGGTCGCTGAAAGCAGTATCGATATTACTCCCAATAATGGAGCCAATACCATCACCATCGGTGAAACCCACTCGGCCAAAACCGGTAACCCGCATCGAACCAAGCATGAGGATATTAAAGATGTCCTGCCGGTTTTTGGGGATGCGGACAATGATGTAAGAAACAAGCACGTTTCCAACAAGGATGCCGAAAAGTGGAACAACGCTGCAGCAGAAGCGGGCTTGAACAGTATCGACGGCGTGGATAATCCAGGTGGGAACATTGACCTGGTAGGTCAAAATGCCATTGAAATTGTACCGGATAATGTGGCAAAGAGTATTGTAATTAATGAAAACCACTCCACCAATACGGATAATCCCCACAACACCACTGCGGGGCACGTGGGAGCCCTTTCAGCAAAAGGCGGAATTGTAGAAGGAGATGTTACAGTTAACGGCAATGTGGGCATCGGGACGACGAATCCATTAGAAATGTTGCACATCAACGGCTCAGTTAGAGGGAACATTGAAGGGTCTCTGCGGATTAGTACAGGGAATGGATATGTTGATATCGGGCCACAAAACCCTCTTTGGTCCCATTTTCTTACTGATCGTCCGCTTTTCTACTTTGACAAAGGGATAACAGTAGATTCCGGATGTATCGGAAGCTATAATGAAAACCTACAACTGCAAACATCCGGAAAAACGAGAATAACAATACGAAATGATAACGGCAATGTGGGCATCGGGACGACGAATCCATTAGAAACGTTGCACATCAACGGCTCAGTTAGAGGGAACATTGACGGAGCCCTGAGGATTAGTACAGGGTTTGGATATGTTGACATCGGGTCACAAAGCACTCCTTGGGTCCATTTTCAGACAGATCGTCCGCGTTTCTACTTTGAAAAAGGAATAACAGTAGATTCCGGATGTATCGGAAGCTATAATGAAGACCTACAACTGCAAACATCCGGAAAAACTAGAATAACAATAGTAGATGATAACGGCTATGTCGGCATCGGTACCCCGGATCCGCAATATCATCTCCATACTAACGGTACGTCATATGCTAATTATCGGGCAGGAGGAGGGATTGATTATGCCGAATATTTTGAATCTAAAAATGGAAAAGATATTAAACCAGGTACTTCTGTTGTCCTGGATGGAGATAAAATAAGACCAGCTAAAGAGAATGAAATTCCAATCGGTGTTATCTCTGCAAGTCCAGGGATTGTTGGAGGAGTTCACGTCGAATGGCCGAAAAAGTATCTAAAAGATAAATTTGGTAGTCAAATTATGGAAAAATATAAAAAAGAAATCATGGCCCCCAAAAAACAAAAAGTTAAAAAAGAACGGCAGAAAATGGAAAAGAAAAAAGTCAAAGAAACAATAACTAAAATAGAAATTGCCTGCGAAGATGGAAAATATTTTCAAAAAGAAATTAAAGAAACCGTGAAAAGGGAAATTGAAGAACCGGTTTTTAAAGAAGTCGATCTATATGATATACAAAAGAAAAACATTATCGGTAAACATCGTATCCCTGTTATGGAAACCTATGAAGAAGAAATAGATGTGCTGGATGAAGAGGGTCAAGCGGTTTTGGT
Organism: Candidatus Aminicenantota bacterium; assembly: GCA_011772425.1. Lineage (GTDB taxonomy): Bacteria > Acidobacteriota > Aminicenantia > UBA2199 > UBA2199 > JAKAGC01. The sequence goes on from WVZO01000555.1 coordinate 2,681, forward strand.
AGGTTCCGGTAAATTTGAAACCAAAACCCGGCCCAAAATCAACCCGGAATACGATGAAACAAAGGAATATATTCCCAGGGAAAAACGGCCCGAATGGAATTGCGTGGGTCTGCTGGGGCAGCTTCCCCTGCAAAAAGGCCAACCTGTCGCACCTGGCTGGGTCAAAATCAAAGACCTGGCGAAAGATGTGGAATTGTGGCTGGTGAAATAGGAAACAGTTATTATAACTGTTTGCTGTTTATGGCATGATGAATGGTCAAGCCTTAGGGAATATTGGAATAATGGAATGATAAAATAATTGGAAAAAATTCCACTATTCCATTATTCCCTGAGGACCTTTTTAATATAAATATAAAAAACCAGGAGGTTGTAAACATGGCAGATTATAAACTTAATCAATACCAGAGAAATCACTATTTTTATGGAAAACTAATGGCAGTCAAGGATTTTGAAGTCGAGCAGAGTTATATGAATGAGAAACGTCATCTTCTTACCCGGCTGATCAATGGAACCGGGATCGTCTGCGGACTGGATGATGCGGAAATTTATACCGATGAAGGAAAAGTAAAAATTAAATTTAAAACCGGTGGTTTTGCTGTCGACTCCGAAGGAAGAGAAATTGTTGTGCCTGCTGAAAGTGATAAACAGGTTTATATAAAAGAAGGGCAAACAACAGTCAATTTAACCCGGACTGAACTGGAGACATCTCTTTATTACGTGTACCTGGAATACAACCCGGTATTCGGAGAGCCGGTCAATTCGGCAGCTACTCCCTCCAGTTGTGAGGAGACCTGTTGTCCCAACCGGGTAATTGAAGATTTTGAGCTGGTGGCATCCAGGGATCACCCGGAAAGCCCTGCCATTGTGTGTCCGAGCCTTTCCGGTAACATAAGCGAGGATACGGCAAGGAAGAGAATTAAAGACTGGTTTAAAAGCGAAACATCTAAATTATGTTCCCCGGGTGATGAAGCCAGGGTGTTTCTTTTGGCTTTAGAGTCAGTCAGCGGTGGAGTGTCGGTAAATGCAGAAGAAACCACCCCATACCTTTCATTTGTCTTTAACGGCAAACTCTTTGCAGAACTGTTGACCTGTCACCTCTCTGATTTTGGCAACCCCCATAAAACTGATGCGGAACAGGTCGGGGCACTGAAAAGTGTGGATGGTGTCAGCAACCCTGGCGGTAATGTGGACCTGGTAGAGGATAATAGTATAACTATAACCCCGGATAATGGTACCAACACCATAAAAATAGGAGAAACCCACTCATCCAGGACAGATAATCCCCACAATACCACTGCTGAACAAGTCGGTGCTCTTTCCAGTGTGGATGGTGTCAGCAATCCTGGCGGCGGTGTGGACCTGGTACAGGATAATAGTATTACCATTACACCGAATAATGGAGCAAACACAATAACAATCGGCGAAACCCACTCCGCTAAAGCCGGTAATCCCCACAAAACCAAACATGCGGAAATTAATGAAGTACTTCCAATTTTTGGGGATGAGGACAATGATGTAAGAAACAAGCACATTTCCAACAACGATGCCGAAATGTGGAACAAAGCCGCTGCAAGTTCGGGAGCTGCGGGCTTGAAAAGTATCGATGGTGTGGATAACCCGGGCGGGGACATCGACCTGATAGGTCAAAATGCCATTGAAATTTTACCGGATAATGTGGCAAAGAATATTGTAATAAAAGAAAACCACTCCACCAATACGGCCAATCCCCACAAAACCACTGCGGCGCAGGTGGGAGCCCTTTCAGCAAAAGGGGGAACTGTGGAAGGGGATGTTAATATAATCGGCAATGTGGGAATGAAAACAAATGAGCCTTTCCAGGTAATAAGTGGAAATTCCTTAGCTCTTTTAGAGTCCATAGGCGATGAAGCGCACCTGATTTTGCGCACCAATGAAGGCGCTGAAAATCAAGTCCATATTGTGAACCGTCCCGAGGGCAGGGCAGCCATAAGGGCCCCCCATAATGATCGCCCGGAAGACGCCTTTAATGTCCTGGCCAACGGAAATGTCGGTGTTAGAACAGAAGTTCCTGACAGCACACTCTCTGTTGTGGCAACCAGGGCAGTCGATTTCCCGTTAGATGGGAACCAGATAGCAGCGGCCTTTTACGGCAGCCCCGGCTCCAATGGACGGCCCATAGTGGTTGTAAACAGGGGCAACAAAGGCGAAAGCGGCGTAAACTACGGCCCATTAATTAGTTTCTTGTTTCATGGTGGAGATGTCGGGCGTATTACTGTTAATGAAAACGGAACCCTTTCTTACCTTCCATTCACGGGATCACACCTGGGGTGGAGTAAAGAAACACTGGAGCAAAATATCCTGGTTTCCATGACCGGGAATAATAAACCGATGATAGAAGATGTGCCTCAATCCGAGCCTTTATATGGGGTGGCTGTTACAAAAACGAAAAATGACAAAAAAGTCTTGGGTACGGTGTTTTCCACTGAAAATGAGCAAATCCTGGTGGCCGCCGTCGGGAACCATTTTATCTGGGTGGCGGATAAGGGAAAAGACATCGAAGTAGGGGATGCGCTGATTTCTTCTGATGTGGCCGGCCACGCCGAGAAAGACCCGGAAGAAGATAAATACAGCTATGTCATCGGTAGAGCCAGCCAGAATGTGAAATGGGAAGAGGTAAAGGATGTCATTGAGGTTAAAGTCGAAGGGAAAAAACAAAAAGTAAAACATGCCTTAATCTCGGTGTTATTCGGTTTCTATGAAAAAAGAAATCTTTAAAAACCGCAAAGCGCATAACACACGAAGAAGTGAAGGTTGTAGGGGCAGGTCTCGTTATTACGTGCCTGCCCTTTAATGATTTTTTTTGCAAGGTCAAAATTAGAATTACCGAACTTAATGATTGAATTTAAACGGGAGAACGGGGACGGTGCCTAACAATATAACTTTTTCATCGTGATAAGAATGGGGAAAAAGTAATGCACGATGGTTGGGATCAAGTCTTTCATTAATGAGTTTTTTTGAAATAAAACTTGACCTCCAACAATGTAATGGTGTAAAATTACCAGGGAAAGAGGAGATATAAGAATGGGTGAGAAAATCAAAGTAAGTCAAAGAAAAGCCGATAGTGATGAAAAACACGCACCGTCTGGAATTGGCAAACCCAATACCACCACCGCATATGACTCACCGTTTAGCGAGATATTGCATTTACAACGAACCATCGGCAATCAGGCGGTAACCCGGTTAATCCAATCCGGTACCATCCAGGCAAAACTTAAAATCGGACAGCCTGATGACATGTATGAGCAAGAGGCCAACAGGGTGGCCGATCAAGTGATGCGCATGCCTGAGCCAAAGCAGTCATTGGTCAATGGTCATTGGTCATTAGGAAGAAAGGAAAGTGAACCTGTATGCCCTGAATGTATTAAGGAAGTGAATTCCCCAATGATTCAGCGGCAGGTTGAGGAAGAAGAAGAGGAAGAAGAAATCATTCAAACAAAACCGGTTTCCAGCTCCTTTGAAGTTAATCCTGATGTTGAATCCCGCATTCAATCGTTAACGGGCAGTGGTCAACCTCTTGCCCAATCCACCCGCAATTTTTTTGGACCCCGTTTTGGTGTTGATTTCAGTCATGTCCGTGTGCATACCGATTCAAGAGCGGCACAAACTGCTCAAGCCATCAACGCACAAGCTTATACCACAGGAAACCACATTGTCTTCAATAGAAACCAGTATGCACCGGGAAGCATACAGGGTAAATACCTCCTGGCCCATGAGTTGACCCATGTAATGCAGCAAAATAAAGACAGCCGGATGATTCAGTCGCAAGAAAACGGGGGGGCTGCTACTTTAGCAGGCCTGACTGCCAGGAGAACGGCATTTAACAATACAGGAACAACGGATGCTGACAATTGCTGTGCGATTTGTCCTGTAAATCTTGGCGTTGGTGTTGCTGGCGGAGCACGAAATGGCATGGAGCTTGAATATACAATTAGTGGTACCATACCGGCAGGTACGGAGTTTGATATTACCCGTACCATTAGGGGAGCGGATTGGCAGCAAGATGGCGGCGCCTGGGCTCGAATCAATACGATTCCGGCAGGGACAGGAGACGACCACCACAACGATGATGAATGTCTAATACCAAACAGGAGGCGCATATTCGTAGAGGATAGACCAGGTATGCCTGCCATGAATCCAAGAGGCACCGGATTGAATGGAGTTTCGGTGTCCGCCACGGCAACAGCATATGTAGGAAAACTGAACTTTTTCGAGTGGGTCATTGCTCGTAATCGCAGGTTGGGTATCGGTTGGACACGCATCTCTCAACCCACCTTCACCACATGGCATTCAATCACATCTGTGGCCCTGGTTGGCGGTACATGGACGCGAGTAAATACTCCCAATGGTGACGCCAACGAGATCGAACTGGGTACGGTCAATACCACGGGTAACACACCTTAGGTAAACGTATAACGGATTCAATTATATCCTGGATAAGCATTTTTAGTTAAATGGAAATTATTAATGATAAAGATTAAAGGAGGAGTTGAATGGGACCTAACATCTGGACCAAAAAATATATGCTGCGGCCCGTGACACACTGCAGAAGCGGGTGTTAAAGGGCGTAGGGACAGCGGGGGCGCCGCCCGTCATTTGATTAAGGGATAGGGAGGTAAGGACCAATGAGTGAAAGTACCAGGATACATGCCGAAAAAAATAGAGAAAGCAAAAAAGAGTCGATTGCTGGAAATCCAAAATCAGAATTTTTTCAGCAAGTAAGCCCTGATTCGCTGGAAGGCCGGATCCTACATCTCCAGCGAACCATCGGCAACCAGGCGGTCACCCGGTTAATCCAATCCGGTACGATTCAAACCAAACTCACCATTGGAACACCAAATGATATTTATGAACAAGAGGCTGATCGCGTTGCCCAACAGGTGATGCGAATTTCTGAGCCCATGTGCCCTAAGTGTATAGAAGAAGAGGAAGACTTTGTCCAAACAAAGCTGGAAGCAGGGCAATCTTCTCATCAAGATGTTATTTCCATGACGCAAATACATTCTATAAACTGTCCTGGACGGCCGCTTTCTCAATCTACACGTAATTTTTTCGAACCGCGGTTTGGACACGATTTCAGTGATGTAAGGGTCCATACGTGCAAAGATGCTGTCCAAATGAGCAAGGCATTAAATGCCCAGGCCTTCACTTACAGGAATAATATATACTTTAATAAAGATAAATACAATCCAAACAATTCAGGGGGTAAGCGTTTATTAGCCCATGAGTTGACCCATGTGGCGCAGCAAGTTGGCAAAAAAAACGACGTTCAAAGAGAAACAGGACCCAATAAAATAACGCCGGTTACACCTCTGAATAGACCGCGGATATCCCGCTTGCCTATAATGACTCTGTTTTCTCCTTTATGCATTGCCCAGGCCATTTATGCTTATAATCGAGCCAGGCAGAGCAATAAGTCTGATGCCTGGAAACACTGTTATGTGTCATGCAAGATTGCCACCTATTGTGGTGATATTCCCTCCGCGGCACTGGGCATATTAAAGGAATTGATGGACCTGGCAGGGATGGGAAACGCTGAATTTAGAGACCTGGTGAATGATGCCAGGGGGATTGCCTGCAGTTACAATCCTTTTTCCTTTTGCGATTCCTGCTGCGAATAATAGAAAAGGGGGAAAATGGGAAAATATGATAAGTAGCGGGTGCATATGAGCAGTGATGAATGGTGAGGAAAAGTGAAGAGAATTTATAATTGAGTTGTAAATTTTCTTTTTATATGACATAATTATATCATGTTTAAAAGGAAAAAATATTCTATAAAAAGGGCTTCAAAACTTTTTATAGAACTTTTAAATAAATATTAGGAGGTAAAAATTGAGAGAAAGAATGTGTGTTGCAGCAAAAAAGCCTGAGGAAAAGAGAGATGGTAATCTTTCTAAAGAACGAAGGACCAATTTCTCTCAACCTCAACTCATAAGCCCTGTGGCGGAGCGTATCCTGTATCTTCAAAGGACTATAGGCAATGAGGCGGTGCAAGAGCTGATCAGATCAGGGGCTGTGCAGGCAGAGCTCGAAAGGTCGATGTGTCCATTGCTTGACGAAGAAGAATGCCCCTTAACTAGGAACTCTCAGGAAGGAGGCGTGTTTCCGGAACACATAAAAGAAAATTATTTTAGTCGTTTCCCTATCGGAGCAGAGCTTGATGTAGCAGATGACATCTTGTACCATGTAAATGGTGCGAATATGCTGCCTGAAAGACTTTACCAGGGGTCAGGGTCTTGTTGGTGTGATACTGCCACTGGTACACCCGCTACAAGTGTTACTGAACATTGTGCTGGAAATTGCGTACAACAACATGAGAATGTTCACGCGGGTGATATTAGTGCTTGCTGCGCCGGGTATAAACGTTGCATAGATTCAGGAGGAGCAAATTGTGCAAGTCGCTGGAGTACCTGGGTGAACGCTATCCGTGATTGGACCGAATGTAATGCTTATACAAGGGAAATTAGTTGTTTAAGTTCTCTTATTGGTTCCGGTTGTGGTGTTGGTGGAGCAATTCCCGCTGCTTGTTGCACTACTTTACGGTCAGAACTGGCAACAGCAACACGTCGCCAGACCAGTCACTGCGCCGCTTCCTCACACACTGCCTGTCCTTTCCCTTAAGGAATATTATCATGAAGATTTCTAAAAAACAAGCAATAACCATCGCTAAAGATGAAGGCCGCCGGGCAGGCTATGATATTGAGCAATTTAAGGTGGAGTGTCGAGATAGGCTTGATGGATGGGATATCGATTTTTCCAGGGATTTACCCGGGGTATTAGGAGATGGCTCTCATTTTTCTGTTTTTGTTAATAAGAAAAGCGGGAAAAGTCAAATCTTCCGGGGACGTTGAATACGTATACGTATACGTATACAGGGTCAAGTCTGTCCTGGCAACAAAAAGCGTTCTGAAAAGAGGAGATAACCAATGCAAATCAACTTCTGGACAAAAAAGTATATGCTGCGACCCGTGACACACTGCAGAAGCGGATGCTAGGGAGCCAGTTGGCAGTTGGCAAGCAAAAGACACTTGGCAGTTGGCAAGAAGGGGGACGTGATTTTTTACCTGTCCCTTTATTACAGTTAAGCTCCAGCCACAAGCCGCAAGCACCAGACAGCACCAGCCAAAGCTAAAAGCTGGAGCTTGAGGCTGGTGCTGGTGCTAACAATTGCTGGGGGCTTGCAGCTTTACTAAAAACGGGGAGAAAATCAATGAGCTTAACCGCTCCTCCGGTGGATGATCGGAATTTTGATGATATTGTCAATCAAACCTTAGCCCTGGCTAAACAATACTGCCCCGAATGGAAACCTGGCGCAGCGCAAGACAAAATAGAAACCGCTGATCCGGGTGTGGCCCTGGTTCACCTGTTTGCCCGGTTGATGGAAATTATCATCACCCGGCTGAACCAGGTGCCGGACAAGTACTTCCTGGCTTTCCTGGATTTTATCGGTGCCAAATTACGCCCCCCTGTTCCCGCTAAAGCGCTGCTCCGGTTTTTCCTCTCTGAAAAAGCAAAGGTCAACGGCCGCGTTCCTGCAAGAACACAGGTCGCCACCGAAGAAAGCGAAGACCGGGAAGCCCAAATCTTTGAAACAGAAAAAGAGCTGGTAGTCACACCGGTTAAGCTCATTAACACCTTTACCCTGGACCCGGAAAATGACAGGTATAATGACACCACATCTATCGTTACCGGTGTTGAGGATGGACAGTTCGAGGTTTTTAAGGGGAAAGACCTAATCGAACATATCTTCTATCTGGGGGATGATCTGCTTTTTGGTCTCAATGAAACATCGGCAAAAGGAAACGTAACTCTAAGATTTGCTTTCCAGGAAGGAAGCAGCGGGTTCCAAAATATTCCCTTGAAGTGGGAATACTCTGCCGGGGCTGGGAGATGGCAGCCTCTTCCTTTCGATCAGCAAAACTTCTCCGGCAATCCCCTGGAAGTGACATTTCATATTCCCGGGGATATAGTAAAGGATAACGTCTCTGATCATGAGCACTATTGGATACGAATAAGATTGGATGACGCTATTTCATCCATACCCATTGACCGCCTGCCAGAAATCGAAGACATCACTGGCAGCATTGACTGCTCTGCTGATGGTGTTTTACCGGACGCCTGCTTTACCAATCATTTGCCCATTGACCCGCCGGAAAGTTTCTATCCTTTCGGACCTGCTCCCACTTACCAGCATATTTTTTACATTGCCAGCGATGAGGTGTTTTCCAAAAGCGGTGCAGATATATCCATTTCTATTGTTTTTGATGAACCGGGCGTACAGGGCTCTGAGGAAAGTTTGGCGTTGACATGGGAATACTGGGATGGAGAGGCCTGGCAGCCCATTGATAATATTATTGACCCCACCAACCATTTCACCCAATCTCCGGCAGCGAATGAAAGAATTCGCCTGGTCTGCCCCCAAATAGAGCCAAAAGAGATTAATTTGTTGACCCGTTACTGGATACGGATACGAATCTCATCCGGGCATTATGGACTCTCGGCTCACTATGATAGTGTGGAACAGGGTTGGGTGGATGGGAATTTGCATCCACCAAAGATCAGGGAGATGAAGCTGGGATACCAGTACAATTCCGGTCTTCATCCCATTGAAAAGATTATTTTAAAAAATAATTTCAAATATTTGCCAGTCGAACCCGGAGCAGGCTCTTTTTTACCTTTTGTTCCCCTGGAGGAGGAAGACCCTGCATTATATTTAGGATTTGATGCGCTGTTTTCCCATGATGCCGTGTTGCTTTTTTTCCAGGTGGTCCGGGAAGCGCAGAGTTCCCGGCAATTGCAGTGGGAATATGCCGGACCGGATGAATGGAGACGTTTACAGGTAAAAGACGAAACCTGGAACCTGTCCAGGCAGGGACATATACAATTTATCGGACCAAAAGATTTTACCCGAACCGAGAACTTCGGCCTCTCCCGGTATTGGCTGCGGGTGCGGTTGATCTCTGTATCCGCATTAGACCTAATTTCCCCGGAGCTTCAACGGATTTATTTAAACACGGTCTGGGCAGAAAATACCGCCACTGTTAAAAATGAGCTTTTGGGCTCCAGTGACGGCAGCGCCGATCAAACCTTTCAATTAAAACAATTTCCTGTAATGCCGGGGCAGCAGGTTTGGGTGAAAGAGCCGGAGATGCCGGCAGCGGATGAATACGAAAAAATTGTCCGGGAGGAAGGTGAGGATGCAGTTGCCGTTACCCGGGATGAAAAAGAAGCCGTTACTGAAATTCGTGTGCGCTGGCATGCGAAGGATAACTTTTATTCCTCCGGTCCCAGGAGCCGGCATTATATGATCGAACCCATTATTGGTGAGATTCGTTTTGGAGACGGCAGTCGTGGGATGATACCCCCAATGGGCACAGACAACATTTGGTGTTCTCTATATCGCACCGGGGGTGGGGTCAGGGGCAATGTAGAAAAAAGTAAAATTACGCGTCTAAAAGCGGCGCTTCCCCATATTGCCGGTGTCACCAACCCGGAACCTGCCGCAGGGGGAATGGATGCGGAAACTATTGATGAAATCAAAACCCGCGGCCCTATATTATTAAAACACCGGGACCGCGCCGTTACCACCGAGGATTTTGAATGGCTGATGAAAGAGGCCCCGGGTGATATCGCCTTATGTAAATGTATTCCTGTCAGTGATTATTCGGATAAACATGTTATTGTCGTTATTGTTCCTGATGTGGACGACCCAAAACCTTATCCTTCTCAGGCGTTGATCCGGCAGGTGCAGGAGTACCTTTACCAACGAATTCTTGCCACTCTTTTCTCACCTGCAGCAGGTGCCCGCCGAATACAGGTCACCGGCCCGGGATACATTGAAATTTCCGTACAAGCCGATGTTATCCCCAATAACATTGAACAAGCCAGCATCGTGCAAGAGAAGGTGATCGCTAACCTTGAAAATTTTCTGCATCCCCTGAAAGGCGGACCGGATAATAAAGGGTGGCCTTTCGGACGTGCCGTCCATATCTCCGAAATCATGACCGTGATCCAGAACACCGAAGGCGTGGATTATGTGAAATCATTACGCCTCCGCT
>WVZO01000555.1:12790-18402 GCA_011772425.1 Candidatus Aminicenantota bacterium
GCCTATTTTCCTGGGACCCCAGGATTTGGTTTACAGTGGCAAACACCAGGTTAATATAGTGATAGAGTAGAATAAAATATCTTTGTGTTCCTTCGTGTACCTTCGTGGCTAAAAAAAAGGAGAACAAATGTCAATTCCGTTACCGAATCTTGATGACAGGCGGTTTGACGACCTGGTAGAAGAACTGCGCACTCTTATTCCGCGGTATGTATCGGAATGGACAGACCACAATCTTTCCGACTCCGGTATTACCTTGATGGAGTTGTTGGTCTGGTTGACGGAGATGACGTTATACCGGCTCAATCAAATCCCCACTGAACATTATCTAAAATTTTTGAAACTCATTGGAGAGAGTGAGAAGGAACCGGGAAAAGCGGTCGAGAGTCTCTGGAAACCGTACCGTGCCATCACCGCGGCAGACTTTGAAAGGCTTGCCATTGAAGCTAATCCTGGAAAAGTCGCCCGTGCCAGGTGCCTGTTCAACCGGAATCTCGAACATACTACCAAAGATGAAACAGGACACATCTCTATCATTATCGTCCCTGATACGGATGTCATAGATGTTAAGCCTGTTCCCGGCAGTGATTTAAAAGGTGAAATTCTAAATTATCTCCTTCCTCGCAGGCTCATAACCACGCGGGTACATGTAGTGGAACCAACGTACCTGGATATTTCGATTCCTTTCCAGGTGACGGCAAAGGAAAATATAGATCAAACCCTGTTGGAGGAGCGAGTTAGACAGCGATTGCGTGTTTTTTTGCATCCTATTTCCGGCGGCATTGATGGAAACGGCTGGCCCTTTGGCCGCGATGTGGTCATTTCTGAAATCTACCGCCTGATAGAAGAAACCCCGGGTGTGGATTATACCGCCGAAGCCCGGTTAATTCCCTCTGCTCAATTTATTTATCTCTATTTCAATACCATTGAATTTGAGCAATCTTTACCTCCGGGGGCTTATGTGGAGGCAGAAGATGGCTGCACCCGGTTTCCCATTGCCGGTCCGGTGGGGGGAGGTGATATCGACAATGTAACGGTAAAGGGATTCAAGCAGGGGGACCGGGTGAAGGTCTCCCATTTAGACGACCCCTATCATCGGCAGTGGCTGATAGTGGAATCCGTATCAGCGGATAATTGGAAAGAATTAAGGTTTAACTCGTTCCAGGTTCCCAAAACCTTCCCGGCCGGAAGCATCATTTCCACTGAAGATGGAAACATAATCTCTACCATTACGCATGATATACCACCCAATCAAGAGGTTGAAAAATTAGAAATAACCGGCTTCCAGGAAGGGGAAATCATAGGCATAAAAGAAGCAGACGGTACGGTTGTCATGGGAAACATAAAACTTACCGGGGTAGAGCGATGTACCGACAAGGTCTTTTTAGAGGAGAATTGGCTACCATGGTATATATAAATTCCAAATTCCAAATTCCAAGGGGGTGGCACCCCCAGCCGAATAGAAATTCCAAATTACAATGACCAAAATTACAAACAATCTAATCTGCGGTACAGGCAAGCCTGTCCCCTATCCCTTCTCTTCTTCGTTTCTTCTCTTCTTCGTGTACTTCGTGCCTTCGTGGTGAAAAATAGAAAATGAATAGAAAAAGTTCTTACTTAGATTATTTACCGGAGATTTACCGGGAAACGGAATTTACCGGCCGGTTTCTGAAAATTTTTGAAAAGATTTTAACCGGCATCGATGATGGTATCGTTCTTGAGCGTCCCGGCATCGAACAATTACTGGATAACATCAGTGATTATTTTGATGCGGCTTCCACGCCTTTTGAGTTTTTGGAATGGTTGGCAAGCTGGGTGGCGCTGGAGCTGCCGGAGGATTGGCCGGAAGAGGTTAAACGTAATCTTATCCCGGAAATCGTGCAATTGTACAAAAAGCGGGGAACCCTGGAAGGTCTTGAAGCGTTTCTTAAAATCTATGCAGGTCCGGGTGTGACCATCAACGAATGGCTTCGTCCCTTCCAAATTGGGGATTCCTCCACCATTGGAGAGAGTACAGCCCTGGATGGTGGACCACCAGATTATTTTAAAGTAACAGTAATCCTCCCGGAACCAGACGTAGATCTCAAAATAAAAAAAGAAAAGGCAGTGCGTGCTATCATTGACCGGGAGAAACCGGCGCATACGTATTATGATCTTGAAGTGATTATCCCCACCCTGCAAATCGAGGTGCACTCCACCATTGACGTAGATACGCTGTTAGGATGAAAAATACGAAATTGCGCAGAGACCAATATCGAAATTCGAAACAAATCCGAAATTCAAATGTTCAAATGTCCAAAACATCTTTAAAGAGCTTTAATAAAGGAACTGATGCTCCTTAAGCTCTTGTTTTGAATTTTGAATTTTGGATATTTGAATTCTTATTGGCTGCCCCCGCTGGGGGCTTTCGGATTTCGAGTTTCGTGCTTCGGATTTTATATTTTGGGAGGTTATAATGTCTGAAGTAAAACGAATGCGATATTTTAAAGAGGAATTTTTAAAGAATGAGGATTTTACCGATGAGCAGGAATACCATCGCCAGATGCGTTACCGGCACAACCAGGATTTTCATACCTGGGGTATAGGAGACGGATTGGAGGTTACCTTTACACCAGGGGATCACAGTGTTAATATAAGCCCTGGAATAGCCATTGATGGCGAAGGTAAGGAAATTGTCCTCGGGGAATCCCGTATCCTTGATTTTAATGAAGCTGGTTATGAAGGAGGAAAAAGTTATTATATCACCATTATCTGGTCCCAGGAAGAGGGTGAACCCAGGCAGGAAAATGAGGCTAAGCGGTGGGTGGAAACCCCGGAAATAAACACTTCGGAAACGCTGCCGGCTCAACCTGAGTTGGCCCTTGTGCTGGCACTTGTCACATTAAATCCTGACCGAACCATTGCGGCTGTTGATGATTCTATTCGCCGCCACTCGCAAGGGGTAATCCCTGATGGCTCCGTTACTGAAGCAAAGTTGGCGGATAATGCGGTAACAGGGGCAAAGATCGCGGATAAAACCGTAACCCGGGCAAAAATCGGGGACGGGAGTGTTAANNNNGGAGCGTTGCCTGATACAGGAGGTACAATCGATGGAAATCTTCAAGTGAACGGTGATGTGAATATCACCAATGTGATTGATTTTGGGGATAAAACCGATTATAACGACCACTGGCGCATTGCACATCAAGGCGGTGATTTGGTGATGTATAGAAGCGTAAGTGGAACTTATGTCGGCCCTTATCTGACTATTACCACTGGCGGTAATGTGGGTATTGGCCCTGGTGGAGGATTGCCTGAAGAGACGTTACACGTCAACGGATCGCTGAGAGGAAACCAAGAGGGAGGAGCGCTGCGCATTAATACCAGCAACGGATATGTTGACATTGGTTCCCAGGATCAAAATAACACGCATTTCATGACAGATCGGGAGACCTTTTATTTTAACAAAAGGATAATGGTAGATGGTGGAGAGATTGGAAGCAGCAGTGGGCAAGATCTAAAATTGCAAACCGGTGGGGAAACGAAAGTAACAATAAAACAGGATAACGGCAATGTGGGCATCGGGACCAATACTCCCATAGCAAAACTGGATGTGAATGGAGATATCAACTGCGGCGGGCGAATAAAAGCTCAAAATTCCAGGGTGATCGTTACTGCGGAAAACAGCATTTTTACCGAAGAAAGAGACTGGACAGATTTGCCGGATATGTCCATTGGTATTACAACAGGAAATAATATACTACTAATATTATTTAAGGGAGGAGGAGTTCAGGCTACGGGAACATCACCTGCGCGTGCGACGTTCCGGATATTAATTGATGGTCAGCAAAAATGTTTTACATTGCATGAATTTCATAATATAGGTGGCTACGAATTGAGAGATGTAACACTTCATTGGATGGGGTCATTAAGCGCGGGAACGCATAACATTAAAGTTCAATGGTTGTTAAGGGATGGTCATAATTTAGGGTGCTGCTGGCAAAATGACACCAGAAGCTTGATTGCAATCGAGCTATAACATTTCTCTGCCTCTAACTATTCCTGGATTAAAATAAAAAACATCTCAAACGATGTAGAACTCTGGCTGGTAAAATAGGAAACGATCGGCAAGATTTTTTGCATATCCCTTTATTCTTTATTCCTCTTTATTCCACATGAAGATAGGAAGAGAGAGGCCGAGGATTTTTTGTAATTTTGGTCATTGTAATTTGGAATTTGTTTGTAATTAACGGCCCCTGCCTTTTTTTTAGACAGGGGCTTTGTAATTTTTAAGTAGGAGGTATTTGAAAATGGATGAAATAAAACGGACCCGGTATTTTCAACATGAGATTTTGGATTCCGATGATTTTATCGATGAACAGGAATACCACCGCAATATGCGGTATCTGCACAACAGCCGTTTTCATACCTGGGGCATCCTGGAGGGCCTGGAAGTCGATTATACCGAAGGTCAGGAGCCAGGAAACGAAACAATAGTGACTGTAAACACGGGTACGGCTGTGGACGGCAAAGGCAGGGAAATGGTGCTGCCTGCCTCCAAAACCATTGATTTTAACGATTACCAGGCAGGAATGGCTTATTACATTACCATCCGCTGGAATCAGCAGGAGGGTTTGCCGCGGCAAGAGGATGAATTCAAACGTTGGCAAGAGATTCCTGGAATCGATATCAGCGAAGAAGAGCCACTGGATAAAGATATGAACCTGGTTCTAGCCTATGTTAAGCTGAAAAGTGAAAATAATATCATTGAATCTATTGATAATTCCATGAGTAAGTATGCGACTCTTGAAATTGGAGATAAGTTTGTTACCTCAGTCAAATTAGCTGACGCTGACGGTACAACCGGCCAGGATACCAATGTAGGTTCCGGGGTGAAAACAGCCCATCTACAGGATGGTGCAGTGACAGAAGCTAAGCTGGATGCAGCCACCAAAGGAAAACTGGTGACCGGGGGGGATAATCATACCCATGGAATGTCGCAATTAAGTGATTATAGTGCAAATGATAACAAAATAATAAACCTTCAAAATCCAACCGATGATCATGGTGCTGCCAATAAAATATATGTTGATGAAAAAGCAGGCGGTTCAATCAGCTCGAATGGAGAAATGTCAAATGTCGTTACAACTATGTTCAGGCAAGTAAATGTAAGTGGTGGGGCCACTGTAACTGGAGACTGGTCCCAGGTCAATGCCAGTCGCCGCTCAGCAGCCAATGGAACGTGGTCCCAGGTCAATGCCAGTCAAGACTCAGCAGCCAATGGAACGTGGTCCCAGGTCAATGCCAGCACAGACTCTACAACAATTGGGGGGCAATCCCAGGTCAATGCCAGTAACGGCGGCACAGCAAGTGAAAGTATGTGCCAGGTCAATGCTAGTGAAGTCGCCACAGCAAGTGGACGTATGTCCCAGGTAAATGCAAGTAGATACTCGGAAGCAACTGGTGAATCTTCCCAAGTTAATGCAAGTGAGGGCCTATGGGGTCTGGGTAACTCACAAGCGAGTGGCCGATATTCTCAGGTAAATGCAAGTTGGTGTTCATTAGCAACTGGTGAATCTTCCCAGGTCAATGCCAGTAGAGATTCGACAGCCAGCGCGACTGTGTCCCAGGTCAAT
>WVZO01000463.1:0-2012 GCA_011772425.1 Candidatus Aminicenantota bacterium
TTAGCTCATGTCGGTCATTAGTAGACTTCAGCAGCAATTTATAGTTTGTTATAATTAGATTTTCCAGGAAGATAAGACTATATGAATCTTTTGTTGCCGGTTCGGCGGCCGTCCTATATATTTTATCACCAGAGATTTGAATGTACACCTCTTCATATTCATATTCCTTTTGAAAACCATTTAACTTCATGGGTTGCAAATTTTCGGCAGAGATTTTATCTTTATATTCATCATATTTTTTAACGAAATTATCTATGGCTGTCATCATTCTCAATAGGTAGTCCATCTTTAACTTTTCCATTTCTTTCTTTTGCTTTTTTTCTTTATGAGAGTTGTAGAACCAAAAGAAACCAATTATTATCGCGGCAGCGATTATTACGAGAATATCTTTATTTTGTATCATGATTCATTCTAACTCATATAGAAGAAGATATCAATCGTTTTTTCTTCTATTTTTGATTTAAATCTTTGCATTTTCATGGCTCTTATTATATCAGAATTTAAAGTTGTGGTTAATGGGTTACGAAAAAGCCTAAAGGGGAAAAATCCACTAAGCTTCAGGGGTTCTCTGACAATACCCTGATTCATCACGATAGTGATAGACAACCGTATCAGGCTCTAAAATCGTATGGGGCAAAGAAGCAAGTTCGATTACTATTTTACCCGACTCTTTTATCGGGAGTACCAGCTCTCTAATCACTTTAATGTCATAATCTATCCCGTCAACGTAATCATCCAGTATATATACCCGGCTATTTTTAACCCCTGCAAGGTAAAACAACAGCTTGAGCCTCTCCATATGGGTAAGCCGGGCAAACGTTTTGTTTTGATCCACGTCTAACCCCGCTGCATCGAAACCTTTTACCAGGGAAAAAAGGGTTCTCACCTTAATTGCCCCGGGTATCCGACAAACATTGGGAATATAAACAATGTCTTTCTTCTTAGGAGTAACCGCATTTTCCCCATCCATGGTTACCTGGCCGGTAAAATCCTTAATGCGTCCGTAAAATACATTTAACAATTGATTTTTTAAATTGGGGCAGTGAATAATGAGGCGATAGTGTTTACCGTTAGCCAGCTTATATTCCAGGCCATCCAGTTTGATATCCTTTTGGGGCAGGGGGAATAGATACCTGTTAAACCGGAAATAAGCAATAAAAAGAACCCCGCAAACAATTGCCAGGTTTAAAATAAGACCGGGTACAAAATAGGCGGGCAGGCTTACTTTTGAACGGGAAACCAATTGCTCCTTAGACAAATATGGCACCACCTTTGTATAACTCTCGTACCGTTTCTTGTCAAGATAATACCTTAAAAATCCCTTGTGAATTTCCTGGTTTTCCCGGTAAAATTCCATATAAGCATTGTAACCCCTGGAGGAAAGCTCGTTATTTACGCTTTTATAATGAGTGACCGGGTTAAAGATGCTCCATGATTGAAAACTTCGNNGATTGAAAACTTCGGGTGATTTCCCGGGTTTTTTCAAACATTTCAGCTTCCAGTTTCTCGATTTCTTTGAAGTCTTTTTCCCACCATCTCTCACCCATGCGTTTATCCGCCTCGATTTTTTCCTCTTTGGTTTTATAGCGGCCGGAATATTCGAATGCTTCTTTTTCAAATTGCATTAATTTTTCAATTTTCTGGATTTCATGTTTATACACGGATTTCATATTGGCGGCAGCTTTATTGGAAACAATCACGCTTAAAACTTCGGGCCAGACCAGCACCAGGAGTATCCACAACACCCCCAGGACTACGACACCCTTTCTCCAATCTTTTACCGCTCCGCAGGCCGCGCTAATACCCAACAAAAACACCCATAAGAGGGCGGTCATAAGGAAAAAGGTCAATAAACCCGTGATTTCATTGGGACCCGGCACCATACCGTTTATAATATACTGGAGCCAGTAGACCAAAAAAGCAATCACCAGGAAAAGAATAATAGCTATTATCCGTGCCAGGACAATACCCCAATAGGCGCTTTTAAAGCCGGTAAAATTCAATAAATAACT
>WVZO01000463.1:2035-3762 GCA_011772425.1 Candidatus Aminicenantota bacterium
GAAAATTAAAAAATACCAGGATAAATCCAGGCTGCCGCCCGTGGGCTTTTCAAATAGTTTTTTACCCACTTTCAATTCCATGTGTTTCAACCTTACGCCACTATCGATAAAGGCCAGTAACTCATTTAGCGTAATGGAGTTGTAAAACGCGGCAACCAGCGGTGAAGGCTCTAATAATCGCCGAAACCCAGCTCCACCATATTGATGGTAATTGAGATACCTATNNGAGATACCTATGTACCTTTTTCATTTCCGTTTTAATGAACTCCTCCTGGTGCTTCAGGTCGACCTTGTGCTTATCCATACCGATCTGTAAAATAACAGTGCCCACCAGCAAAAAAACAAGCAGCCCGGCCGCGCTCCACCCGGTTAAATTGCGGCTAAATTCAAGCTTTATAACTCCCTTCATAATGACTCCGTCACGATTCTTGAGACCTGTTGAGACCTGTTGAGATGTTTATTGTATTTCCTTGAAAATCATACTTATATACTGCCCGAAAAACAGGGCATCCGAATATTTTTGATTTAACTCCCAGAGCTTTGATATATCCGGGATTGTATCTTTATCGATGTCTTTTTTTATGTTTTCCAGTCGATCCAGGAGATCCACCGTATCTGAAAATACCGATTCATAAGCACCGGTTACATCCCCTTTAATCAAGAATCCTTTGACCCTTGAAAAAACAGCGGAATTTAAACCTTTTTCTTCCAGGAACCTTTCATAATCAAACGTTCTTAGTTTATCGATGACGATCGGATTGTAAGGGATTGCCCCGGAAACGGCTTTTAATTCGAAATAGGTTCCTTTTGCGGCATTCATATTGAAGCCAGCCATATATAAGATGATTCGCAATTCTTTAAAATTTGTTCCATAGAGTTCTGAAAGCTCGATCCTGTTTAAGAATAACTGGAAATCTGAATGAGATTGTAAGAAATAACCGGCCCCTTCTATTATAAGCTGATTAATCCAGCCGCCGCTGCTTTCTCTACCTTCTTCTTCACATTGACCGGTATAGGCACATTCTGAGTAATTCATCCAGATGACTCCATAGCATGAAAGTGACGCCAGTAAAATCAGGATTACAAATAGACTCAATTTTTTCATGTTATTCTCCTTTTTTTGGATTTAATACTTATACTTAATTATACCATGAATTTCAAAAAAAATCGCAGCCGTGTACTGCCCAAAAAACAGGGTATCCGAATATTCTTGATTTAACTCCCAGAGTTTGGATATATCCGGGATTTTGTTGTTATCGATGTCTTGTTTTATTTGATTCAACCGATCCAGGAGATCCACCGTATCTAAAAACATCGATTCATAAGCGCCGGTTACATCCCTTTTAATCAAAAATCCTTTGACCCTGGAGAACACAGCGGCATTTAAGCCTTTTCCTTCAAGGAAACCGTCATAATCAAACGTCCTTAATTGTTCGATTACCTCTTGATTGTACGGCGTGTCGGCAGCCAGGTTTTTTAGATTAAAATAGGTTGTGTTCGCGCATTCCATGCTGTTAATGGCCGCGTTTAAAATATCCTGTAATTCGATGAAGTCAGCGCCATTAAGTTCTGCTAATTCGATCTTGTTGAGAAAAAGTTGGAAGTCTGAATGGGACTTTAAAAAACAACCGGCCCCCTGGATCACCAGAATTTTAATAGTGGGGGTGCTGCTTCTTTTGCCATCCTCACTACTCCCGTCGCCATCGTATGAGATATCTGAGTAGTTG
>WVZO01000463.1:3779-9583 GCA_011772425.1 Candidatus Aminicenantota bacterium
TTATGAATATTTTTGTGTGTTTCATCAGATTTACTCCTTATGCCTTTCAATGATTTTTTTAAAATTCATTTTTACCTCATTTTATTTCAGAATTCAAGTGAAGTTGTATTCTAAATTCACCGCCTATTTTTTAGCCGCTAAGAACGCGAAGGAGCACAAAGATAAAGAAAATTACAAATTCCAAATTCCAAATTACAAACAAATTCCAAATCCAAAATTACAAATTACAAACCCTTCTTTGGGAACGGAATACAACGACTATAATGGGGTAAGATGTTGAGGAACGTGGTACAACGACTGACCGTGTATGAAAAGTTTTGCGGGGTCCAGGGGCGGTTTTTCAAAAGAGCCCCTGGCTGCCGGGCAAAAGACTTAGCTTTTTCACTTCAGTATATCTTTATTTTGAACATAGCCTGAACCCCGGCGCAAGGTAATTATGGTTTTGTCTGGTATCACAATCATAGAAGTATTGGAACTCAGACTGATTATCAACTTATCAGCGCTTTTTATTTCCCTGGCTATTTCAATGTATTCATATTCGGTAGCCAACCCTTCGGCAAAATCATCCAGGATAATAATGCCGGTTTTTTTGGATTGGGCTAATGCAATCAGTAGCCTGGCTTTTTCCAGGTCTTTAAGATTACCGAATAGCTTTTTTTTAATGTCTAATCCCGGAACAGACACCCTGAATGCAAGGGATAAAAGATGTCTTATCTTTATTGTATTGGAAATTTTTGACGGGCAGGGTATATAAACAAAACCTTTCTTTTCCCTGGTAACGATGTTTTGGCCGTCGATTGTTATTTTTCCCTGGAATTCTCTAAAACAGCCGTAAAAAACATTTAAGAACTGGTTTTTCAGGTTAAGGCAGTTCATAATAAGCCCAAATATTATTCCTTTTGTGAACGTAAAAACCGCATTTTTAGTGGTAACGCCCTTTTCCGGGACCGGGAACAGGGACCTGTTAAGCCGCAGGTAGGCCAGGAAAAGAACCCCGGCGATAATTGCCAGGTTTAAAATGAAACCGGGTAAAAAATAAGCGGGAAGGCTCACTTTGGAGCGGGACACCAATTGCTCTTTAGACAAATAAGGCACCACCTTTGTATAACTCTCGTACCTTTTCTTGTCAAGATAATACCTTAAAAACCCCTTGTGAATTTCCTGGTCTTCCCGATAAAATTCCATGTAAGCATTGTACCCCCTGGAGGAAAGCTCATTATTTACGCTTTTATAATGAGTGACCGGGTTAAAGATGCTCCAGTGGTGAAAGCTGCGGGCGATTTCCCGGGTTTTTTCAAGCATTTCGGCTTCCAGTTTTTCGATTTCCTTGAAATCTTTGTCCCACCACCTCTCACCCATGCGGTTATCCGCCTCGATCTTTTCCTCCCTGGTTTTATAGCGTCCGGAATATTCGAATGCTTCCTTTTCAAATTCCATTAGTATCTCAATCTTCCGGATTTCATGTTTATACGCGGATTTCATATTGGCTGCCGCTTTTCTGGAAACAATCACGCTTAACACCTCGGGCCAGACCAGCACCAGGAGTATCCACAACACCCCCAGGATTACCACTTCCTTTCTCCAATCCCTTATTGCTCCGCAGGCCGTGCTGAGGCCCAGGAAAAACACCCAGACCAGGGCGGTCATAAGGAAAAAGGTTAATAGTCCGGTAATTTCATTGAAATCCAGTCCCAAACCGTTTACAAGATACTGGAGCCAGTAGAGCAAAAAAGCAGCGGCCAGGAAAAGAAAAATCCATATCATCCTGGCCAGGATGATACCCCAATAGACGTTTTTTTTCCCGGTAAAATTCATTAAATACCTCAGGAATTGGATATTCCTTAAGGCAAAAAAACCCCAGGCTGAAATCGCCAGGCTGCCGAAAATCAAAAAGTACCAGGATAAATCCAGGCTGCCGCCAAAGGGTTTTTCAAACAGTCTCTTTCCCACTTTCAACTCCATATGTTTCAATCTGATGCCACAATCGATAAACGACAGTAATTCATTTAGCGTAACGGAGTTGTAAAACGCGGCAGCCAGCGGGATAGGTTCCAACCGACGTCGAAAACCCGCTCCTCCATACTGATGATAATTAACCCAGAGGCTGATTTTTTTCATTTCAGTGATAATGAACTCTTCCTGGTGTTTCAGGTCGATTTTGTGTTTATCGATGCCGGTCTGCAAGGCTGCGGTGCCCAACAGTAAAAAAACAAGCATGGCGGTAATGGTCCACCGGGTGAGATGGCGGTGGAATTCAATTTTTATGATCCTGAACATGACCCCTCCTTTCAATTCTTAAGACCTCTTGAGATGTTGACATCATGATTTCCTCCATTTTTATCGCCTTTCGTTGGTTTTATATTATAATGATTTTGTTCGTTGGTGTCAATAGATGTGAAATATTTTTCGTAATTTTGAAACAAATGGCAGGGAATGTGAGTAAAGGTTACCTATTGCTAAAATCTGCCATTTCCTGGCAGAATATTTTTTGCCACAGAGAGCGCAGAGATCACATCGCGGCCTGCGGCCGCAACCAAATATTTAGCCACGAAGGCATTTACAATGCGGTAAAAAGCACGAAGGGGCATGAAGAAAAAAAAGTCTTAGTTCCCTTTATTTCCGAATATTGTGTGTTTTTAATCACATGTAGTGAAATAATGATGAGAAAAAAACAATAGAAAGCCTCATCAAATAAATGGATACAACGGTGATGAAAATGAATTGCTATAATAAAAACAAGAAATTAAAATATAGTAGTGCAGTAGCACAGGGAGAAGATTTTTTTAAAACTCTGTGTCCTCTGTGGCTAAGATAACCTTTTTGGTTACGGCTTGTCCGGATTTCGTGCCAGGCAAAGTTTTTTTCTTTATTCTCTTTATTTTCTAAGGGGTTATGTACCTAAAACTCTTAACCCTTCCGTTATTTATTTTGACGATAACAGGCAAATGCTCCGCGGAGAAGTATTCATAAAAATCCTTCTTCTTCAACATATAAAAAGGAGAAAAATTAAAAGTCCCCGCATACCCTTTGAATTCATCGAGATAATCATGAACCAACAGGGCAAAACAGGATTTCCCTTCTTTTTGAAGGGATTTCAAATCCTCGATTCCATGGTAAATACATGAATCGCAATTGGTTTGTTCGAATATCATGCAGTAGACGCTTTCGTTTGTGCCTACCAGGCTCCTGAATCCGATATTCGAACTATCGATGCCAGTCACTTGAACTTTTTCTATTTCTGAAATCCTGAAATTCTCATGTTTTTCTTTTTCAGGCATAAACCTGGAAATACTCACCAGGATAATCCCGAAGGCCAACACTCCCATCAGTATATTTAAGGCTAAATCCTTTTTAATTCCGCTCATTTTTGCTGTCCCAATTTGTATATGTTAATATTGAGGTCTTCGCATGCTTCTTCGTCCAGACCGGCTTCTCCATTTTCAAAGCAATAATATTTCCCATCTTTTATATCCAACAAAAAATCATCGGTATAAACGGTGTTTTCAAGTTTAAAGGTTTCGGCGTTGTAGAAGAGGAGGGCAAATTTTTTCATTTTTTCGCTGCATGTACGTATTTGAACCACCAGGTAGTTTTTATCAACCCCGCAGGTTATTATCCTGGAGTACCCAGTTGCCCATTCTTCGAGATCGCGGGCAAAATCATATTTGGGATTCGCGTAACTTTCACGAAAGTAAAAATGTTCCGGCATCTTTTTGTAAAAGGCCGGAATTTGGAGCGGCACTTCCTTGACCACTTCCAACGATCTAGCAGAGATCACGGATACTTTTAAACGGTTGGAAGGCAGAAAAAATAAACGGTCGTTTTTATACGGCACAATGTGATAAATCATTTCATATAAACGAGAACCGGTGATGGATTTAGTTTCGATCAAGTCCTTCAAAAGATTCCCCTTCGTATCATATACCCGGACCAGGTTGGCTTCATTTTCTTTTTTTGTTTTTTGCTGAATAGGCTCGGTAAATCCTGTTAAAAAGATTTTGTTATCGAAAAAAATTCCATTTTTCGGGCTGTGAGCTACCGGTCCTTTTTTTAACCATATGTTTTCCTTCCATACGTAGGTTCCATCTTTTTTGGTAAATACTTTAATCTTAAATTTCCGTTCAACAAAAGCCAGATCATCGCCGTAATTAAAGAAAGTATAACAACCGGCCATTTCCGACGGCCCCTGCCCAAAGGGGATAATATGGGTTACTTTTTTCTTTGATATTAAGGATATAGGCGTTTTAAAAAATAATGCTACCACGTGGCCGTCCTTATCCACTTTACCGAATACAAGCAAATCGAAAATTTCCCCGGGATGCTCCCATTGATCGATAAGTTCCAGGTTTACCGCCGCATTTGAAAAAAAGGCGCAGCCCAAAAAAATTAGTACAACAACAATTTTGAATCTTAGCATTTTTTTTCTCCTTAAAAATTTTCCCACCGGGCTCCACATTTATTTACCGGTTTTCATTAACCGCCTCTGATCCGCACTATTCTATGGGATCGGGAACTATACAATAACNNCCCCGGTATCCTGCCTTTTTTTCCCCCTAACAACTTACTTGCGTGTGTTTGTTCCGGGACAGTCACCAGTAGCGTAAAGATGACTATCATTACGAATACTACAAACAATTTAAATTTACGTTTCATATTTACCTCCAATTGTTTCCAGACTTGATCTTGTTTATTTAAGTGGAGCCCGGTGGGAAGGGCAATTATACTAAAAAACTTACATAAAGTCAATTTGAAACCAAATATTTAGCCACGAAGATACACGAAGGAGCACGAATAAAAAAAAGTCTTAGTNNATAATGATGAGAAGAAAAAAACAGTTAAGCCCCAAATTTTGTATAATAATCTGAAAGAATCCCGTGCCTTATGGCAAGGGAAGCCTTCATTTTTTCCAACATTCCTAAGACCTCTTCAGTATCTTTGCCAAAGAACAGTAATTTTGGAGTGATGGATTAGTGGAGTATCCAACACTCTATTACTCCAGTGTTAGAATTAGTAGCAGAAGTGGCTATTTTTTATTTTACTAAAGTATTAACAAACTAACCGCCATCACCGCCATCCCGGCTACCAACCCATAAACAGACAGGTGGTGTTCCCCATATTCACCGGCAGTAGGCAGCAGCTCGTCCAGCGATATAAATACCATAATCCCTGCTACCATGGCAAAAAGAATCCCAAATACCGTATCACTGAAAAAAGAGAAGATCAGCAAGTAACCGATGACAGCACCCAACGGCTCCGCTAACCCGGAAAGAAAAGAATATGTAAACGCTTTTTTACGACTGTTGGTGGCGTAAAAAATAGGAATCGATACCGCAATGCCCTCCGGTATATTGTGAATGGCAATAGCAACCGCAATAGAAATACCTACAGAAGGGTCCTTCAACGCCGCAGCAAACGTTGCCAAACCTTCGGGAAAGTTGTGAATGGCAATGGCCAACGCAGAAAAGACTCCCAATCGAAACAATTTCCGGTACCTTTCACCCCGGTCTTTGTCATCCATTTCCTCAATTTTATGAATTTCGTGGGGATTTTCCATTGAAGGAACAAATTTGTCCACCAATCCAATTAACAAAATCCCACCAAAAAAAGCACCCACTGCTGCCCAGGAGCCTTCCAGTTTTCCCATTTCCTTAACCAGCGACTCGTTGGCCGCTTTAAACATCTCCACAAAAGATACATAAATCATCACACCTGCCGAAAATCCCAGGGCCACAGATAGTAATTTTGTATTTGTCCGCTTGGCAAAAAACGCAAGCGCACTGCCAATCCCTGTAGATAAACCGGCT
>WVZO01000584.1 GCA_011772425.1 Candidatus Aminicenantota bacterium
CCCCCATCAAACAAAACATTCCGATATTGCGAATGTGCTTGCCATCGATCCCGATACACCCGGTCCCGATAGAGTCAAACATGTTTCCAATGATGATGCCAAGAATTGGAACCTTGCCTTTGATCATTCTGGGGTAAAGGGAAGCAATCCCCACCAGGTCACTGCGGAGCAGGTAGGTGCACTTTCCAACGAGGGAGGAGCCGTGACCGGCAGCCTCTATGTAAAAACCACTGATTGGAGTGCCATATCCGGCACCGCCACTAAAACCCATGGTGTTATGGGACAGTTGACCGAAGACATCGAAACCGGTCCCACTTACCGCTGTGCCGGGGTGGTAGGGGTTTCCGAAATCGAAGGCAAACACGGCGTCTATGCCAAAGCCCCCCAAAATACGTATGCCCTTTATGTCCGGGGTGCTGCCCACTTTACCGGCGGTGCCAGCGGCTGTCGATTGAACACGTTCATCAATGCCAGCGGTGAAGCCCTCAACACCGGGGATATTGTGAGATTGGAAGGAACACCAGTGACTCAATTTATCGGTGAAGACAATGAAATTCCCCTGGCTAAAGTCACCTTCGCAGATGAAGCCAATGCCGGTTTAACCATGGGAATTGTCCACCGTAAAGCCATGCCGTTGGGGGATGTTCCCGGTACAGGGACAGGTACCGATGACCCTTCCACAATCGCAGACGGTGAGGAATTGTTTGTGGTAACCCACGGCTGTTATGCCAAATGCCAATGCAAAGTGGACAGTCCAGGGGAGGAGATAAACGTTGGAGACCTCTTAACCCCCTCGGCAACTCCGGGTTATGCTAAAAAAGCAGTTGAACCCAAAATCGGCAGCATGATTGGCAAGGCACTTGAGTCTTTTTCCGGTGGAGAGGGAGAAGACCCTTATATTGCCGTTTTTGTGAATATACAATAGAAAAGAGCACAGCGCACAGCGCATAGAGGTAACAGTTAAGCTCCAGCCACAAGCCGCAAGCACCAGACAGCCCCAGCCCCCAGCCGCAAGCTGCAAGCTAAAAGCCAAAAAAGATTTTTAAATTCTTTTGCTGGGGCTTGTGGCTTCTTTCTTTGCCAGTCTTGACAAGCCCAAAGGATTGTAATAAGATAAACGTATGAACGGCAAAGAAATAAAAATAAGCAAGAAAACGTATCGAAAACCATGCCGTACCTTTGAAAAATCAGGGTCAGTAGATCCCGAAGCCTCCTATTATGTCCTTTTAGAAAATGTTGTCAACTCTGATAAACAGGATATTAAGACTATGGTGGACCGGGGTCGGTACTTTTCCATATTTGCACCCAGACAGAGCGGAAAAACAACTTACTTGCTGCATCTTTGTAACGAATTACATAGGGATCAATCTTATATCGTAGTACTTCTTAGTTTCCAGAAATACAATAAATTGAATACAGAAACATTTTATGCCCAGGTTGAAAAAAATCTCTATAGACAGTTAATTGATCGCTTGACTATCCTGGATTGCGACAGGTTGGATGAAATTAAATCTTTTTTAAACCGTCATCATTTAACCGGACATATTTCATTTGGTGATTTATTTGAGGAATTAAACCGGATTATAGCCTTTAAAAAACTGGTTATTTTCATCGATGAGTTTGATGGCATCCCCGTGGATGAGCTGGAAGGTTTTCTCACCACCTTAAGGGATTTATACCTGCTGTATAAAACAGTAAAAGAAAAGGCCCTTTATTCTGTAGGGTTGGTTGGGATCAGGAATATAACCAAACTTATTGTAGGGGGGATATCTCCCTTTAATATCGCTGACCAGGTTGACCTGCCGCCTTTTTCGTTAAAAAATGTGCGGGACCTTTACTCTCAATACACCGAAGAAACCAATCAACCCTTTAGCGAAGAAGCCGTAAAAAAAATCTACGAAGAAACCCGGGGCCAACCATGGTTGGTCAACCGCCTGGGAACTATCCTGACCATGGATGTAAAGCCCGGAACCGTTGACCCCATTACCATAAAAGATGTAGAAAAAGCCATTCAACTCCTGCTGCGAGAAAAAAACGATCATTTTTACAATCTTTATGAAAAAGCCAAACTATATAAAGAAACGTTCATCGAAACCGTGTTTGATCACCTGGAATATGACCCCGATGATGAGGAACAGGGCTGGTTGGAGCAGTATGGTTTAATAAAAGATAAAAATGGATACGCTGTTGTCGCCAATAACATATATAAAGCCAGGTATGTTAAGACCTTTTTCAAAGCGGCGAAGGTTTACCGGCAGGTACCCATGCCGGGATACGTCCTTGCCCGGGACCGGTTGGATATGGAAAAAATTCTCCTGGATTTTGAACAATATATTGCTCGAATTGGTGTAAGGCCTTTTACCGGGAAGGAAAACCCTATGAAAAAACCGGTCAATTCCTATTAACTGCCTGGTTGTATCAATTTGTGAGCGGTGGAAAAGGAGAACTCCGCTATGAAGTCATGAGCGGGTTGGGTAGAATGGATATCCTGTTAACGTACAAAGAAAGAAAGTATATTATTGAAACAAAGATGAATCATCAGAATCTTACCCGTACGCTAAATGATGGCATAAACCAGTTGTGGTCAAAATACCTGGCATCGGAATCCTGCCCGGAGGGATACCTGGTAATTTTTGATACAAAAACCCCCATAGGTAAAGAATGTGAGCCACAGTACCACCAGGTGGAAAATAAAAAAATCACCAGCTTTATTATTGGTATCCAACCTATCGACTGAATTGACAAAAACAGACGGGACTTCCCTTGCCTGTCCACAACCCGGTCGAGCCGGAACCAAAAAGGTCAAAAAAAATCTTTCGTAAATGACCTATAATAATAGATAATCGGAATTTTTTTGCCAGGAAATGGCAAGATTTCACGACAAGGTAACCGTTTTTCTAAATGTTGAAGTCTGGATTTCGTCTGAACTTTCAGAAAATTTCACCTCTATTCAGCAAAATTATTAGCAATTTTTTCTCCAATTGTGGCTGTTTTTCAAAAAGAGAATTTGTGACAATGGGAATTTGTCCTAAAAACCCCTTCATTAGAGAAGAAAAAAAATAAATGCGGAATTTCTGGTTTTTCGGGCTGTACCTTGACTTTATATCTGAAATATGTTAAAAACCTATTTCATAATATGAGAAATAGGACAAAAACGACAGGGATTTGATAATGTTGATAGATATTAATAAAATCGGAACGAAAGGACTGTGGATGCAAGACACAATAGTTATGGATGAAAATTTGCTAATCGAAGAAGGGAGCTTTTTCCTGGAAGAACTCAATTATTCAATCCATTTCATTCGCGAAGGGGCAAAAATTAAAGCCAAAGGACGGGTTCGAACTGCACTTTCGCTGCGATGCGTCAGCTGCCTGGAAAATTTTGATCTAAAGGTAGATTCAACGTTTGATATTATTTTGTTCCCGGTTCAGTTGGTTGACGTAAACCATACTGCTCTAAGCCCGGATGAAATGGAGTACATCTTCTTCGATGGGGAAGAAATCGACCTGGAAAGGATTTTAATGGAACAGGTGAACCTGTTTATCCCCTTTAACCCCACTTGCAGTCCTTACTGTAAGGGAATATGTCCCAACTGCGGGGTCAATCTAAACTTTGAAAGTTGTCAATGTGAAAACTCATTGAGTGAAATGGGCGTACTATTTGATAAGATAAAGAGGTGAAACATGGCACTGCCTAAACGTAGACATTCGCACCAGAGAACCCATAAAAGGCGGTCACACCAGGCATTGAAAATCGAGACGTTGTCTTCGTGTCCCCAATGCAATGAGCCAAAACTTCCCCATAGGGCATGCAAAAGTTGTGGATACTATGGTGGACGGCAGGTGATCAAAGCCGAGGAAGAATAGTCATTAAAGGATGATTGTTTATGTGGACATTGATACGTACACCTACAGGTTTGTGTATCACGTATCACAGGTGATATGTCATATGGTGGTTAAATTCAAATTCGGTGATAGAAGTCATGAAAGTTGCCGTTGATGCAATGGGTGGAGATTCAGCCCCTGAGGTGGTTATCCGTGGGGCTGTGGGTTACCTGAAAAATAATAACGACCTGTCCATTGTCCTGGTGGGAAAAGAAAAGGAGATCAAAAAAGAATTCAAAAAACATAAAATCGATTTTCCTGGAAATCTCGAAATCCTTAATGCCCATGAAAAAGTGTTAATGCGCGAGAATTTTTTTTCTTACTGGAAAAAAAGAGAAAAAACCTCTATAAAAAAAGCCCTGGACCTAGTAAAACACAAAAAAGCCCAGGCCATGATTTCCGCAGGAAACACCGGGGCTGTGATGGCCATTGCCAAAACCGTGTTGGGAACCCTGAAACGAATTGAACGACCTGCCCTGGCCTTGATGGTTCCCACACTCAAAGGCCAATCGCTGCTGGTGGATGTGGGAGCCAATGTGGATTCCAAACCCAAAAACCTGGTGCAATTTGCCCTGATGGGAAAAGTTTTCCTGGAAAGTGTGATCGGGATAAAGAACCCCAGGATTGCGTTGATGAGTATTGGCGAAGAAGAGGCCAAGGGCAATGAATTGATAAAAACTACCTATAATATACTCAAATCTATGGATATCAATTTTGTAGGAAACGTGGAAGGCCGGGATGTTTATATAGGAGTCGCAGATTTGATTGTTACCGATGGTTTTACCGGTAACGTCACCTTAAAAGTCACCGAAGGTGTGGTGGATGTGATGCTTTCACTGCTAAAACGGGAA
Source organism: Candidatus Aminicenantota bacterium (assembly GCA_011772425.1). GTDB lineage: Bacteria > Acidobacteriota > Aminicenantia > UBA2199 > UBA2199 > JAKAGC01. Next base: position 4,737 of record WVZO01000584.1, read on the forward strand.
ATCATGTCCAGTATTGTTGCCAGGCTTGGTTTTTTCCTGATAAAAAATTCCTTCAAACGTATCAAAAAGAGGATGGATTATTCCGAGTATGGTGGTGCTTTGCTGTTGGGAGTGAATGGTATTGTTATTATCGGGCACGGCGGTTCCAGTGAGAAAGCCATTCGCAGTGCCATTGATTTAAGTAAGCGATTTATTAAAGAGAATGTTCTGGATAAAATTTCCAAAGAAATCGAACGTATACACAAGCAGGGTCGATTTAAGGAGTTAAGCTATGGATGATAACCAAGACACGACGTACAAACACGCAATTGTTACCGGTGCAGCCAGGGGTATCGGGAAAACCATTGCTTTGAAGCTGGCGACATCAGGACTGGATGTGGTGGTATCGGATGTTTTGCTGGATGAAGCCCGGGAAGTGGCTGAAGAGCTGAACAGCCTGGGAGTTCAAGCAATGGCAATAAAAGCTGATGTGTCCCGGGTCGAGGACGTGGAAACCCTTATCAAAACTACGGTTGACCAATGGGGATCTGTGGATTTCCTGGTTAATAACGCCGGGGTAACGCGAGACAACCTGGCAGTTCGCATGTCGGAACAGGAATGGGATATGGTCCTGGATATCAATCTCAAAGGCACGTTCCTCTGTTCACAAGCAGCAGCAAAGGTGATGATGAAACAACGGTTCGGCCGCATTGTAAATATCGCATCGGTGAGTGGTATCCTGGGAACTCCCGGCCAGGCCAATTATGCCTCCTCAAAAGCCGGAATAATCGCTTTGACCAAAACCTTTGCCAGGGAACTGGGCAAACGAAACATTACCGTTAATGCTGTTGCACCGGGATTTGTTTTGACAGAAATGACCGAAAAACTGCCTGATAAAGTCAAAGAAGAGTATATTGCCAATATACCTCTCAAACGAGCAGGAACTCCCGAAGATATTGCTGAAGTGGTATGGTTTCTCATTTCCCCTTCAGCTTCGTATATAACCGGAACTGTGATTAATGTTTCCGGTGGACTATTAATTTAAAAAATAGGAGAAGAAAATGACAAGAGAAGAGATTTTAGCTAAAGTAAAAACCGTTGTAGCAGAAAAGTTAAATGTAGGTGAAGACCAGGTCACAACAGATGCAAAGTTTGTCGAGGATCTGGGTGCAGATTCATTGGACCAGGTCGAGTTGATTATGGCAATGGAAGATGAATTCGATCTCAAAATACCGGAGGAAGAAGCTGAAAAGTTAGATACGGTTGGTTCAGCTGTGGATTATATCGTGGAAAAAACGGAATAGTCGTTGTAGTTCTAATTCGAATTTTGTGTAATTTGTTATGGATTTTACAAGAAGAACGATACAGTTAAGAAGGGTGGTGGTTACCGGCATGGGGATGATCTCCCCTGTCGGTAAAACCATATCGGAAAGCTGGGAAAGTATCAAAAACGGTAGCAGCGGTATTTCTAAAATCACACGCTTTGACGCTTCTAATTACTATGTACAAATTGCCGGTGAAATAAAAGATTATGACACGTATGCCTATTTTGATCGGAAAGAGGCCAGAAAATTCGATCCCTATATGCAACTTGCGTTGATTGCTGCGGAAGAAGCAGTGACCGATTCGGGTTTGAACCTGGACAGGGTCAATAAAGATCGAGCGGGTGTATTTATCTCATCAGGGATTGGAGGTATATCCACCATTGAAGCCAACAAGGTGATTTTGCTGCAAAGGGGGCCTACTCGTGTATCGCCCTTTTTCTTACCTGCTTCGCTGGCTAATCTGGCCTCCGGTCACGTTTCCATTAAATATGGATTCAGAGGGGCTAATTTTGCCACTGTGACTGCCTGTGCAGCCAGTACTCATTCAGTGGGTGATTCCTTTAAAATCATCCAGAGAGGGGATGCAGATATTATGATCGCAGGAGGCGCAGAATACCCGATTACTGAACTGGGAATTGCCGGTTTTTCAGTGATGAGAGCATTGTCCACAAGGAATGACGAGCCTGAAAGGGCAAGCCGTCCGTTTGATAAGGAGAGGGATGGTTTTGTTGCTTCTGAAGGCGCTGCTGCCTTGATACTGGAAGACCTGGAACATGCGGTGAAACGAGAAGCACGGATTTTTGCTGAAATTGTGGGATACGGGTATACCAGTGATGCCTATCATATGACCGCCCCGGACCCGGAAGCCAGCGGTGCTTCCAGGACCATGCAAATGGCTATCAACGATGCCCAAATTCAACCGCAAGAGGTCGGCTACATTAATGCTCACGGCACCTCTACTCCCTTGAATGATAAAGTAGAGACCCAGGCTATTAAGCAGGTATTTGGAGAACATGCCTATAAACTTAACATCAGTTCCACCAAGTCCATGACCGGTCATATGCTGGGAGCTACCGGCGCAAGTGAGGCGATTTTCTCAGTACTTTCTATTAACCATTCCTTTATTCCGCCTACCATTAATTATGAGCATCCGGATGAGGAATGCGATCTGAACTACACCCCCAACAAAGGTATTTCCAAGGACATTAATTATGCATTGTCTAATTCCTTTGGTTTTGGTGGGACCAATGGATCGCTGCTTTTTAAGAAGTTCGACGGGAAATAATCAACGCATATTCGTGTGTAACCGGGTGAACATATAAGGTGGCGGACAAGTGCGCCCCCGGAAGCAAAGAAAATAGAAAACAGGGACGGAACTTTGAAATTTGGATTTTTTCCCTTTCTTCGTGCTCCTTTGTGTACCTTTGTGGCCCCAAACATTTGCATTTAAGAGGCAATATGCATATAATTATACCTTTATTTGCCGAAAACAAATGCAGCGGCAACATATTATTTCCTTACTGTCGGGCCGCACCCTTCCAGGGGAAAGGCGGAAGCTCGTTTTAAAGTTGGTTTTGTCGGCATTGTTCCTGTTACTCCAGGTTTACCTGCTTTTTTTCAAAAGCGTTGAAGTGATGGACTATTCGAGGTATATTAACGAATTTCCCCTGCCCCTTTCCGGGGAAAACAAAAACGTGAGCCAGGAGTTTCGCACCTCGGGCCCCCTGGCACGCATCGATATCATGCTGGCGAACTACAAAATTAAACCCAAAGGCGGTATCCTGCGCCTCAGCATTTTTAAAGGAGATAACCCCCTCTACCTGAAGAATTACCCGGCCAATACCGTGGAAGATAACCGGTTTTATTCCTTCACCATTCATGCAAATAATATCCCGGCAGGAAATTATCGCCTGCGACTCGATCATTTCCCCAAAAACAAAAACGAGAGACTGGCAGCCTGGACATCTAAAAAAAGTGTTTATCCTTTTGGCAGCCTCTATGTCAACAATAAACAGGAACAGGGAGATTTGACCTTCAGGGTGTATTATTATTCCTCCATCTGGAAAGAAAAACAACGATGGCTGAACCAATTGCCCCAGCTCAAATTTCGGCCTTATATATTGGTATTCGGTCTTCTATTATTGTTTTTTATGGTCAATTTCCTCTTTTATTACTTTGTGAATAAGCTAATGGGGGCAATAGGTGAGTGAGGTGAGTAGGGTGAGTAAGGTGAGTAGGGAAAAGCTCTCTCAGATTCCTCACTTACATTACTCACCTCACTCAACTACTCAACTAAATCCCGGTTTTCTTTTACTACTTTATTATTAATATTCTGTAAAAACGCGCAAAAAAAAACAAAGCTTTTCCGGTTGGGACCCTTCAAACGTCACGAACGATTCCTATAGGGTGTGGACGCCGTCCACTTTTTATGGTAAACTTGCTTTTAGATTATTTTATTAATAAACTCATTGGACGAGTCGAGCATTAATGACAATCGCTAAACGTATCAAAGGTATTTGGGAATTTAAATACCTGATTTACAACCTGGTGGCCCGGGACCTGAAAGTCAAATACAAAGGTTCTGCCCTGGGTTTTTTGTGGTCGCTGTTGAACCCGCTGCTGATGCTGGCGGTCTATACCATTGCCTTTAAATATGTGATCGGGATCAGGGAACCCGATTTTACTCCCAAGTTATTCTGTGCCTTGCTGCCCTGGCTTTTTTTGAGTTCCGCTCTATCAATGGGAGTTACTTCTATTACGGAAAACAGTAACTTAGTTAAAAAGGTTTACTTCCCCAGGGAGGTCCTGCCCCTCTCCATCGTCCTGGTAAACCTCTTCCATTTTGTCCTCACCTTCCTGGTATTAATACCCGCTTTACTTGTTGTTTTTAACGTCAAACCAGGACTCTCCTTGTTTTTCCTGGTGGTGATTATCTTTTTTCAGACCCTTTTTGTGCTGGGATTAACCCTCATTGTTTCCGCCCTGAATGTTTATTACCGGGATGTGAAACACTTTTTGGAGGTTCTTCTTATGCTGTGGTTCTGGTTGACACCCATAATCTGGACCATTGATATGATCGCTAAACAATTCCCTAACTTAACCTTTTTAGCCTATTTTAACCCCTTTACTCCTTTTGTAGAAGCTTACCGGGACATTATTTTACGCAATGACATTCCTCTTCCCCTTCATTTGTCAATGGTGGTTGTCATAGGTGTGCTATTTTTTCTTTTTGGCGGATTTGTGTTTCATAAAAAACAGCGACGCTTTGCTGAAGAGATTTAACATTGAACGTTGAACAATGAACGCGAATAACACGGCAATCGAGATTAGCAGCGTTTCCAAAAAATATAAAGTCTATCACCACCGGGAATCCAACCTGAAATACGTCATATTGAATTTGTTAAAAGGCAAAAGAAAAAAAATAAGCTCTGAATTCTGGGCGTTAAAAGGCATAAATATCAAAATCGCTAAAGGTCAAACCATTGGTTTTATCGGCCGCAACGGATCAGGGAAAAGCACACTTTTAAAGCTAATTTCACGGATTATTTACCCGGATGGCGGCACCATCAATGCGCATGGTAAGATTTCCACTTTGATCGAGTTGGGTGCCGGGTTTCACCCGGAATTAACTGGCAGGGAAAACGTGTATATCAACGCCTCGATCCTGGGGTTTTCCCGGGCCGAAGTAAACCGGAAGTTTAAAGATATCGTAAATTTCTCCGGGCTGGAAGATTTTATCGATAACCCGGTGAAAACGTATTCTTCTGGTATGTATGTACGGTTGGGGTTTTCCGTGGCCATCAATATCGACCCGGATATCCTGCTGGTGGATGAGGTGCTGGCTGTGGGGGATGAAACGTTCCAGAAAAAATGTATTCGCAAGATTCATGAATTAAAAAAAGCCGGTAAGACCATCGTGTTTGTTTCCCATGACCTGGAATCTGTGCAAGAATTGTGCGACCAGGTATTTCTGCTGCATAATGGCAGGTTAGTTACTCAAGGCAAACCATTGGAGGTGATTTCTGAGTATCACAGGATCCTGATCGGCAACAGTGACCTGCAATTAAGAGAAGAAGGCCCGAAACCGGAATCAGTACTCGCGGTGGCGGATATCGATGCCGCTGCCGTATCAAATAGTAAAAACCGCTGGGGCAGCAAAGAAGTGGAGATTACCGGTGTGGTTTTCCTGGACAATAAAGGAAACGAAACCAATTTTATCAAATGCGGAGAACAATTCCGGGTGCGGATTCATTACCATGCCTACTCAAAGGTGGAAAAACCGGTGTTTGGTGTTGCTATTTATAGTGACCGGGGTGTACATATCACCGGCCCCAATACCAAAAAACATGGTTTTTCCATCGATGCTGTAGAAGGTGAAGGGGTGGTGGAGTATGAGGCAGAATCGCTTCCCTTGCTGCCAGGTACCTATTTGTTTTCCGCTGCTGTTTACGATTTGAGCATGTTACAACCCTATGATCATTGGGAACAGCACTGGAAATTTCATGTGATTGAGTCGGAAGCAGTAGTAGACCGGTACGGTTTAATTACCATTCCCTCGCGATGGAGCATTAAACATGGCAAATGAAAATAAACATGACTACCTGCTGGAGTACCCTTTCGATTTGTACCAGAGGTCCCGGGATATCCGGGAGATCGTGGAAATTATCACAGGGGAAAGCAATAAGAAAAAATTAAGAATACTGGATGTAGGTGGTTTTCGCCTGGATGCAGAGGAACGGGACAACCTGTTGTTAAAAGAATTCTTACCGCAGCATGAGATCGTTACTCTGGATGTGATGGAATCCTGCATTCCCGGTTACGTCCGTGGGGACGGCTCTCAATTGCCTTTTAAAGATAAATCTTTTGATATGGTGGTGACTTCGGATGTGTATGAACACGTTCCGCTGGAAGAAAGGGAAAAATTCCTGGAAAACCTGCTGAGGGTGGCAAAGGAATTTGTTATCCTGGGTGCGCCCTTTTATTCGCAGCGAAATGCCCTGGCTGAACAGATCGTATTGGAATATATTCGTAAGGTGCTGCACGCTGAACAGGAGCAGTTAAAAGAACATATCGAAAATCAACTGCCGGATGCGGATGAATTAAAAAAATTGATTAACCATCGGGGTTTGAATTTTATATGTTTTGACAGTGGATATTTGAACAGTTGGCTGGTAATGATGATGGTCAAACACTACCTGATGGGCATTCCCGATACGGAACGGCTGGACATCATGTTGGACCGGTTTTATAACATGAGTTTTTATGAAAGCGACCACGCCGGGGAAGGATACCGGAAGGTATTTGTGATTGCCAAAGAAAAAAAATATGAAGAGATTCTTAAAAAGATAGATGTGCATTTTTCTGCTTATGCGGAGAAATATCAAAACCAACGAATGGATGCGTTGGCAGGTTCTGATTTAAGTCATGTGCGCCTGCTGCTGGACCTGGAAGCGCTGCGAACCCGCGCTCTCCTGGAAGAAAAAGACGGGCTTATTCAGCACCAGGCAGTGCAAATTGCTGCTTTCGAGCACATGAGAAGCACCCGTGTGTACCGGGTGATGCAATTTTTTAACCGGTTGTTGGTATCGCCGTTTGTTTTCGTGGGTCGGCAGTTCCTGGGAAAAATGCAGCAGCTAGGGCAGGTACTGAGGGGGAAGCGGAGGCATCCTTTCTTATCCGTCAGCGACGGGGCGTACCGGCGCTGGTTAAAAAAACATGAGCTTCAACTTACAGAAGAGGCCGTTACTCAACTGAAAAAAGAGAGCGGGGAATTTAAATACAGTCCTTTGATTAGTATTGTGGTGCCGGCGTACAATACGCCGCAGGAATGGCTGGAAAAAGCTGTCGAATCGGTGCTGAGCCAGTTGTACGAAAACTGGGAACTTTGCATTGTTAATGACGGCTCCCCGGAAAGCCAGGTGCGGGAGACCCTGGATCATTACAGTAAGAAGGATAACCGCATAAAAATTAAACATCTCCGGCGCAACCGGGGGATTGCCAGGGCCACTAATGAAGCGCTGGCAATGGTGTCCGGGGAATGTGAATTTATTGCTTTTATGGATTCGGATGATGTTTTGCATCCCCTGGCCTTATTTGAAGTGGTGAAGTTTCTGAATGGGCATCCTGAAGCGGATGTGATTTACACGGATGAAGATAAAATAACCCTGGATAACCGGCGGCGGCGGCCGGAGTTTAAGCCGGACTGGTCGCCGGACTTGTTTTTAACTTACAATTATATCAATCATCTCACGGTATGTCGGAAGAAGCTGGTGGATGACGTGGGTGGGTTCCGGGCGAAGTATAACTGGAGCCAGGATTATGATCTTTATTTACGGATCACGGAGAAAACCGATAAGGTTTTCCACATTCCTAAAATATTGTATCACTGGCGGGAGATTCTGGGTTCCTCGGCGTCGAAAGTGGATTTCAGAACAGAGGCATTGGAAAAATCGAGGCAACTGCTGTCAGAGACCCTCCGCAGAAGGGGCATTAATAGCATGGTGGTGGATGGTCTGAGACCAGGGACATTTAAAATAAAAAAACAAAACCCATTAAAATGAAAGTGACATTGCTGTGGAAAATGGCAGGACGCCTGGTTCATCTGGGAAGACTCTTAAAAAATGGTATAAAGACGAAGATGTTTGGTGTTGGTGATTTTGGGAAGGAGGATTTAAAGTATAAACGATGGGTGAAGGAAACAGCTTTAACTGCTGCTGATATTGAGGTCATGAAAAAGGAGATCGAATCTTTCGCTTTTAAGCCCAAGATCAGTTTGATAATGCCGGTTTATAATATTCCCCGCCAATGGTTGGTGAGAGCGATTGAATCAGTCTTTGAGCAGGTATATGAGAATTGGGAATTGTGTATTGCTGACGACGCGTCGTCAAAACCGCATATCCGGAAGGTATTAAGCCGTTATCAAACCAATGATATGCGCGTGAAGGTCAAATTCCTGGAAGAGAACCAGGGGATATCTGGTGCGTCCAATCAAGCCTTATCTTTATCTGCGGGGCAATATGCAGCTTTCCTGGACCATGATGATGAGCTGAGTAAAGACAGTCTCTTCGAAGTGGTGAAGTTGTTGAATCAATACCCGGAAGCAGAGATCATATACACTGATGAAGATAAATTAACCCTTTCCAGCCAGCGTCTCAGGCCGGTTTATAAATCCGACTGGGACCCTGAGTTATTTCTCACCTACAATTATCTCTGCCACCTGGTGGTATGCCGCATGGAACTGGTAGACAAGGTTGGGGGATTTCGCAAGGGATTTGAGGGGAGCCAGGATTATGATTTGTTATTAAGACTTACAGAATTAACTGAAAAAATTTTTCATATTCCTAAAATATTATATCACTGGCGCATGGTTCCTGGTTCTGCGGCGGTCCGTGTGGATGCCAAATCCAAGTCTTTTGAGCGGGCTAAAAGAGCACTGCGGGATGCCATGGAACGACGGGGCATTCGGGCAGCGGTTTCAGATGGAGAAACCATCGGTACCTTTTGTGTTAAGGAAGAATCAAAATGAAAGGAATTGGACGATTATTGAAACAGCTTAAAGCAGTATTTACACCCTCTTTGAGTAGAGGGATGAAAAAAATTTACTCCGATTTTTTTAACATGCATGAAGAAAACCAGGTGTTGATGCTCCACCGGAAGGATTTGTATACACCTGGGCCTCCTCATCAACATTTTTCACCCATGATGCTGGAAATGGTGGAGAAGCATGCAGGGCACAAAATCCTGGATATTGGCTGCGGTCATGGGGTCAATTGTATTGAACTAAATAACAGGGGATTTCACTGCATTGGCATCGAAGCTAAAGAAGAATATGCCTGCGAAGCCCGGAAACATGTTGAAGCTTATCATATGCGGGCGGAAAAGCTGGAATTCCCGGATAAAAGTTTCGATACGGTTATCATGCTGGAAGTGTTGGAACACTTGGCGGACCCTTATGCGGCACTCTCGGAGATTGTGAGGGTGGCCCGTAAAAACCTGATCTTATCGGTTCCAAATCTCTCGCCTTTGGAAGTGTGCGTGGAATACAACGTAATCATGCATCATTTTTTTGAACCCACGCACGTGAACTTTTTTACTAAATCCATGCTGGAACGTTTCTTGAAAAAATACTTTCCTTATGTAGAGGTAGGGGAATTCGGCCAGTTCTTTAATATCTCCGGTAAAAAACTCTATTATCACCTCTCTGCCGCGGCTTCTTTCGACCCTATTGGACGGCGATAATGGCAAGAAAAATCAGAATTCTTTTTGTGACACATCTCTTTTATCCGGCCATCGGTGGGGTTGAACTCCATATTAAACACTTATCCGAAGAGTTGATAAAAAGGGAGTATGAGGTAAAGGTACTCACCAGCAATGCATATTCCACAGAGGCTTTCTTCCTGGAGGATAAGAGACGGATAGAGAAAGCCCAGGAAACCATTAACGGCATTCAAGTGGTACGATTGACCTTTAGAACGTTTGGACGGGGCATTTTAAATAAATTGCGCTCCATTGCCTGCCGGGTTAAATTCCCCTTCAGTGACTGGCTCCGTCTTATCTCCTTTGGTCCAAGGAATCGTCGATTTATTGATAAGATCATGGTCTATAATCCCGATGTGATATACGCCGCACCGTTACCTACCTTAAATGCTTATTATGCCTACAAGGCGGCCAAACGGATGAAAAAACCGTTAATCATCATCCCCAGTTATCACATTTTTGATCCATGCAGTTTTTACAATAAGATTTTCTTTAAAATGATGCGGGAAGCAGATATTGTTATGGCCCAAAGTCCGATGGAAAAAGAATACCTGGCAAAGGAAGGGGCTATTGATCCGGAAAACATTATTATATTGCCCCCGCTTCCATTAAAAGAACATCAACTGGAATCAGGGAGGAAAAATAAAATTCAAATCAGAAAACGGTACGGTATTAAAGAATCCTTTATTGTGCTTTACCTGGGGCAGCACGGTGTGCACAAGAAGGTCAACGTGGTGTTGGAAGCAATGAGATATGTCTGGCAGCATATGGATATGCAGGATGTGGCCTTAGTTATTGCCGGCGGTACCACTGATAATACCGACCTGTTGAAAAAACAGGCATCCATCTTGGAACAGACCTGCAATGGTAAGGTGTATTTTATCGATAATTTCCCTGCAGAGGAAAAAGAAGATATTTTCCAGATGTCGGATATATTTATTTGTCTTTCGGAAATGGAATCGTTTGGGATTGTGTTCGTGGAAGCGTTGAATTGCGGGGTGCCGGTGATTGCCAGTAAGAACAGTGTGGCCCGGTATATCGTGGAAGAATCCGAAACCGGTATACTTGTGGAACCCGGGACTATTACCGAAGTTGCCGGTGCGATTATTGAACTGTTAGCGGATGAAGAAATGCGAAAGCGGTTTTCAAAAAATGCCAGGCGCAAAGCCGCTGAAAACTATCATCCGCAGCGTATCCTGGATAAATGGGAGGACGTGATCGCCAATGTTACCACCAATTGAACAACAGGATGTTTTTGTCGTATCTGACCAATACCGGTTTGTGGAGTCGAGTGAATCCGATAATGCGGGCAGGACATTTTTGCAGCACACCGGAACAGGCGCAAAAATAGAAACCGATGACATTGGGAAACGCATCCTGGAGTCTCTCCCCGCTTCTTTCCTTCAACTGACCGAAATCTTTAAAACTGACAGCGGTTACGTTTCTTCCAAATTGATCCATTACTATTTGCTGGTATCCTGGAAAGCGGGAATCATTGCTAAACAGGGGAAAACAAGGTTAACAAAGCAAGATCAACCGCAAGAAATACCCGGTAAGGCAAATATCAGTGTGGTGATTGTCACCTTTAATGGTGAAAAATTCATCGGCCCGAACCTGGAATCCCTTTATAAACAAACACTGGCACCCCAGGAGATTATTGTGGTGGATAATGGTTCCACTGACCAAACCCTGGATATCGTCAAACAAGATTATAAGAAAGCAAATGTCATAAAAAATAAAAAGAATTACCATTATGCCTGGGCGGTAAACATCGGCGTGGAAGCTGCTGCCGGGGACCTGGTGCTGATCCTGAACCAGGACCTGGTATTGGCGGAGGATTTTATCGAGATGCTTTTTCGCAGGTACCTGGAAGAAAAGGATAAAGAAACAGTGGCCGGTGTAGTTCCCCAGATGCGTTTCAGTAAACTGCCTACATTTATCAATGGTATCGGCAATTTCATAACCGAAAAAAACTGGGGTTCGGATAATTACTTTTGTGTAGTAGACATCGGGCAATTCGATCATTTGAAGTATGTCAGTTCTGCCTGTTTTGGTGCCATCTTGGTAACAAAAACCGGGTGGCAAAAGCTAGGTCCGTTAGATAGAGCATACAAAAGCTTTTACGAGGACGTGGATTGGAGCATCCGTGCTCACCTGGCAAAGATGAAACTGCTTGCCGCTCCCAAAGCCATTGTTTATCATGCCTTCGGCGGCTCTTATCCTTCCGGTTTAAAATTGTATTTGGTGGCCAAAAACCGCATGCGGTTTGTCTTGAAAAACCTGAAAGGAAAATTAATGAAAAAATTCTTTAAAACATACCTGAAGCAAGATATCAAAAACAGTATTTCCTTTTTCCGCCAGAGGTCTTATAAGAATGTGTTCTATTACATGAAGGCTTATTTACGGCTTTTCTGGGAGATTCCCGGTATCCTGTGGCATCGCAGAAAAAACAAGGCAGATGTCGAAACCATCGGCCGGTTTTTTACCAAAGGTGCCCCTTATGTTGCATTATCTAATGAGCAGTCGAATCCTGTTATTAATAAACATGTGATCCGGAGTTACTATTATTTTACAGAGATGGAAGATTTTCAGTATCCCACAGAACCAATTGTGTACTAGCGTGGAGTGATGGAGTAAGTGATATCATTGAGAAAAGGTTGCTACTAAATCATCAAATAAAACGACTTTGAGAAATTTTAAATTTGGACTCTGCACGATTTCGTGCTTTCAGGACATTGACGTAACCCTCATTCCAGGGAAAATATCTTATTGACAAATCAATCGGTATTGTTTACAATATAGAACTGTAATTGTGTCTTTAAAAACTGTTTTTTTCACAACTTAATATTAGAAGAGGAAGAAACAGTTTAGAGGGTAATTAATTTGAATCCAGGAGGAGAGTAAAAGATGAAAAATAATTATTGCAACTACAGTGGGCGTGGTAGTCTATTGATACTACTGGTATCCATTCTGGTATCGATGCTGGTTATTATTAGCGGGCACCTTTACGCCTCTGAAAGGGACCAGGAGAAAGAAGCTCAATATTACAAGCAATTGGAACAAAAGTCCCCACAGGCTGCGGAATATTTTCGTGAAGCCACGGAAGCACTGGATAGAGGTGAAAGTAAAATTGCCGCTGATAAATATAAACAAGTGCTGGACCTGGTGGAGGATTTTGCTCCGGCTTACCGGCGCCTCAGTTACGTGACAGAGCAAGATAAACAGGCGCTGCGCTATGCCCGTCGAGCACTAAAGATCAATAATCATCCTTATAACAAAATGGCTGTAGTGACGGCTTTATTGCGCTTTACCGATAAAACATATCATGGTGAAGCACTTCCTCTGGCACAAGAGGTTGCAAAAGAATTGCCCGATGATCCTCAGGCCTACATCCTTTTGTGCCAGACAGCGCTGGCAAATTATAAGGATGTATTATTCAACGCTGCGGTGTTAAAATTAAAGACGCTGGACCCGGATGGCATGGCCACTCATTATTTCATGGGTATTTCCGCAGCCATGGCCGAAGATTGGGAAAGGGCCGAAAAAGAAATCCTGCGTACAAAAGAACTGGGATTGCCCGCGGCGATTGCAGATAAAATACTTGAAGAATCCGGTATTAAAGACAGAGCGCAGAAATGGCGTATATTCCGCTATTCAATATATGGAATCGTTGTATGGGCGGTGGTTTTGGTTCTGCTCCTGCTAACCGGCATGGTATTATCGAAATTGACTCTTGTCTCAGTGGAAAAGCAAGACCCCCACGTCACCGGGGAACCCTCTGCAGGAATTCGCCTGATGCGCCGTATCTATAAAGTAATCCTGGGTATGTCTTCCATCTATTTTTATATTTCCTTGCCAGTGGTCATCATATTGGTTTTAGCAGCCGGTGGTGGAGTGATTTATGGGTTTTATACAGTGGGGCGAATTCCCATTAAATTAGTGCTCATCATTGTGGTGTTGATGTTTGTGACCATAGGCGCCATGATAAAAAGTTTGTTTATTCGTCCTAAAGAAGAGGATCCAGGGCCGCGGTTGGAAGAAAAAGAAGCACCGAAGTTATTCCAGGTATTACGGGAAGTAGCTCAAAAAGTGGGTACCCAAATGGTGGACACAGTATTTATCGTTTCAGGAGCCGAAATTGCTGTGTTCGAGCGGGGTTCCCTGTGGAAACGTTTCCTGGGAAAAACCGAACGCTGTCTAATTTTGGGGTTGGGTGTATTAAAAGGATTGACGCAATTGCAGCTCAAATCAATCCTGGCCCACGAATTTGGTCACCTTTATAATAAAGACACGGCTGGGGGAACATTGGCTCTCCATGTACGGCGCAGTATTCATGCCTCTGCGCAAGCTATGGCCGAGGGCGGGGCTGCCAGGTGGTATAATCCGGCATGGTTGTTCATTAATGGCTTTTATCGCATTTTCTTGCGTATTTCTGAAGGCGCATCACGGCTGCAAGAAGTCCTGGCGGACCAACTATCTGCCCTGGCCTATGGCGCCAAAGCCTTTGTACAGGGTCTGTCCTCTGTAATCAAACGTTCCATTGAATTTAACCTGATGGCCAACATCGAGATCACTCAAGCAGAAAAAGAAAAACGAGAACTTCATAATCTTTATACCCTTGAAGTGCCTAAAAATTGGCCGGAAGGTTTTTTTTCCCAGGAGGAGGGCAGCAGCCAGGAGGAAAAATCTCCCCCAGAGTTGATCGAAGCTGAATTTAAGGAAGCCCTGGAGCAGCCCACTTCTGCCTACGATAGTCATCCAGCGCCTCAAAAGCGTATTGAATGGGTGAAACGACTAAAAACCCCAGAAAAAGAAACCAATAATGAGAAAACCGCCTGGGAATTATTGGAAAACCCGGAATCCCTTGAAAAACGTATGACAAAAGAACTCTATGAGAACGTGAAACAGTGGAGGGTCATGCAGGCAATGGCTGAAGCAGTGTATGAAGAAGAATGATAAGAATTTTATCTTGGGTCCCCCACGCCATAGGGCGCCGCGGGGAAAAAATAAAAAAATTAGTTGAAAAAAAGGGGGAAAGAATGTATACTTATCCGGTAACTCATTTGTTTAACGTAGAAAAATCTCAATGGATATGGATATAAAGGAAGCAGGATAGAAGTATGCGTTTGTCTATACGGCAGACCCATGATAAGTTGAACGTTGAAGGCTTCAATATCAAGGCGGGATTTTTCTACGAAAAGAAATAGGAGGAAAACAAATATGAATAGGAATCTAAAGCCTCTGGTTCTTGTTTTGACATTATGTCTGGTTTTATCTATAAATCAATTTGCGGCCATCACCGTGACATCACCCTCGTCCGCTACCAAGGTCCGGGCGGCAGAGGATTTTGCCACCTCGGCCTTCCAGGACCCCTGGGATATGAACCAACAAACCGACCTGGGCTGGTTTATTTTCGACGTCATCAGCGGTTCCAGATCCAACCTTACCAGCATTAGCTTTTCCAACGGCATCTTCTCCGCCTCCGCCACCACTAATGATCCCAACATCTCCATCCTGGAAACTNNGTGTTTCAAACGATTGGGGCATTTATGTGGTTAGCATTCCGAACCTGGGAGCCCACGCAGTATCCGGTTCCAAGATCACATGGAGCGGTAACATCGATTCACTCCGCTATGATCCCGTACCTGTCATCGCCAATATCAAAATCGATTGGATTCGGCTGGTAGAGAGAGAGACCGCCCTGTATCGCACCATCCAATGGGCCGGTAATTCCGGTAATGTAGATATATACCTGGATAACGATAAAAACGAAGGCAACGGAACATTGGGAAAAGTAGCAGCCAATGTTTCCGGGACCTCCTACAGCTTATTTGTAGGAGCGCTATCACCCGGTTTCAATTATTATGTAGGTATTAAACCCTCCAGCGGCGGTGCCATGAGTTATTCTGCCGGTTATTACTGGGTTAACGACATTCCCACCCTGGTATTCACGTCTCCTTCCCAGGAAGGAGGAGATGATTTTGCCACCGTGGAATTGGGCAATGCCTGGAACATGAATTCCACCAGCGACCTGGATGGCTACGCCAATCTTTCCAGTGCCCCCACAGCCACTACCATCAATGCGGTTGACCGCGCGGGGAACAACCTGAACAACCTTACGGTTTTAAAAGGAACCAATAAGTCGGGATTTTCTGATCCGATTTTGTATCTCCTCTGGTTTAACGGCGGCAGGGGAGCGTCTACTAAAATTGACAGTAGTAAGTACCGCATCCTGGTATTAAAGATGGGACTTCCCGGCAATTGGGACCTGGTGGGTGGCTCCGTGGCCCGGGTCTACTGGCATGTCCAGGGAGAATTCTTTAACAGCGGCATTGAAAAGATGCACCAGAGTGCGGATATAATCGTCCGGCACAAAAGCGGCAACAGAACCACCATCGATAACATTATCGCCGACATGAAAGAGCTTACCCTGGAAAGCAGCCAATCCACTACCGGGTGGAACGGCAATATCGACGGTTTCCGCCTCGACCCGCATGAATTCAGCACTTCCAAAACCTTTTATATCGATGAAGTGAAACTGGCTGCCTTTGAACGGGCAGATGAATCCTATACCATCAAATGGGAGTACACAAACACCCATTCCACCTCTGCTGAAAACCTTTCCCTTTATTACGATACCAATGACAGGGGTTACAACGGTACCCGGATTAAGTCCGGCATTAATCCCGCCTCCGGGCAATATACCTGGGATACCTCCAATATGGCTGATGGGACATACTATATTTATGCCGTGTATTCGGATGGGACGAACTCTAACCGGACATATGCCCGATGGCCCATTGTGATCGATCACACCCCTTCTCCCCCTCCCACCCCTCCCACCATTAAGCTGAACAAATCCTCTCTCACCTTCAGTGCCAGCGGAAGTAATTCCCAGAGCTTTACCGTCAGTAACAGCGGCGGCGGCACCTTAAACTGGACGGTCAGCGACAATAGAGCGTGGATGAGTGTCAATCCCACCTCCGGTCAGAATTCCGGTACTGTCACGGTTAAAGTGAACCGAACCGGTTTATCTGCCGGGACCTATAAAGGCACTGTCACGGTGACAGACAGCAATGCCAGCAATTCTCCCCAGACCGTATCTGTGACCTTGCAAGTAAGCGGCGGCAGCAGTGGTGGTACGCCGAAAATCGGTATAAACCGCTCTTACCTCAATTTTGGAGCAGCCGGTTCTAAGATTACCAGTCCCCAGATACTCTTAATCAACAATACCGGGGCTGGCACCTTAAACTGGAGTATCAGCGATAACAAACCATGGCTCAGTGTTTCGCCTACTTCAGGCACCAATTCCGGTGTGGTCAACATCACAACCAACAAATCCGGTTTATCCACCGGCACCTACTACGGTACCATCACTATCAGCGATCCCAATGCCTCCAATTCCCCCAGGAAGTTGCCTGTATGGCTGAGAGTATACAATTCCGGGTCTACCGCGAAACCTTTCGGCGATTTTGCCACCCCCACCCATGGTTCTACTGTGCGAAGCAGTATCCCGGTGACCGGCTGGGTGCTGGACGATATCGAAGTGAAAAACGTAAAAATATACAACGGTTCCAATTACGTTGGCGATGCCGTATTTGTGGATGGGGCGCGACCGGACGTTGAATCCGCCTACCCCGATTATCCCAGAAACTACCAGGCTGGTTGGGGGTACATGATGCTGACTAATTTCTTACCCGGGGGTGGAAACGGCAAGTATATCATTCGTGCCAAAGCCACGGATGCCGAAGGACACACCGTGACACTGGGTTCCAAAACCATCATTGTTGATAATGCCAATGCAGTGAAACCCTTTGGCGCCATTGATACGCCTACCCAGGGAGGTACGGCATCCGGTGCCAATTTCATCAACTGGGGATGGGCGTTAACACCGCAGCCCAATAAAATCCCCACCAACGGTTCCACTATCGATGTGGTGATAAACGGCGTCAAAATCGGCCATCCCACTTACAATAACTACAGGGCCGATATTGCTGGCTTATTCCCCTCATACAATAACAGTAACGGTGCCATCGGTTACTTTTACCTGGACACCACGGCATATGAAAACGGCGTGCATACCATCCAGTGGATAGCCAAAGATAATGCAGGAAACAGCGACGGCATCGGCAGCCGCTATTTTACCATCCAGAATACAGGAGGAAGCAGGGCGTTCCCGGCGGAGCACCAAATAGAGGGAGCAGCGTCTGGCACAATGCGTAGGGTGTTCAATGTTGATGCCTCGTATCCATATCCGGTTTTGAGCCGCCTTCCTGTGGATAACCAGCATCCCATCCGAGTCAAAAAAGGCTTTAAGGACAATGAAAAACCGCAAATGCTTAAACCGGATGAGGGCGGCAATATAATGGTTGAAATCAAAGAATTGGAACGACTGGAGATTCACTTAACACCAGAAACTACCCCGGCTGGCTGGTACAGTGGTTTTCTTTCATCCGAAGAATCATTGAAACCGCTTCCGATTGGCTCTACTCTGGACGCTGCCAGGGGTGTTTTTTATTGGTCTCCGGGTCCTGGTTTTGTGGGTGATTATGAGTTGGTATTTATCGATCTATTAAGAAACCGGTTAAGGCGTGTAAATATACGGATTTTACCTAAATATTCATTGGATTGATTGGTCATGAAGAACCTGCTTCGCCCACCAATGCTGTTGACTTAAGGTGCCCTACGGGCGTATCTGTTAAAATTTTAGCCACAAATTTACACAAAGGTACACAAAAACCCTTTATAAAAAAGTTTTGCGGGGGTCCAGGGGGTGGTTTTTCAAAAGAACCCCCTGGCCGTCGGAGACAAAAAAAAGTTCTTATAGAGTTCTAATAAAATTTCAGGATGGACATACTCAAAGTTTTTTTGTTTTTATGTCCATCCTGCAGATAAAAATATGGGTTAGTAGATCCGCACGGAGGGCATCAGTTTTTTCAGAGTGCCCGTGCGGTACGAGAGATTAGCATAGTGGGATTTAGTGCTTTTAATTTGGCATTTTAATAGCCAATATGGTATACTTGCTGGTGTATAAATTCACTGTAATTAAACGTTGCGAAAAGGAGCCAAAATGAAAGCGGCGACACTGGGTGACATCATTCGCTATTTTAACCATCAAAAACCCTTAACACCGGCTGATAAAAAAGAGTGGGAGAGTTTTTTTATCGAAACCCGCCGTAAAGAGATCAGTCTAATAAAGGCTGAATTTCTCAAGTCCACGGCCGGGCACAAAGTACTCTTTGGCGGTCATGCCGGGAACGGAAAATCTACAGAATTAAACAAATTTATTCATGAACCTCAAATCACAGATCGGTTTTCCATTATCAAACTAGATATCCAGGAAATGCTGAATCCTTATGATATCGAAATCGTAGAGCTGCTGCTGGCCATCTGTTTTCAAATTTTGACCTTTGCGGAGGAAAATAACTTATCAATCGGCAAGTATATTAAAGATCGCTTTCAGAAACTGGAAAGTTTTTTTCATGTTGAACTGAAGATCGAATCCACCCGCGTGGATAAAAAGGTTGGTGAGGTTGGTATTAAAGGTGAAGCTGGGGGAGGGCTCAAATTGCCATTTCTTAAACTAAAAGCCGACTTTTTTACAAAAATGAAAGGAGAAGCCGAATCTCGCCGGATTGTAAGGGATGAGTATAGGCCCCGCTTAAAAGAGTTAATCGAACTGGTCAAAGACCTGACAGCGGATGTAAAATGCAACTTGACGGAAAAGGAACCATTGCTTATTATCGACGGGCTGGACAGGGTATCTGTCAAACCGGCGGAAAAGCTCTTTGCCGAAGATGGACAGAACTTTGCAATGATAGACAATGCCAGCATGCTGTTAACCGTACCCATTTCCCTTATTCATTCCGTGAAATCTCCGGTAGCTGAATCTTCCATCGGTAAAATGCATGTGCTTAAAAATATCCGCTTGTTGACCCAGGATAAAAAAAGAGACCGGGAAACTGAAAAAAATTGGGAGATTATGAAACAAGCTGTACTAAAACGATTGGAACCCCGCTTGATCAGCGAAAAAGCGCTGGAAATGGCGGTATATTATTCCGGCGGTGTGTTTCGTACGTTAATCGAGTTAATTGTCTTTGCTGCATTAGAATCTGAGGTCCTGAAGGGCACCGCTATCGGTGAAAGAGATATGGAAGAGGCTGTAAAAGAATTCCGCATAAAAAAGGCCCGGCCTTTGAGCCGTTCCCATTGGGAAATTCTTCTTGAGATCGACGAACAAAAAAAATTTATCGGTGAAATGGATGAAACGCGGTTGGAACTCCTGGCCGGTCTATTTGCCCTGGAATACATTAACGGCGACGAGTGGTACAGTGTAAATCCCTTACTGGAGAGCAGGTTGGACGAATACAGGGAACTTTTTGGCACCGGGAAAAAAGTTATAATTAAAAAGTAAACCATGCTGCGAAAACGGGATGAACTTCAATTCCCTTTTCTTTTTGCTCACATTCGGCTGCGCCCGGAGCAGGGGATATTGATCTTCCTTTCATGCCGCACCCGGGATGTAGAAACGCTTTTGGTAGATAAAATAAAGACAGAATTTTCCGGGCAATTCCCTATAAAAGAAGTACCCTTTAAGACGGGGAACTTTGCACCCCTTCAGATTATTGCGGAAGAAGACGATTTTTCGCCGGGGTCCCTTTATATTATCGATCAGTTTCCCTTTGAAGACTTTTATCAAAACCCCGAATCTATGGAATCACAACTGGAACGGCTCACAACAGCTCTGAATATAGCCCGTGAACTTTTTACTTCCAGATACTTAAAGTGTGTGTTCATATGCCCGCCGGAAGTAGAGGACCGTATTGCCCTGAAAGCACCGGACTTTTATCTATTTACCCATTATACCGCTTCCTTCACGGATGACCGAGCATTTCACCGGGAAATCGAATCCCTTGAACGGGGTGGGCAGGATAAAAGAGATAGAATTTCGTTTTTTGACGAAGTCCTGGAAAGAACATCCAAAGAGGAGGACAAAGCACACATCTATCATGAGTTGGGAGAACTTTTTTATCAATTATCTGAGATAAATAAAGCACTTACTTACTGGCAGAAGTCATTGAGAATATTCAAAAAATCGAAAGATAAAAGGAAACTTTCCACTGTTCTGGGCAACATAGGGCTGGTATATCGCGAACTGGGACAACCAAAGGAGGCATTGAGATATCACAAAGAAGCACTGACGATAAACCGGAATGTTGGGTATTTACAGGGACAGGCAAGTCAATTGGGCAATATTGGCATAGTGTATCGTGAAATGGGTAACCTGGAAAAGGCATTGAAATATCACAAAGAAGCGCTAACGATTCATCGAAAAATCGGTTATCTCCAGGGGGAAGCCAATCAACTGGGCAACATCGGCATGGTGTATTATGATCTTGGTCAGCCGAAAGAAGCGTTGGAATATTACGAAAATGCCCTGGAAATAGACCAAGAAACTGGTAATTTCCAGGGAAAGGCATTGACTTTAGGCAACATTGGACTGGTGTATTCTGATTTGGGGCAGCCGGAAGAGGCGTTGAAATATCACAAGGAGGCGTTAACGATTCATCGAAAGATCGATTACCACCAGGGAGAGGCTTTAGCGCTGTTCAATATTGGATTGGTATATCGCGAACTAGGTCAATTGGATGATACTTTGAAATATTACCAAAAAGCGCTAACGATAAACCGAAAAATCGGTAATCTCCATGAAGAAGCATCAAACCTGGGCAACATCGGTGTGGTGTACCTCGACCTGGGTCAACCAGAAGAGGCGTTGAAATATCACAAAGAAGCACTGAAGATAGGCAGAAAAATCGGTTATCTTCAAGGGGAAGCCAATCAACTGGGCAACATTGGACTGGTATATTCTAATTTTGGGCAGCTGGAAGAGGCGTTGAAATATTATAAAGAAGCGCTGACGATTCATCGGAAAATCGGTTATCTTCAAGGGGAGGCCAATACCCTGGGCAACATTGGTGCGATTTACTTCGAACTGGACCAACCAGAGAGGGCGTTGAAATATCACAAAGAAGCATTAAAGATAAACCGAAAAATCGATTATCTCCAGGGGGAGGCCTCAGCCATGGGCAGCATCGGCATGGTGTATAGAAGCCTGGGTCAACCGGAAGAGGCGTTGAAATATTTAAAAGATGCGTTAGAGATCCATCGAAAAATCGATTATCTCCAGGGAGAGGCCTCAAACCTGGGCAGCATCGGGCTGGTGTATGCTGATCTGGGTCAAGGGCAAGAGGCGTTGAAATACCTCAAAGATGCGAAACGAATATTCCTTAAACTGGATATTCCCGTTCCAGAAGCCTTTACAGAGACAATAAACCGGTTAACCGCCCAGGCCAAATAATATCACTCTTCTCTTCTCTTTTTATAAGTTCGCTTGTCCAACTCAGTCTTGTCCAGGATGGCCCAATCCTTAGGCTCAACCCTCAGCCGTTTTCCAGGTTCTGTGGTCAATTTTTGAACCGTTCTGATGGAGGTTGCGGACATCGAAACGCCGCCATTGCCCCTGGTTGATATCAGTGCGAAGCTGCATCACATGAACCGTGCGCCGGGGAGCAGTTAAATTTTTTGACTGACCCCTTTTTCTTTTTACTTCCAGAATTCAGGCTCAAAATCAGCCTTTTTCCTTTCAATATCTTTTGAGTGGAAAGTTTTCTAGTGTCATGTCACGTCTCAAATGACGTGCAAAGAATTTAAATTCGAAGCACGAAGCACGAAATCCAAAACAATATCAAAATTCGAATGTTCAAAATTGACCAGGATTTAAAGGATTAAAGGATTAACATGATTTTATTAAATCTTTTAAATAATCCTAGTAATCCTGACAATCCCATTAATCATGGTCGTCATTTGAATTTGTTTCGAATTTCGATATTCTCGGTTTTTTAATCGGATTTATTATTCTCATCCGTCAATTCAGCATTGACGCGACACTAGCCTGTCCCCTTTCCCTTCGTTCCCTTCTTCCCCGACTCTACGATTTCCCAGGGGTGCAGTTCTAGTAGTGGCTTGTGGTAAATTTCTTTTTATCTTTTTTGCAGATGATCTGGGCGACATTCCTGCCGGACTCAATTGCCACGGACAGTCCCCCGCCGTCGATCCACTGGCCTGCCATATAAAAATCCTCTAAACCGGGTAGGACATTTTTAATTGTATACCACCAACCCATTATGCTTCCTTGCCAGTTGTTGGTATAACGAATCACCGAAGCCGGTGTGCATACGTCGGTAACTTCTACATGGGACTTTACATTTCCAAATCTCTTTTCCAGTATATCGATCACCTCATCAGCAATCCGATTTTTTTCCTGTTTATATTTTTCCCGGTTGTTTTCCCTTAAATCCACCCAGTATTTGTAATGACCAGTAGAAATGAAGCAATTAATGACGGTTTTGCCTTCGGGTGCCACCGTGGGGTCGAAACCGAATACCCGGAGCATGATATCTTCATCGGAAGTAACGGGATCAATAACCAGGGTTTTTTCCAAAGGGAAAATCAACCTGTGGGGAACCTCGGGAAAGGTACGTGAAATCCCCAGCGATACCAAGAGAAAAGAAGGGGTGGGCATACAATTCTCATAGGCATTGAGGATTTTTTCATCGGTGTATTTACCTTCCAGCATTTCAAAAATAGTAGTATAACCATCAGCCGCGGAGATAACGATATCCGCGGGGTACGTCTTGCCGTTTTCCAACAGGACGCCTTTTGCCGAGTTATCTTTGGTAAGGATTTTTTTTACCCTGGAATTATAATGTATTTTGCCGCCCAATTCCAGGTATCTTTTTTCGATCAAGCGGGAAAATTTCAATGAACCACCGATAGGATAACCGGCGTTTTTTTGGTGCCACGATACCAGGAGCATCATTAAAAAAGATACAGAAACTTCCGGTGCAAAAATGTATCCAATGGTTTTTGCCAGTAAGGGATTTTTGCATTTTTTGGTAAATTCAGATACAAGAATCTGGTCCCATTTTTTTAAGCCCCTGCTGTCCGGTGCTTTATCATTGGGCATTTCCGACAAGGTTAGGAATTTTCTTGCCAACCCGATAAATTCCGCAATCACTGCCCTGTCTTCCGGTGCTTTTTCCAGCAGTTCTTGTTCCAATTCATCAAGATTAGTAAGTACCCGGATGAATTGACCGTTTTTATCCTCGATCCTTCTGTATTCCGGGTAATGGAAGATTTCTAACCGTTTCATGTCAATCAGTTCATTCCAGATATGGTAAAAGTTATAGGCGGGATTGGTCCCATAGAAAAAGTCGATACATCCGTCGAAAATGTAATCACCCCGTTTCCATGAAGTACATAAGCCACCGGGCATGGTGTGCAGTTCGAAAATTTCAGTATCATAGCCGTTCATCTCCAGGTAGCAGCCCGCGGATAAACCTGCCAGACCCGCGCCAATGATATTGATTTTCTTACCCATCTTTTTCTCCTCCTTACTCTTTGCCTTTTGGCGTAAAATACTGAAAATATATGCTATTCCATATTGAAAATATTGTCAATAGGTATTTATACGCATTTTTCTATAGGTATTTATCCTCCCTACGGTAGGTCAAATTCACCCGGCATCCCCCAGGTTCATCATGTCAAGGTAAGGGCGAGGTCCCCTCGCCTGCTCTCCTCTCTTCTTATCTTCTTCACTTATTAACTTCCGTCTTTTCCGCACCTGTATTCCAAGGGACAGTGGCTCATTGATTTTCTTACCCGGTTGAATCGATAGAATTTGATTTATTCCACACCAGGTATTAGATTATTCCTATCAGCTTTTGTTTGCGTGACCCTTTTTTGATGAGAACAGACTGCTCGAAACCATACCAAAATGGAAAGGTAATTATAATAAGCGTTTCCAGCGATTTCAAGGGTTCAAAATTAGCAGAAACCGCCTGAACGTGACTAAAACGTGCCTATCGTGATACTTTAACAAAAAGCCGGGAAACAGCTTTGAGATCATCGGTAAAGGTCAATTTTATCAATCTATAGATCACGCTATTGTTTTCTATCGTCGCGACGATAGACATAATGATCATCCTTCCTATTGAATCATATATAGATCATTATGTTTAACGTTTAACCATTTGCTAACTTTTAACATAATAAGTCCACCTTGGAGGAGTTCCCATGCGCATAATTTTTCCGTCATCACACATTTTTTTTAATAATCTGCCCGCTTGTTGATTGGACAAATCGCAGAGTTCCATGACATGTTTTCTTTCAATCCGTTTATGGGAATTAATATATTGGATGACCATATCTTCGTGTTGAGCCCTATTGATTCCATGAACCCGAGAATAATCGGTTGTCAGTCCAATCTTTCGGGAAAAAGAAACGCTTAGATGATAAATAGGTCCTTTTTTTTCGTTCTTTGCTTCAATAAATCCATTTTTATGCAGCTTTTCCAGGGTCTGGCCAGCCTCGAAATTTCCTTTTTGAGTCAGGCTTCCTGCCCGTTCTGAATCAATTTTTCCTTCTAGAAGCAATGCATTTAATATGATCATATCATCCAATGATAATGGCGTTCCCTTTTTTTCCTGCTCATATACAAAGGCGGTAAACTTCATGAATTCAGTTCCTCCATGCAGAACAACCCGTACGCCGCTGGCATCGCTGCGGCTGTAATCCGGAGCGGGTCTGCCGTAACGCAACTGCCCAAAATAAATCTTATCGACACCTCGTCCAGTTTGCTCCACCAGGCCAATTCGTTTGAAAGCCTCGGCAAGACGGAGATTACGAGGTTTAGGTTCGTGGACTAAAATGTTTTGAATCGTGATCCCTTCAGGGAAACTTCCAGGACTGGTTATCAGTAAGTTTTTGGGTTTCCATTGAACATATACGGCATCGAGACGGGAATAATCCCGGTGAAGCAACGCATTATTAAATGCTTCCCGGAAAGCCTCCGGCGAATAGGCGGGGATAGGAAGCCGGAAAAGTCCTACCATGATTTCTTTTTCTTCATTTCTTGCGGAAAAGCGTAATTCTACTTCCGAAAAGATTTTAAGCAGCGAGCACTGGAATGATTCATTGACTCTTATATTTCCCTCTTCATCGATGAACTGGAAGTGAACTGCATGAGTCGGGATGAATTTTTTTAACGATTCCTCGCGTCCAAGGAGAAGAAGAGCGGCGATATTGGGGACCAGTTTCTTTTCCCTGGTTTCTACCAATCGAAGTGCCTTGGCGATTTCTTCATCGCTGAGGTCTAACAAACTTTTATCGCCATGAAGTCTTGAAATGGTCTGCCGCAGGCGTTCAAATTCCAGTGGATCAAGGGTATCAAATGCAGCGTTATCGATTGTTTGTGCGGAAAAATCGAGCAAACCGAGATCAATACGATGGGAACGCTGGTCACGTGGATAAAAGGGAATACTTTGAGGCCTGCCATCGGCTCCGATAGCACGACGCAGCGATTTTCCGGAGGCTGTGGCGCAAGGCTCCGGATATCGATCCACTTCGATACTCAAAATATTCCCCCCAGGATGATGTATGACTGTTACACGGGTATTGATATTGGGAACTGTATTATTAAAAATAGCAGACTGCATTTTTAACGGATCAGTGGTTCTTCCGTGTCTGGGTTTGCAACCAACTACACGCCCATCATCATCTACACCAATTAATAAAATACCACCTTTGGTATTTGCCATAGCCACAATTTCTTCATATATTTCAACATCCGATATCTTCCGGAGATCAGATTTAAATTCCACCTCGAGGGTTTCACCTTTTGTAAGGACTTCCAAAATATCTTTCATTTTGCACTCTTCGTATCCTTAGCCATTTAACATTCCTTTATTATAACATATAATGTCCAGACTTCCCAGGAAGCCAAAAACAAGAAAATACGCAGGATTGCCATCAACAAATCGCTCCGTGAACTGCTTCTCAAGCTTAATCTTACCAGGAATGGCAACCGCTACGTGTTTGAAAACCCCAAAACCGGGAAACCTTATACAGATTTAAAGAGAGGGTGGCAGAGTGCGTTGGAAAGAGCAGGGATAAGTGACATGAGGTTCCATGACCTCCGGCACACTTTCGCATCGCATTTTCTAATGAACGGCGGGGACTTATACACGCTCAAAGAAATTCTTGGCCACAAGGACATTACCACCACATCCCGGTATTTAACAATAACAACAGAGCACAAGAGCAAGGCAATGGAAATATTTGCAGTACCGGAAAACGAGTCAAACATTATTGAATTGGCGGGATAGAAAGTCTTACCGGCCAAAGGTAGTTTAAGCACACAACGGATGAACCAAAACCAGGATAAAGTTAATTGTGTAAGGGTGAATAAAGCTCTTCTCTGTAAACAGCAGTAAAGCCAAATTAGTATCGCAACAGAATGTTGACGGCAGTCAGGAGAGAATGGTCTTCCATATCGGGTAGGTATTTCTACTCATTTTTCAGAAATATCTTGATTTTTCTCTTTTTGTGTGGTAAAAATATCTTTCCGGGAAAGACCGGANNAGTTGATTGGGCTAAAGAGGCTTAATATCCCAAAACATCCTCTAATGGCGGAAGCTTATGCAGAATGAGAACCGGCGACGACTAGATGGATAACAACTGAATTGTCAGAGAGAATAGGGGTGAGGAAAAAGTGCTAAGCCATTAAATGGTTTCCATTCACCCGTAGTGAGCTTTATTTACCCTCCTTTTGGCAAAGAATTCGTAATATATGAATTTCGTGTAATAATAATATTGAAAAGATAAAACAAAGAATGGTCACCTTTTTTAAAATAAACTGTATATTTTGTTACTATCAGATAATTGGAAGTTTGTGTTTTCTGAAAAACATGGGTTTCGCATAATAATAGTACGGCCCTCGAAGGCGTGAAAGTGCGATGTGTGTTTTAGTGAAATTCGAGAGTATAGTAGGATCATTGTGAGCCTCGACAGATATTTCAAGAGGGTATCGGACGTCGATCCAGTGCGTGCCGCCGCTCGACTCGAAAAATTGCTTAGCTGTGACCAAATTCTGGAAGCCGACCTACAGAAATTCCTCTCAGAGAACGTCTACCTCCTTTTTCAGCTTGCGCCAAGACACTCCTTATTTGCCGTCGCTCAAGCGCGATTGGATGACAGCTATGTCGTTGATTTTGCCTTGTATGGTGAAGCGAACATAAACTGGTGGACTTTCATAGAAATTGAACGCCCATCAGCACAGCTCTTCACAAAGTCAGGCGATCCGGCGAAAGACCTGACCCACGCCCTTCAACAGACCTACGATTGGCAACGCTGGAAAGAACATAGTTCCATGTGGGTCACCCTATTCGGCGACAGTACTCCACCAATTCTCGACACGGTTCTGGTGATTGGCAGGAGAGGGTCACTCAACCGAAAAAGCAGAGAGCGCTTAAAAAGCTATGGCCTTACTTACACATATGATTCGCTCTTGGAGATCGCACGTTCATGCTCTAGTCTAAGACCCGATGTAGTAGTCCAAAGCGACGCCATTCCTTGGTCCAACTTCAAAACAATTCGTCATGAGATTGGTCTTGGTGGTTTCTGGCAACAGATCGAGAGAATCACAGGTGTGCAGGTCTATGCTCGAGTAGCCGATTTCTCACGTGAGGTGTCGGAAGAGGACGTTGTTTCGACTCTAAAAGGCAAGAAGTTGTATACTTCAGAAGCAATTGCTGACGAAGTGGTTGGCATTTGCGGCAGTTACTGTCGAGGAGACCACATTCCAGCACCTCGAGACGCTATTCTGGCGCAATTTGTAGCTTACCTTAACGAGTTAAAGAGCATACGTTGGGGCCAAGCAACTCGTCCACCGAAGACGGAGATCGCCGCTTATCAAATGGTCATGAAGGCTTGGGGGCGAATGGCAAACGCGATGTGCCACGAACTTCTAATTGAGTCCCTACAGAAACGTTTCGGCCCGCGCACTGATGATGTTGTGCACGCCGTATTTAAGGCGGTCGGGTCAGTCGGCATATGGCATTTCGAAGGCATTCGTACCTGTCAGAATTATGGTTTATCCATACTGGTTCCTGGTTGGTGTGAGCCCACTAGAGACATTTACGCAGCAGAGATGGCGCTGTTGCGTGCTGGTGGACAGGTTGCTTCAAACCTACTAATCAATAGGAATCTTGATACGCTCGCAGTACTATGGTGATTGTTGTAAGCCGTTGGGTCACCCATTAATTATTCCGGTAAAAGTCAATGGGCAAAGATAAAGGGGACAGGCAGATAAAGTAAAATAATTAGAGCTGGAAATGTTTAAATGGAGAACATGTGAGTTGATTGGGCTAAAGAGGGTTGAGATTTTGGGACATCCTCTAAGGGCGGGAGCATGCAATAACATTTAAAACATTGTGGATAGAAAAACGAGAATTTCGTCTAATAATAGTTAAGTCTCTATTATGAGTATTAACGGATCACATCTTTTTAGAATTATAGTTGAATCCATTCTTCGGGGCGGCATAAAGTCAATTCCCTTTGTTGGGTCCGGTGTCGACCAAGCCACCTTTGGAATAAAGGATGCTATTTCTAATGCTGAAGTAAAGGACTTGATGGAAAAGATCCTCAATCAAGTAAACGAAGTTCGACCAACAAAAGGATCATTAAAAGATCAAGAAATAAAGGCAATTACAGATAATCTTATTGAAAAGTTGGAAGTACGGGACCTTGTAAAGCAACTCCAGAACATAAATCTCTCAACATTACGAGATATTTCTAAAGTATTAGCCTCTATCCAAGCCCTTACTGTAAAAGCCGATACTGCAAGCATTGATTTTAAAGCTATTAGTGAAAATGTGGTCTCGGGAAATAGAAGAATACTCAATAAACTTAATCAATCCATTTTATTCAACCAAAGAGAATACACACGTATTCAAGACTCTCTATCCTATGTTGCAAATCTTTTAATTGAATATCGTCAGTCCAGAAGAAGGAATTTACGTGAAATATACGATGCACTTAACGAATTAAATACTAGTATCTTAGATCTATCAGGTTATTCATTCAGGGTAGCACTTGATTCCCTGCCTCTAAATAAAGAGCTGACAGTGACCGTTGACTTTTCAGAGCTATACCGTTATGCATTCTCTCCTTATTTAGAAGATCCTTTAGCTCCTGTGTCAGTCTATTTTATTCATAATTCCCATGCACCTCTTTTCCTCCTCCCTGCCAGCTTAATCGAAATGGAACGTTACCTTAGTCGTCAGCTTTCTGTCTTTGTTGACCGGAAAAAACTGATCGAAAGACTTTCTGTAATGCTTACTCCATCAAGG
Organism: Candidatus Aminicenantota bacterium; assembly: GCA_011772425.1. Classification (GTDB taxonomy): domain Bacteria; phylum Acidobacteriota; class Aminicenantia; order UBA2199; family UBA2199; genus JAKAGC01. Next base: position 34,549 of record WVZO01000584.1, read on the forward strand.
AAGCAAGAAAATGATCATATACGGCCCTTCGGTGACATTAACAAAGTAAATCTTGGATTTCTTGCTGATCTCACAATGCACAAAAACTCTCCTCTTCAGAGAATGAAAAAACTATTTAAAACGGGTCTAATAAAGCATTGGAACAAAGTAATTCCAGATGTCAGTGATTTCCAAGAATACTTTGATGTAGTGTTTAAACATCTATGTGAGTACAGGAAACGGATTACGGCGAATTTTATTGATGCTGTGAATCTTTCATTATTGGGTTTCTTAAATGCTCATTCAAATTCGAGTCAGCCAAAATTGATCCACGTATCTGGTGCCAAATCAATGGAATATGTTGCTGGAAGGCTCTCAAGTCTCAATGAACCTTATTTTGGTACTGAGGATATTCCTTTAGTTGTTCATCCTCTCACGTGGTCATATCGAACTTACCTCCCGAAAATTGAAAATGATTTTGAGCATACTTATATGATTAGCGTCTCAAAAGATGTAGAAATGTTAAGTTCTTTTGTTCGATATTGGATTGATAGATTAAAGAATCCTGACTGGGACGAAATGCAAAAATTGTCGGATGATTTAAGGCGGATATATAATTCTCTGGCGGCATTCTGGCCTACCGTAGAGCCTTTCCATAGACAAATCTTAGAGACTGAAATAGCAGACCTCTCAATACGGATGAAGCCGTTTGGTGTCACATTGTGGGAAAAAGAGTTCAACAAAGCGATTGATGAAGCAATTTGTATAATTATTGATATGTTAGCTCATGTAGAGCCCCTTGTTTATAAAATGAAGGCTTTCTCTGCTTTTGCTAGACAGTTTGCAGGTGATACTGAAAACAGTAGCGTAATGAACATCGAGACCTATGTAATTCCAACCTTTAATAGTNNAACATCGAGACCTAACAAGCAGCTTAAATCGGAGAAAACAGAGAAGTGGGAAAAAAGAATTTTTTCTTTGATTTTTCTCATATGGGAGTTGAAAATTTTTCCCTACTATGTAAAATAATAAAATAATAACTTAAAGATAGTAGCGGAGATGATTAAATGGAAAATATCTGAGTTGATTGGGCAAAAGAGGGTTGAGATTCAGGGATATCCTCTAATGGCGGGAGCTTAAGTAGAAATAGAAGTGGCGATGTTTAGAAGGAGAGAAACTGAAAAGGAATAAACGATGGAAGTTTTAAAATTAGTCATTGAACTGGTCAAAGTGCTCGTTTGGCCAATAACCGTCTTATTAATACTATTTAGCATTAGATCCGAAGTTAAAGAGATTTTAGGCAAAATCAAATCTGCCGAAATCGGAAAGGTTAAAGTAGAATTATCGAGAGAGATTAAGGAATTAAAAGAATCTGTCGATGAGTCAGATGAAATTCGTGAGAAATATGTTGAAAGAGAGCCAACATCTACAGAATCAGTAATTAGCATTAGTGATCAAATTTTAGCAGTGGCAAAAACAAGATTAGGAATTGAAGAGGAGATTATCCGCCTTTCGCAAATTGACTTATCAACCAAGGCAAGTAAATGGAATACAAAGCAAATTCTCGATTTACTGAAAGAGAAAGAAATAATATCTTCAGAGGTACATCAAAATCTAATTAAATACCTTAGAATTAGCAATGAATTAATACAAGACTCTAAAAATACTGAGGATTTGCTTGCTTCACATAGCATTGGTAATTCTCTTTTATCGCATCTTTGCTATATAAGAAATGTAAGGTGGTTAGTACGTGATTTTGATGCGAACTTAGTTTGGCAAACAAAATTAGTGGAAAACAAGAAATACCATATTTGGTCTGTTCTCGCTGCAACACTCCCTGAGTACGACTATAATTATGAAATTTTAAAAGAAGCTGCTGAAAAATTTAATAACATAGAGCGTAAATCAGCCGTAAAAAACGATAGGAAGCCTCGATTGATTGAAGTTCCAACTGTAGAAGATTTTGTGGATATATTGGAATTTAGACGACACGAACTAAATAGAATACTTCAATCAAAATGGTGGAATGGATATGAATGGGAGAAAATAAAACTATGGCATTGGCCCGAAAAGTGGGGTAAAATATCTTGGAATGGGGCTATTGTCAAAAGTGCAAACCAAGCAGAAATAGAACTACTCAGAACCGATACAGCTCTTGAAATGTATCGGAAAAAAATCAGAGAGCAAGAAAAGTAAAGGCAACGTAATCACAAATTTAACTGCTTCATTAAAACCATTATTTGGCGATGCTTAAATGGAGAACAACTGAGTTGGCAGGGCGGAAAGGGGTGAGTAAGAAAGTGCTCAGCCCATAGGGAAGGGAGTTTGTTATTCCGCACGGATATAAAGGAATCAGTATGCCAAGTGTTTTTATAAGTTACTCCAGTAAGGACAAAGATTTCGTTTTTAAGCTTGCCTCTGATCTTAAGTATCGAGGAATAGATGTTTGGCTTGATGAATGGGAAATAAATGTGGGTGATGAAATTAGACAGAAAATAGAAGAAGGGATAGAAAAATATGAGTACTTTATTATCATTCTTTCTACTCACTCAACGAATTCAACCTGGGTTCAAAAGGAGTTGAATGCTGCTTACATGAAAGAGATCGAGCTTAACAAAGTTGTAATCCTTCCAGTTCTAGTAGAAAATTGTATGATTCCCAAGCTAATTTCTGGTAAACTTTATGCCGATTTCTCTTCTTCATATCAAACTGGTTTGAATAAACTCTTGAAAGTATTAACTCCCAACTCCATTAAATCTGAAAATACTTTTGACCAATTATCAAGAGAATCTCTTGGTGATATTGCTAATGCTGATAAACCATGTTATCGATCAATTCTTATAGTTGATGATGATATACAATTATTAAATGAACTTGGAAGATACTTTGAAGATTCAGGTTTTTCAGTATACTCGACCTATGGTATCCAGGAAGCGATTGAGCTTGCAGAAAGAAATACCCCTGACTTTATCTTTATTGACCTTTGGTGGGATTATCGAGATATTAAAAAAATTAAAGAACATAAATATTTGTCCTCATATAGAAGACTGAAAAAAGTTGCGCCGAATGCAAAAGTAGTTGGAATGTCACCGTATGATGATACAATAAATGAAATTGAAGAAGAACTGGATTATGTACTGAAAAAACCATTTGTTATCACTGATATAACGCAGTTATTTGAGCGCTTGCTTTGATAAGCATGACTTACTGGGAGAATAATCATGCAATTGAAACGCCAAATTACCGCTTTACGACCAAGTAGAAATTCAATTCCATGATTCCATGAAAGTGGGGACCAAAACTTTGACAAAATTTTCCCAAATAAACGGTAAGCGCTTTTTAAACCGCATCTATGCAAGAGCTTTGCTTTATGTCTTATGTCATACTAAACGTGACGAAAACGTGACTGGTTTATACCAGTTTTTAGTAATTTATAGTGGTTTTTAGTG
>WVZO01000229.1 GCA_011772425.1 Candidatus Aminicenantota bacterium
AGACATTGCTGCAGCAAGAGCAGCAGCCAAAACTAAGCCGATAACCACAGATGGAAATTTCAAATGAGTAACCATCCAGGGTAAAATTCGATCGGGGGCCCCTAATTCGGTTGGAGATACTTGCATAATTCCTGCAAACCCAATAAATAATACAGGAACCATAAGGATGGCAAAAGTAGGATACATGACAATGGTTTTTTTTATCACGTTTTCGCTTTCTGCTGAAAAGGCTTTCATAAATAATTGCGGCCACATGGCAAAACCTAATAAAGAAACCAATAATGAACTGCTGTATGCTGAAAAGCTCATATTAGTACTCGGACCCACAAGAAGATGCATTGGCCTGGTTTTTATTATCTGCTGAAACATTTCCGTTGGACTGCCATAGAGACTATAAACCAGGTAAAGTCCCAATGTCCAGGCAATAATAATCATAAACATGCCCTGGAAAACATTGGTCCATGCTACACCTCGCACTCCACCGAAAAAAACATAACAAAGGACAACAACGTAAGCGATTAAAGCTCCGGCCCAAAAAGGTATACGCCCTTCTGAAGCGATTTCGAAAATATACCCACTCCCCTTCATCTGCAGGGTGATATATTGGATAGAAGCAAGAATTGAAACAATAGCAATAATTACTGAAAGGGTTTTGGATTGGAACCGATCTCTGAACAATTGGGCCTGGGTTACATAGTTATATTTTTTTCCGGCTCGAAATGCCCTGGGGCCCCATATCCACCACGGTACAAGTCCCAGGGCACAAAAGCCTAATATATAAAATGATGCTGCGCCTTTGGAATAAGCCCATCCTGGTCCGCCTAAGAAGGCAAAAGCGCTAAAAATAGCACCCCCCATTAAAAAATACATCACAAAAAAACCAAAACTTCTACTGGCGGCAATATATTCAACAACAGATGATTTCCTGCCGCGACTGGCCCGGGAACCCAGGAAAAGAATAAAGAACAAATAGACGAAAATGATGATTGTAACTATAAGCCAGGACATCAGGATTTTCCTTTTGCATTAGAGTCTTTCTTTTCTACATAGTAAAGAACCTGTAAGGCAAAAAATTCAATTGCTATAAGAGAGACAATAAAAAACATTCCCAATGGCATCCCCAGTATAATTGGTTCGCCAGAGTTAGCAAAAAGCCAATAGAAAGCTTGAGCCAGGATGATCAGGCTAAAAATGATAAAAAATATAAGTCCGCTTTTTTTTAATTTTTTTAGTGACATCTAAACATTACCAATTACCAATTTTCACCACAAGAAAACATTACCATACCAAAAAGGAATTTTCAAGTTTTTGAAGTGAGAAAAGGGACAGGCAAGCCCACGAATTACACGAATTAACACGAATTTTCGGTCTTAACCGTTGACTTTTAAATGAACCTGTTTTAAAATAATACATCGGCAGGTAACGATATGATATCGAAAATCGAAAAAATCTTTAAGGCACTTGGAGATAAAAGCCGGCTCAGGATCATCAACATGCTGGGCGTAAAATCCCTGTGCGTTTGCGAAATAACAGAAGTACTCAAATTATCTCAATCCACAGTATCCGGTCATTTGAGAGTTCTAAAAGACGCCGGACTGGTGGAAGATGAAAAAGATGGATTGTGGGTGGAATACCGTCTTTGTAGAGATGAAGAATTCAATTCCCATATCCTGGATTTGATTCTTGACGCTCTGAAATCAGACCCGAAAATGGAAGAAGAAAGGAAGAAAGTATTACAGGCAAACAGGGAGGTGATATGTAAAAAGTAAAAAAATTTTACCGTCATATATCGGTATATCGGGATATACAGAAGTAGGTAAGAATGATGAAGATGAAAGAATGGCAGATGTTTTTTTTGATTTCAGGAATATTTTTACTTTGTTATTTTTTTCCTTTGAACCTGGTTCCCTTTAAAGGGCCTGTTTTCGAGGCACTTGCCCTGGTGAAGTGGTATGCGCGCGAGCATGTGTTGTTGTGCCTGGTTCCTGCTTTTTTTATTGCCGGCGCCATTTCCGTATTTTTGAGCAAGGAGTCTGTGATCAAATACCTCGGGCCGGAAGCCGACAAATTCCTCTCTTATGGGGTTGCTTCCGTATCGGGAAGCATCCTGGCGGTATGTTCCTGTACGGTTTTGCCCCTGTTTTCAGGAATCTATAAAAGAGGCGCCGGACTGGGGCCTGCCGCGACCTTTCTTTACTCCGGCCCCGCCATCAATGTCCTGGCTATTATCCTCACCGCCAGGGTCCTTGGCTGGCAACTGGGACTGGCGCGGGCTGTTGGAGCTATTGTATTTAGTGTTGTAGTCGGACTCTTGATGCACCTGGTTTTTTTAAAGGAAGAAAAGGAACGGCCCAGGGCAGAAGGTTTTCAAATGGTGGGAACCACAGATGAACGTCCGCTGTGGAAAAACACCCTCTATTTTGCTGCCATGGTCTTCATCTTAGTTTTTGCCAACTGGGGAAAACCCGGTGCCGGAGATACCGGGTTGTGGCCTTTGATTTTTCAATATAAATGGTGGATTACCGGTGTTTTCCTTGTATCGCTGGCATATATGATCTTGCGCTGGTTTAAAAGGGATGAGCTCAGCGAATGGGTTTCGTCTTCATGGGGATTCGCCAAACAAATCATGCCGCTTCTTTTCCTGGGAGTTCTGGCCGCCGGCATCCTGCTGGGCCGCCCGGGACATGAAGGCTTAATTCCCTCATCGGCAATTGAAAACCTGGTGGGCGGCAATTCCATATTTGCCAACTTCTTTGCTTCTATAGTAGGGGCTTTCATGTATTTTGCCACACTTACCGAAGTCCCGATACTGGAAGGATTGATCGGTGCGGGAATGGGTAAGGGGCCTGCCCTGGCCCTGCTGCTGGCCGGACCGGCCTTGAGCCTCCCCAACATGCTGGTGATACGCGGTGTTTTAGGTACGAAAAAAACAGCGGTATTTGTTAGCCTGGTTGTTATTATGGCGACAATCACCGGGATTATTTACGGAGCACTATTTTAAGAATTCTACAAATAGGAAAGTGATATAAGATGAGTAAAGTTTTAACCACGTTTTCATCTCCAAACGCATTTAGAAAAGCCTGGGAACTTCTAAAAGCACTGGACTTATCGCATGAAATTATCTCCCCTGCTCCTGGTTTTAATATGGTTGGAGTTCCAGCTGTGGTTTTGTCCCAGGAATCCCGTTCCGCTTTTATGCAGTACGGAGGAGATAGTACTATTAATTCCGGCTGGGTGGACTATAGGGAAGCCAGGATCAAAATACCCTCCGGCGATCCGGAAATATTCGCTGAAGACATATTTGGCAGATCATCTATTATGGTGCTTGCTCCATGCATTGCCGACACCAGCAAGATACGAATTATTGCTTATATATCAGGAAATTTAGCAGATGTTTTTCCCTACATGAACGCAAAGATGGGTGGCGCTTCTTATAATCCCCATGGCCCTATTTTTACGTTCATGGATGGTTACAGGATGGTTTCCCTGTATACCCAGCGTATTGCTGTGGCTAAGGCAGATGATATCGTCGATGCCTGGCGCGTGCTAGAGATGACTCGCACTCAGGCCAATACCTGCTGGAATAATCGCAGTCAAATTGAACCGAATTATAAAACCAGAAAAAAGCCTCCAGCCTTAGAAATATATTTTCGCCTTCCCAAAACCAATTGCAAACAGTGCGGAGAAAAGACCTGCCTGGCATTTGCATTGCAATTGTGGAGCGGGAAAGTTGTACCGAACCAGTGCCGGGAAATTTTTAACGGAAAATTCGGGCATCTAAAAGATGCACTACTGGAAATTTGCGGAGGAATGGGCGTGGAGGATATTCAACACTAAGGAGGTTACGATGAAAAAGATACAAATTTTAGGAACCGGGTGTGCCAAATGCAAAAAGCTCGCAGAACTTGCCGAAAAGGCAGCTTGCGAGCTGGATATTCAATACGAGCTGGAGAAGGTGACTGACCTCAACGACATCATGAATTTCGGTGTTATGGTCACTCCGGCCCTGGTGGTGGACGGCGACGTCAAAATCGCCGGGAAAGTTCCGAAAATAGATGACATCAAAAAGATGTTGTCATAAAAAATTCAAATAAATAAGGAGAACAACATGCCTGATGAAAAGAATGCCTGTGCCTGTAACGGAGGTGTTACACTCATATTCCCTTGTTCCGGTGCAGCCGATGTGGGTGAAATATCGGACCGGGCGGCCCGGGTTATGGCTGCGCGGGGACAGGGCAAGATGTTTTGCCTGGCCGGGATTGGCGGGAATATCAGTGGAATGATTGCTTCAGCCAGGGGTGCTGACCAGGTATTGGTCATCGATGGCTGCGGCGTGGACTGCGCCAAAAAAACCATGGAAGAAAGAGGGATCGATGATTACATCCATTTGCGGGTGACCGATCTGGGCATGGAAAAATCAAAATCCCCGGCCACACAAGAACGCATTGATTCAGTGGCCCAAAAGGGTAAGGAACTGCTTTCCAATTAGCAGTTTAGCAAAAAATAAAAGGCTGGAGGATACCATGATGATTCAAGTATTGGGGCCGGGATGCCCCAAATGTAAAAAAATGGAGGAAATCGCCCACCAGGCAGCCAACGAACTGACGGACGTTTACCTGGTGGAAAAAGTGACGGATATCGCGAAGATTACCGGTTTCGGTGTGGCCACAACCCCGGCGCTGGTTGTGAACGGATATGTCAAAGTCACCGGGAGAGTACCATCCCTGGAAGAGATGAAAAAGATACTATCTTCTTCATTGTAAAGAGGCAATTAACCGGGAATAATTTAAAATTAAACGAGGAGTATAAAAGATGATGAAAAAAATCGTTTTTCTATTCGTTATTGGCTTGTTGACTGTGGCCCTGCAAGGGGCATGGGGTAATGATGAAAGTCAAAAGGACAGTAAAACAGCAAGACAGGAAAGGAAATACCAATTATGATTCATAAAGGAGGTTAACAGCTATGCCTGGACAAAAAAAACTTAAGTTTTTAGATCGTTTTTTGACGCTGTGGATTTTTATTGCCATGGCGGTTGGGGTTGGACTGGGGTATTTTATCCCCTCCATAGTGAATTTCTGGAATCGCTTCAACAGCGGTACCACCAATATCCCCATTGCCATCGGTCTGATCTTGATGATGTACCCCCCGCTGGCCAAAGTCAAATATGAAGAGCTGGGGGATGTATTCAGGAACTGGAAGGTTTTGGGGCTGTCATTGGTGCAGAACTGGATCATCGGTCCTATTCTCATGTTTTTTCTGGCCATTCTTTTGCTGCAAGACCTGCCGCATTACATGGTAGGATTGATTATGATCGGCCTGGCCCGTTGTATTGCCATGGTGATTGTCTGGAACGACCTGGCTAAGGGTGACCCGGAATATGCGGCCGGATTGGTGGCTTTTAACAGTATCTTCCAGGTGCTGTTTTATTCCGTGTACGCCTGGGTTTTTATCACCAAACTACCGCCTCTTTTGGGTCTTAAAGGCAGTGTGGTGGACGTGAGTATCGGCCAGATCGCGGAAAGCGTGTTCATCTACCTGGGCATTCCTTTTATTGCCGGGATAATCACCCGTTTTGTCTTGATAAAACTGAAAGGGAAGCAGTGGTACGAGACGAAATTCATCCCCAAAATCAGCCCTGTCACCTTGATTGCGCTGCTTTTTACCATCATTGTCATGTTCAGCATGAAAGGTGAATTTATCGTCAAGATACCGCTGGATGTGGTCCGGGTGGCAATACCTTTATTGATCTATTTTATTGTCATGTTCCTGGTCAGTTTCTATTTGGGCCGCAAAATCGGGGCCAATTATCCCCAGACTACCACCCTGGCTTTTACGGCAGCCAGCAATAATTTCGAGCTGGCTATTGCGGTAGCGGTTGCTGTTTTCGGGATCAATTCCGGGGAAGCCTTTGCCGCTGTTATCGGACCACTGGTGGAGGTGCCGGTTTTGATTTCCCTGGTCAATGTGGCTTTGAAATTCCAGGCAAAATATTTCAAAAGGTAAATGAAAAAGAAATTGCTTTTCATCTGTACGCATAATTCGGCGCGGTCTCAAATGGCTGAAGGGCTGGTAAATCATTTCTGGAAAGACCGCTGCCAGGCATTCAGCGCCGGCACCCAGCCGGGCATAGTTAATCCCTTTGCCATTAAAGTGATGAAGGAACAGGGCATCGATATTTCAAACGCCAGGTCAAAAAATGCCAGCAAATTTATTGGTAAAGCGTTTGACCTGGTGGTCACGGTATGCGACAGTGCTAAAGAAATATGTCCCTTTTTCCCGGGGGCTAAAGAATACATTCACAAAGGATTTCCAGATCCTTCCCAGGCCAAAGGGGATGAAAATGAAATTATTGCCGCTTTCAGGAAAATGAGGGATGACATCTATATTTGGTTGAAAAATATTTTAGACTAAAACCACTATGAACCAGCAACCGAAATTTACCTGTTTTATCTGGAGACATGGATTAATAGAAAGAATTTCGAGTTAATTACCGGTGATGATGAACATGTTAGAACGAGATCCCGATTCCTCCTATTAGAGCCAACCCTCCCAGGTCTACCTGTCCTTCAGTACCGTCTACCTTCAGAATTATGTATTTGACCTTTAAATCGATAAAGAGCAATTCAGTGAACTGGAATTTAACTCCCCCTTCACCAAAAAAGCCAAATTTCTTCTCATCCACAGTACCGATTACATTCTCTTCCTTGTACATATAATAACCGGTACCGGCTCCGATATAGGGGAATATTATTTTTTTGCCCATGAAGTATCTAAGTCCCAATTCTATGGGTATGATTTTCAACTTTGTATCTTCCTGGGTGAAGGTAAGTTTTCCCTTTACCGAAAAATAGTCAGTATGCAGGAATACTTGCAGGGATTTTAGCACCTGGTACCCCAAATCAATGCTGTAAGCCATGTTGTTTTTCCCATATACTTCAGTGTATAGATTTGTACCGGTTTCGTCTTCAACTCCCTTTACATTCCTTATACCCGCGCCAATGCTAAGGGAGAAATTGTTTACTTCCGCACCCATCAATCCCAGTGCCATCAAAAAAATTAACGAAAATATAAATTTTTTCATTTTTCTTGACTCCTTATGATTTCATCTATATCCTGTACTACTCTTTGACAACAAGATTGCAGCACATGAGCAATTCTCTTTCACCCTCATGATTGACTGCATAAACGTAATAGATATCCGGCATGGGTTCGGGGATCCTGAAGGTATATTGGTAAAGTTCTGCTTGACCGGTATGATCCACCTGGGCAAAATCGGATCTCTCCAGGGTGTTTATGTCAAATTTGACTATGTCATATCTGTCAATATCCTGGGCTTGGGGAGGGAATCCCTTCCACTTTATCTCGCAGAAATACTGTTTAAAAAATAGACTCTTATTGACATGAGCAAAAGCCCCAAAATCCAGAGGAGGTAATTCTGTTACCGAATCGGGGTGAGTGATATTAAGCGTATAGGCTTGTCTCTCAAGAACCGTGAAATGATATTTCCCATCTCTTACAATTATATTATCTAGAGAATAATAGCCATCCCAGGAGCCTCCCCAACCCATATTGATGTGAAACGTTCTTGAACCGGTGGAGATTCGATAGCCATCTATCACCACCAAATGTCCCACTTCTACATCATAAATAACGAATGCCACGGGGAAACCCCGATCAACATGGTTTTTCGCCAGATCAAACCATTCCGTATCATCCCTGCTGTGCTTTCTCACATAGATGATATCCCTGGGGTATTTGAAAAAAATCGGGAAGGTAATGACTGACTGTGAAGTGTTGGCACCACTCCCATCCGGGGAATAATCCATATTCAATGAAACACCTACATCAAACATCAGTTGGGCAATGGCCTCGCGCTGCTCCTCTGTCCCGGAATCCGGGGTGGGATAATTGTCCAGCATGAGGTCCCAGTAGTAAGGATGATCAAAAGAGGTAGAAACCGGAATATTGTGCGTATAGGTTTGGTAACTCCAGGAACCCTGGCCTCTATCCGGATAGGCGTGATATTTCATGATCTGGGCAAAACCTGTAGCAACACAGCCGGTTACACATCTCCTGTCATCCAAAACCGGGCACTTCAGGTTATAGGGTTCCTTCTGGTACCAGGTCGTACTCAGCAGCGGTTGTACCTCTTGCACCTCTTCTGCCTCTTGTACACCAACAACCGGGGATATTACTCTCTTAAGGGGTGGAAATTCACGTGTTAAGAGTTTGAAATCGTTCCTGTTTCTTTCCATAAAATACTTCTGCGGATCCAGCACCCCTGACTTTGCTTTCTCAATTATTTCCAGGTTCTGATTAAAGATGAATTCCTCCAGTGGTTTTCCTTCTTCTCCAAAATTGTTCTTTAACGAATAGACCTTGATAGGGGGTAGATAGTCTTCGGCTGAAACCATCACATATCCTCGTGGGGAAAAATGAAACACATGAGCGACAGTAATCCCTTCTCTCACGATAGACTCACCAGCCAGGACGGTAACATCGTCGTTATAACAGGTTTTTAAACTTATTGCCCAGTTCCTGGCAATCATATGTGCCTTTTCAAAAGGAATAGGTTCAGCAAAGACTGGTATACAAACAAAAAGACAAATTATAAACAAGCAAATCTTTTTCACTTTTTATCCTCCTTTGTTTTTTTGTTCTCTAGGTAACATAGCGGAGAAAAAAAGTCAACAAATTTTCAAGAATAATTTAGAAATTCGCCTGTCCTCGTTGATATTTTTATCAATCTATGTTATAACGTTTTGCCCGGCCTAGAAATATAAATGAAAAAAATAGGAAAAGGTTCAAAATTATACGTTTTGAATACAGCGAAAATAAAAAGTTCCATGGAGTAATGTAATGAAAGGAGAAGTAACAGGTTCCACTTTGAAAGAGGCGGATTTATTCTTGGAAGGGGAGGTCCTGGTGAATATGGCAAAAAAATATGGGACCCCCTTGTATGTATATGATGGGAATTTAATCATTAGACGTTTCCGTGAGTTACATAATTTTATAAAGTGGCCGAAACTCAGGATTTTGTATGCAATGAAAGCAAACTATAATATCGCGATTCTAAAGCTGTTGAAAGACCACGGCGCTTATATCGATACGGTCAGCCCTGCCGAAGTACACCTGGTTTTAAAATTGGGATATTTACCCGGCCACATTCTCTATACTGCCAATAACATAACGGATGAGGAAATGCATGAGGTAAAAAAAACCGGGGTATTAATGAATATCGGTTCCCTCTCCAGGTTGGAAAAGTACGGTAAAGCGTACCCGGAAACAGAGATATGTTTAAGGTTTAACCCGGATGTCACGGCAGGAATTCATGAGTATGTGAGGACCGGCGGTGATTTAACGAAATTCGGGATCCTGATGCAGGATTTACCCGCTGTTAAAAAGATTACCGATAAATACCATTTGAAAGTTATAGGGCTGCATGAACATACAGGTTCGGGAATTGCGGAGACAGAAAAAGTTTATCAAAGCATGAAGAATCTCCTGGGTATTGCCAAAAGGGAAGATTTCCCCGATCTCCGTTTTATCGATTTCGGCGGCGGATTTAAAGTTCCTTATTCCCCTGATGAAAAAAGAATCAACTATGATCAATTCGGGAAAAAAATCGCTGAGATTTTTTCTGAATTTTGCCAGGAGTATGGAAACGAACTGGAAATGTATTTTGAACCCGGGAAATATCTGGTTGCCGAAGCAGGCTCCCTGGTAGTGCAAGTAAATACATTAAAAGATAACAAGGGACGGTTAATCGCCGGAACCGATTCAGGATTTCCTCATTTGATAAGACCTGTGGTTTACGGTGCCTACCACGAGATACAAAACCTCTCCAACCCGTTCAAGCCGGGAACGGTTATTAAAAAATATGATATCTGCGGAAATATATGCGAAACAGGGGACTGCTTTGCGACTCAAAGGGATTTACCCGAAATCAAGGAAGGCGATTTCCTGGCAGTAAAGAACAGCGGGGCTTATTGTTATTCGATGGGAGGTATATATAACTTGAGAGCAATGCCCAATGAAGTCCTTATTCTCAATGGCAGGGACTACCTGGTTACTAAACGGCTTGCAAATGAAGAGTTGGCCGAATCGATCATTAACGGCAGCAGGAAATTTTAGGAACTTGAATGAAAAACCAGGGCGGAAAGGTGACAGACAAATTTTTAATTTCGGATTTAAGAACGTTGACGTGACTATGTTCCCAAAGTCGGGCTATTGACAAACGTCAATATTTACTATAGTATTTCCCATTATACCTTCAGGAGGATTAAAAAATGAAGCGTTTTCTTTCGGTTGTAATTTTTATTTCCCTATTACTGGCTTTAAGCGAATCGACTACCCTGTCGGCTAAAAAGAAAATCGACTCAAACCTGTACCGGAAAGTGGGTATCCTGGTCAATCGAATGACCAATAAACAGGTTTATTCACCAATGCCCCGGATTACTCTAAAAACCGACTATTCTCTCCGAAATCCCACCCAGGGAACAAATGTTTATATCGACGACCAGAAGCGGCTGTCGGAATCTGTTCCCAATTATCCACTCTATACCGGCAGCACCACCGATCATATCCTCATGTATTATAAAAATTTTTCTCCCCATATAACCAAAGGAATGGCAGCATTCTTCAGCCAAAAGGGGTTTGAAGCCATTGATTTTCATACCCTTGCCAAAGATATGAATATTCCTTTTTCGGAAATGTCGATCGCATCGATATTAAAGACCTGCAGCGCTAAAATCGATGCCCTGTTTATACTCCACTACATGGACATCGGAAATTTCCTGGTGGAGAAAAAAGGAGTACAGTCAAAAAACATTGGATTCGGCTCTATCTTATATTCAATCGCTGTGTTCGATGTGAATAAACAGAAACGTCTATTCTACTATTCCCCCATATTTCCCTTAACCATTGAAAACTCCCTGGCCCATGATGCCGATATCGTGAATAACCCTGAATCGGGGAATAAAATCAAGATTGATTGCCGGGAGAAGGGAAGAATCACCGAGACACACGTCACCCACAGTTTTACGGATGATGAGTTGATTAATCACATGATTCGTATTATTATAAATGGCCTCAAATGTCCGAAGAAACCCCTGAGCAAATGCCATAAAGAAATCAAGTGTTATTCTGTCAGAGGCCTGAGTTCTTTTGTCTATTGATCATCCCGGATCAATTCGGGGTTATCCTTCTTGAACTGATGGAAATGTTCCATAATCGAATACCTGAGCAACGGGACCCGTTTCATTAAATACAAAAGTTCTTCCACTTCACAATTTTCCGCCAGGAATTCCAAAACTTCGCTGTTGCATTTCAGGCTGCGGTTGAACATGTCTCCCTGGTTGCAAATCAACCAGTTTAATGAGACTTTCCTGTCCAATCCCAATGCATGAAGAGCACCGACAGTGGGTAAATATTCCCCTCTCTCGTTCTTGGAATAGGTTGAACGGGTGATGCATAACTCCGAGGCGAATTTCTCCTGGGAAAGTTTCAATTCCTCCCGGATTTTTTTTAATCGTGCCCCGATGTCTTTTTTTAATTTTTTACTCATCTATTGGGATTAATTCAGTTTCAGCAGCTCAAGGAACTGGGGCTGATCTGCCAGTGCTACCTGTCCCACTTTGTAGAGATCGGCCATACATTTATCCAGCTCAGCCATACGCTCGTCACGTCTCTGGGTGGCATCCTGGGCAACTTTCTTTTCATATTCCTGTCGAATATTCAACTGTTCCAACTGATCCAGTTTAGGAAGTTCCGCTTCCAATTCCTCACGGGTGAGTCCAGTATCCAGCAGCGCATTGGCAAGGGTTTCATCTTGAGTAGCAGGTACGTAAAAATGCCTGGCCTGGGACACGAAACCGGATAAACTGCTTTTGATCCTGGCAGACAATTTCAACGCTTTTAGTGTTGTAGGCTGATCAGCCAGCGAAACACGTCCCAATTTCCGGTATTTGCTGTAATTCTTCCTTACTTCCCCGAACAATTGATTCAACTCATCCGTTGTCTGGAATTGCTTGTTGTAGGCATCGTCTTTAATGCCATTTAAACTAATCACATCGGTATGAATGTCTAAAATTCCATTGATACGCTCCGCCCCATAACCCCGCGTTGACAGACAGTCTATCACGGGAGGCTTAAGGCAGTTTTCCAGGGCTACATTAATTTTCATTAATCGTTCTTCAAATCCTGATTTACTACTCATTTGTTTTACCTCCATTGAATAATTTTTTTTAATCGTGTTATTTTGTGTTCTATCCGGCCAAATATGTGTTTCACACGGCCGAACATGTGTTCCACACGGCCAAATATGTTTTTCATCCGGCCGGACATGTGTTCTGTACGGCCAAACATGTGTTCTATCCGGCCAAACCTGTGATCTATACGGCCAATTTTTTCTAATTTTGCCCGTTTGCTTTGCATTCCTGGCCGTCTCGACTACAACTTCGGCCGTTTGCACCACATTTCCGGCCGTTTGCATTTCATGTTTGGCCGTCTCGAATACAATTCCGGCCGTTTGCGACACACCTTTGGCCGTCTGCTTTACATTCCCGGCCGTCTCCACTACAATTACAGCCGAATGCACTGCATTTTCTATTGAATCGGTTATTTTTTTTGTCAGATTTCCTGTAAATCCGAAGAGATGAACAAAAAATAGTTTGTCCGTGGGTTTTATCTCCGGCGTGTAAACTGTGAAACTGTTAATTTGTTTTACCATATTCAATTCCACTTCTTAGTTATGTTCAATTTACAGTTGCAATGATACAATTTTTAGCATTCGGCATGATTGCACGTCTCATGTGAATGCCGATACGAAGCTATATTCTAAATACAGGAATAGTAGATGTCAAACCCGGTTTTTTAAAAATTGCCGATATTGACGATGAAAATGCAGTTATATCGGTATTCTTTATGGCAAGAATTGTTCATGCCGGCGCAGTGGTTTTCTCGGTTTTTTCCTTTATTCTTTTTTCCTTTTCCAATCGGTACTTCCGGGTCTGGCGCTGTATTTTCGGGACAATAACTGCGATAACCCGGTATGTTTCCGGGGTGATGCCGTAAACCTCCTTAAACGCCCGGATAAAAGAATTACTGTCGCCGAAATCCAGGATTTCGGATATTTTTCTTATGGATAGTTTCTTTTTTTTAACCAGTAAGCGTGCACCGTGCATAATCCTGACCCGTTTAATAAAATCCCCCAGGAGGAAATCGAATTCTTTTTTAAAGGCTTTGGAAAGGTAAGAAGGTGTGACCTTGTATTTGCGGGCCAGCCAATCGACGTTGAGGTAACTGAAATCTTCAGGTTCGCTTTGCTTGATATACTCTAACACCTGCCAGGCGATGATCACTTCCCTGTTATAGCTCTCTGTTTCCATTACTTATACTCCTTTGTCTTTATTATTAACCTTAGGTAAATAGTTTATACGTAATTAATCGGCTTTTTGTTTCGATTTTGCCCTTTTTCTTGCCTGACAACTTTTACTACAATCGGTTAGCGCGGAAGAAGAAGGGTTTGGAATATAGATATATAGCGGTACGAGAGGAGTTGGCACAAAAATCCCTTCCGGGTATGGAAGATTGTTTACAATTACCCTTCCCAACCATTGAGCTGAATCATAAGAGGTATAAGCTAAGCGCCATTGTAACTAATTTGGATTGGTATGGTGAGTTGATTGTTCACTGGTATCGAGAGAGATGTGGTAAGAGTGAAGAAGCGCATAGTATAATGAAAGAAGACCTTGCAGGAGGTAGATTTCCGTCGTCGGATTTTGGAGAGAATGCGGCGTGGTGGTGGATAATGTTATTAGCCCTGAATATTAACAGCATAATGAGGCGATTTGTTCTTGGCCAAAAATGTAAAAAGTGGAAGAGTAAAAGTATGAAAGCAATTCGTTTTCATATCATAAATATTCCTGGTCGCGTAGTTAAGGGAAGTGGGAGTGATGAATTAATTGTGAGGGTTGCCCATGGTCATCCTTGTTTTCAATTATATTTATTTGT
>WVZO01000189.1 GCA_011772425.1 Candidatus Aminicenantota bacterium
TGCGGGGGGTCCAGGGGGGCAGTTTTTTCAAAAAGCGCCCCCCTGGCCGCCGGAGGCAAAACCTTTCTATTGTTAATTCCGGGTTGTTCAAATAGCCTCTGACAACTCCATCTCCTCCTACCCACAACTCCCCGGCTATCCCTACAGGTTGTAAATAACCATATTTATCAACAATATAGGCAGTTGAATTGGCAATGGGTTTACCGATGGGTATTGATTCGTGATACTCTCTATCGATCAAAAAGGTGGTGGAGAAGGTGGTGTTCTCGGTGGGACCATATCCGTTGATGATATTCAACCGCGGGAATTCGTTTCTTAAGCGATTAATATGAGATGGGGAAAGTACATCACCTCCTACCAACAGGTTCCTGAGCCCCCTGAATATTTCTATCTCTTCATCCAGCAGATGATTGAACAACGGAGCAGTCAACCATATGGTGGTGATTCTATTTCTTTCAATGGTGTCTTTTAGTTTTCCCGGTGATAGTATGATTTTGTTTTTGACCAGGGATAATTCGAGTCCATTCAATAAGCTTCCCCAGATTTCAAATGTGGAGGCGTCAAATTCCAGTGCGCCGGTTTGCAATATACGATCACCTTCTTTGAATTCGATATAATTGGTGTTTTTTACCAGTCTTACTACGTTGAAATGCCGGACCATTACGCCTTTAGGTTTTCCTGTGGTGCCTGAGGTATAGATGATATAAGCGAGATTTCCGGACAAATGGGACAAATAGGACGAATGGGACGAATAGGGAAGCTTGAAGTCTTCGAGGAAAATTTTCTCACCTTTCCACTTTTCCACTTTCTCACCTGGTTCAGCCGGCGTACGTGTGGTGAGCAGTAGGTTGGTTTTGCTTTCGGCCAGCATATAATTAATCCGCTCTCCGGGATAATCAGTGGAAATGGGTAAATAAGCGCCTCCTGCTTTTAATATGGCCAGGATTCCCACGATCATCTCGATAGAACGCTCCACCATGATGGACACGATGGTATCCGCTTTTACACCTTTTGCTCGCAGTAGATGGGCCAATTGATCGGACCTTTGATTTAATTCGTTGTATGTGATGGAAACATTCCCGACCAGGGCAATATTGTCCGTGGTTTTCTCCACTTGTTTTTCAAATAATTCATGGATGGTTTTTTCCTTTGGATACAGTGGGGAGGGATTGTTAAAATCAAATAATATTTGCTCCTTTTCTTCTTCCAATATGATTTCTATTCCTGATATTTTCTTCCCGGGGTTCTCTAACACGGAGGATACGATATTTTGGAAATATTTGGCGAATCTTGCCATGGTTTCCTGTTTAAAAAGGCGGGTGCAGTATTCAAAGGTAAAATAGAGTGTTTCACCTCTTTCCTGGGCGGTCAGGGTGATATCGAATTTTGCTGTCTTTATGATGTTTTCATCCTGGTAGGGTTTTAGCTTTAAACCGGGGACCTGCAGTACGGGGATATCCAGGTTTTGAAATGTAAACACGACATCGAATAAGGGGTTGCGGCCCGGGTCTCTCTTGATGTCCAATCCCGGGTGGTCCACCAGGTCCTCAAAGAGGTAGTCCTGGTTCTCAAAGGCTTGAATGGAGGTCTCTTTTACCTGGTTTAAAAATTCTTCAAAGGTCAAATGTCCGTGTGGAGAATTCCGTAACACCAATGTATTGACAAACATGCCGATCACAGGCTCCAGGTCGGCATGTCTTCGCCCGGAGATGGGTGTGCCCACGAGAATATCCTCATTTTCATGACCGCTCAATTTTAACAATAAAATATCGAATAAACTCACCAATACCATAAATAACGTAACTCCGGCCGGGTGTGTCAACTCTTTTAAAGCTCTTGCTTCTTTACTTCCGATTTCAAATGCCAGGGTATTACCTTCAAAACTTTGAATCGCGGGCCTGGGATAATCGGTGGGTAAATCCAGTACCGGGATATCTCCTTGAAATTGCTTCAACCAGTAGGTTTCCTGTTTTTTTACTGCTTCTTTTTGTCTTTCACTATGCTGCCATTGGGAGTAATCCTTGTACTGGATAGGAATTTTCGCTAACTTACCTTCTTCACCCCCGTACAAAGCCATAAAATCCTTTACCAGCAGGGCATGGGAAACACCGTCGGCAATGATGTGGTGAATGTCCACCATGAGAATATGTTCCCTTTCTCCTGTTTCAATTAATCCCACGCGCAAGAGCGGGGCTTGAGATAAATCAAACGGACGAATGAAATTGGTAACAATACCAGGGAGATCGGTGACAGAACAATGTTCTATCTCAACAAGCCCGAAATTAACTTCCGGGTTTATCTTCTGTACCGGTTCCTCGTCTACCACGGCGAATGAAGTTCTTAAACCTTCATGCCGCCGGATTAACCGGTTTATTGTATCTTTTAAACGTTTATTAATGGCGCCTTCCAGTACGACAACTTGTGGTATATTGTAGACGGTGGTATTCAATTCCATCTGTTGTAAAATGTACAACCGCCTCTGGGCTGAAGAGAGGGGATAAAAATCTTTCTTTTCCACCGGTTCGACGGCGGCGAATCGATTTCTTGCCGCTTTTTTAATGATTTCTGCCAACTCCCTGATGACGGGTGTTTTAAATATTTGTGCCAGGGGTATTTTTACATTAAATTCTTTGTGTATCTTTGCCGTTAATGTGGTGGCTTTTAACGAATGTCCACCCCGTTCAAAGAAATTATCATCAATGCCAATGGTGGCAAATACGTCCGAAATCAATATCTCAGACCATATCTCCGCCAATTTTTTTTCCACTCTATTTCTCGGCACAATCGTGATACCTGTCGGTTTTACTCCAGGTTCCGGAAGCGCCTTCCTGTCGATTTTTCCACTGCTGGTTAAAGGGACTTTTTCAATTGAGACAAAATATGAGGGTATCATATAATCCGGCATCGTACCGGATAAATATTTTTTCAGCTCTGCCGGGATTAACTCCCGGTCTGAGACAATATAAGCGCATAGATACTTATCTCCATCCTGGGTCTTTTTATCGATGACAACGGCTTCTTTTATTTCTTTATGATTGAGTAATTGATTTTCGATTTCTCCCAATTCAATACGGACCCCCCTAATCTTGACCTGGAGATCGATTCGACCCAGGAATTCGATATTACCATCCGCCAGCCACCGGGCCAGGTCACCGGTTCGGTAGATTTTTTTAGAAAAGTAGAGACTATAAGACCTATAGTTAAAAAACTTTTCCGCGGTTAATTCCGGGTTGTTTAAATATCCCCTGGCTAAACCATCTCCGGCAATACATAATTCCCCGGGAATGCCAATGGGCTGAGGGAAAAGACCATTTTTATCTAAGATATAGATCCTATTGTTGTCCACCGGCCGGCCAATGGGTATATTGATATGATATCGGTTGACCGGGAATGAGGTGTTTACTACTGTATCTTCAGTGGGACCATAATTATTATATAGTTGATAATCTCTTTTAATAAACTTCCCTAAACGGTCTCCTCCTGTCAGTAATTTCCGCAGCGAACGATTCTCCAATTCCATAAACTGTTCACACAGTTGGGTGGGTAAAAAACCGATGGTGATGTCATGGGTTTCAAAAAATTCATTCAGCTTTTCAATATCCAGTTTAATGTCAGTATCAATAATAGTTAAAGAAGCTCCTTTTATGAGATAGGGGAATATTTCCCACACAGAGGCATCAAAACTGATTTTTGCATATTGGGTGGCGTGGTCCGATTCTTTAACCTGGAAATATCGATTATGCCAGGAACAAAGGTTTACTAAGGATTGATGTTGGATCATAACGCCTTTGGGTTTACCAGTGGTACCAGAGGTGTAGATGATGTAGGCCAGTGACAGGGGCAGGTTACAGGCTGCAGGTGAGGCTGTAGGGGCACAGCATGCTGTGCCCTTACAATCCTCCAATAATTCAAGTCCGGTGAGCAGAAGCGAAACATTGCTGTCCTTTAACATATAATCGATGCGTTCCCGGGGATATTCCGGGTCAATGAGTAAAAAAGCACCTCCTGCTTTTAATATGGCCAGGATTCCCACGATCATTTCGATAGAACGTTCCACCATGACGCCTACAATGGTGTCGGATTCAACTCCTTTTTCGTGTAATATCCGGGCCAGTCGATTGGATTTTTTATTTAATTCTTTATACGTTAATGAAACACTGCCGCCGAATTTGCCTGGAATTTGCCCTGTAAGGGCTGTATGGTCCGGGGTTTTCTCCACTTGTCTTTCAAATAATTCATGGATGGTTTTTTCCTTTGGATACTTTACTGCTGTTTGATTAAAGTCATATAATATCTGCTGCTTCTCCACTCCTGTTATTATTCCTATTTCTTTTATGGTTTTGCTGGGATTCTCGATAACTTGCTTTATCATTTCCTCCAGATGCAGTCCCACTCGCTTTATCAGGTTACCTTCATACACCAGGCCATTATAACTAAATTTGACCAGAAAGTATTGACCGGGGAATATAACTATATTAAAATTATAATTGGTTTGTTCATGTATCCGGACATTGACTGCCCTGAAATCGTATTCCGGCTCTATTCCGGCATTTTTTATTTCTTCTTGAATGGGGTAATTTTCAAAAACCATGATATGATCGATTAAATTGACCTTTAATTGTGATTTGGATTGGATTTCTGCTAAGGGCAAATATTCATAAGGCCTGGATAATGCACCCTTTTGCTGGACCATTCGTAATAATTGAGAAAATTCCCGGTCCGGCCGACTCTTTATTCGTATCGGGATGGTATTGATAAAAAGACCCACCATTTGCTCAATCCCCTGGATTTCCGGGGGCCGACCCGATACTACCACTCCAAAGACCACTTCATCGGTGTTATTATACCTTTGCAGCAGTACACTCCATAATGTCTGAAATACTGTATTTACGGTCACTCCTTCCTGCCGGGCAATGCTATTTAATGCAGAGACTCGTTTTTCATCGATAATCAAATCGTATTCTTCCAGTTTATAGTCATCATTTCTCTTCAAATTACCGAGTTTTGGTAAACCCACCGGCTCTTCATATCCTTCCAGGTATTGCTGCCAATATTTTAAACCTGCTGTCTTTTCTTGCTTCTCCAACCATCTAATATAGTTGATATAGGGTATTACTGCCGGCAATTCTACCCTTTTCCCTTGCTTTAATGAATGGTAGATTTCAATAAAATCTTTGAATATAATTCCAAGACACCACCCATCCATCAATATATGATGAAAACTCCATACAAGACAATAATCCTTGAATCCTGTTTTAAATAAGGAGAGTCTCATCAGGATATCCCTGGTGAGATCAAATCCTCTTTGTTTATCTTTCCTCTTGAATTCCTCGAGATATAAATTTCCCTGGTTTTCACTCAAATGGGTAATATCTTCGTCATATACCCGGGCTTTTCTATTGTTTAGGACCACTTGCAGGGGTTCTTCCAGGTCTTCATAAACAAAAATAGTCCTCAAAATATCATATCTTTCGATGAGTTGATTAAACGTATCCTCTAATGTGGATTTTTCTATCTCTCCCTCTATAGTAAATACCCCCTGGCTAAAGTAAGAATCGGATTTTTCATTTCTTAACCAGTGATACAACATACCGTTTTGCATTGGGCTTAATGGGTATATAAGTTGAATTTCCGGGTTTTCATCGATGGAGCTGGTTATATAATTGTTGATTCGTGCCAGGTCTTCTTTAGGAATTCTAGATTCCAGGTCCATGTCCCGGGGTGTTAATTCTTTTTTTTCCTGTCCCGGGGATTGAGGGGTTTTTTGTTCGTCTCCTGTTTCCTTTATACATTTTTCTGCTTCTTTTATTACGGGGTGTAAGAATAAATCATTAACTTTTAAATCCAGTCCATATTTTTTCAACCTGGTGGATACCTGTATTGCTTTTATGGAATCGCCGCCTATTTTAAAGAAATTGTCATTTATGCCTATGGATTCAACTCCCAGTACTTCTTGCCACACGTTTACCAAATGTTTTTGAATGTTATTTGTGGGTGGTACATATTGTTCACTGACAACTCCAGGTTCGGGTTCCGGTAATGCTGTTCGATCGATTTTTCCGTTGGGTGTGAGCGGAATTTTATCCAAATTGACATAATAAGAGGGAATCATATAATCCGGTAATGATTGGAATAGATATTCTCTTAATCGGTCATTAGTGGGTATCTCGAATGTCCCTTCCCGGTTGGCGACGTAGTAAGCACAAAGGGATATATTTTCGACATTATTTTTCCTGGCTGTCACTACCGCTTCTTTAATTCCAGGGTATTTTAGTAATTGACTCTCCAGTTCTACCAATTCGATTCGAAATCCCCTGATCTTTACTTGATGATCAATTCGCCCCAGGATTTCGACATTCCCGTCTGCCAACCACCGCGCCAGGTCACCGGTTTTGTAGAGTTTTTGCCTCCGGCGGCCAGGGGGGGCGCTTTTTGAAAAAACTGCCCCCCCTGGACCCCCCCGCAAAAACTTTTTATTGGTTAACTCCGGGTTGCTTAGATACCCCCTGGTAACACCGGCTCCTCCAATACATAATTCTCCTGGAATTCCAATGGGTTGTAATTTCTTCCCGTAATCCAATACAAAAAATGTCATATTGGGCATGGGTTTACCAATGGGGACACTGCCCACAGGGGGAATATGTTCAAGAGTTTCCTCGTAATAACTGGAATCAACGGCGGCTTCTGTCACACCATAACTATTGATAATTCGCATTTGACTGCCGAAACGTGAAATCAACCGTTTAAAATCCGCTGTACGGCAAATATCTGATCCAATGATAAGTAATTTCAGGTTATCAATTGCCAATCGATTTTCATAGACATACTCCATAAAGGGTATCACCAATGAAGGGGTAGATTCAAACAACGTGATTCGTTGTTTCCTGATGAGGGAATACAATGAGGGCGGGTCTACCCGTGTTTCTTCCGGGCAGATGACCAGTTTACCACCGTTAAATAATGCCCTGGCAAAATCACCGGCAAAAACATCAAAAGAAAAGCTGGCTATTTGCAGTAAATTGACTTCCATGTATCGTAGTTTATATTCTTTCCGCCACCCAAAAGTTGCATTGACAAAATTACCTTGTTGAACCATCACCCCTTTGGGTTTGCCGGTGGAACCGGAGGTGTAGATCACATAGACCAGTGAGTTCTCCCGCCAGGGCGTTGGGGGTGGGAAAGAAGCCGCTGCGCCCGTGTTCCCTGCATCGGCTTCCATAAATACGGTCTCACCTTCCCACTTTCCTATTTTCTCACTCTCTGTCAATACCTGCCGGGTGGTCAGCAGTAACCGGGAACCACTGTCAGAGAGCATGTAACGGATGCGTTCGCCGGGATATGCCGTGTCCAGGGGCAGGTAAGCGCCTCCCGCTTTTAAAACCGCTGTAACCCCGATGACCATCTCTATGGAACGTTCCATCATGATTCCTACGATGGTATCGGCTTGAGTGCCTTTTTTCCTCAATAAACATGCCAGTTGATCGGCTCTTCGGTCTAATTCCCGATAAGTAAGGGATACTTCCCATGGTTCACTGCTGATGAGGGAAATATGGTGCGGCTTTTTTTCTACCTGGTCTGCAAATAATTCCCGGATTGACTTCCCTTCCGGGAAAGGTATGCTGGTATTATTAAATTCTACCAACAACCGATGTCTCTCTTCCGGGTTAATCATCTCTATTCCGGCCAATTCCAGGTCCGGGTTTGCCACTGCGCCTGTTAAGAAGGTCAAAAAATGCCGGGTAAAACATTCCATGGTTTCGGGTTTAAATAACACCTTACAGTAATCCAGGTCCATCCGGATTTGATCTCCCTCCATCGCGGCCCATAACGTAATGTCCTGCTGGGCATAGTGGCTGGAGGAATACTCATACCTGGATAAAACAAATCCAAGGTCCTTCATTTCCCAACGAGTCCTCATATCTACATTTTGAAAAATGAACATCACATCAAATAATGGATTCCGGCTCAGATCCTTGTTTTTCACCACCTGGTCCAATAGGTCGCCAAAAGGGTATAACTGGTTTTCATAGGCATCGAGGGTATTCTGCTTTATTTCCCCTAAAAACCCTTTAAAGGTTTTGGATTTCTCCGGGTAGTTCCTGATGGTCAGTGCATTGATAAAAACACCAAAAAGGGATTCCAACTCCCGCTGCTGTCGTCCCGCGGCTATTGTCCCGATAACAATATCTTCCTGCCCGGTATATCGAAACAGCAGGGCATTGTAAACAGCCATCAATAACATATATATACTGACCTTTTGCTTTGCGGCCAGGGATTTTAAGGACCGGAATGTTTCCCCGGCAATGGAAAAACAAACCCTGCGCCCTTCAAAACTTTGCATGGGGGGACGGGGATAATCGGTGGGCATATTTAATACCGGAAGCTCACCAGAAAATAGTTCCAACCAATAGGCTTCTTTCTTCTTATACTCACCTGTGTTGAATAACCGGTTCTGCCATTGGGAATAGTCTTTATAGCGAATCTTCAATGCCGACAGTTCTTTTCCCTGGTATAAAGGGACAAATTCCCTGGCTAAAAGCCCGATTGATGTACCGTCGGCTATAATATGATGAATATTCACCAAATAGATATACCTGGCTGCGGATAACCTGATTAATCCCACCCGCAGCAAGGGAGGGACCGAAAGATCAACCCCCCGGAAAAATCGGGAAATAATTGAATTCACTTCTTGCGCCTGGGTACTGAGATCATGATATTCCATATCAACCACCACATGGTCATGAATCTTCTGTACCGGTTCTCCTGCCATTAATTGGAAAGAGGTGCGGAAACTCTCGTGTCGTTTTACCAATTGCCGGAATACCTGCCGGAAACGATTCCTATCCAGGTTCCCGTCCACCTGGAATACCAGGCGCAGGTTGTATTCCACAAAAAGGTTTAAGATATACATTCGTTTTTGTGCCGCAGATAGGGGGTAATACTCTTTTTCTTCTGTTGGTTCTATTGGATGATATATTGATTTTTCCCTCCCGGGCGGGTGAGGTGAAGTACCCTGGCTGAGCTGACTTTCAGATATTCCTGGACTCGATATTCTGGAAATATCGATTCCCTCCTGTTCCAGTTTTAACTTAAAAATTTTCCTCTGTTCAGGTGATAATTTTGATATACGGTGGTTCAAATCCATCATCGTTTCCTAAACCAGAAAAATCGGAACCAAAAAAGGCTTGTTTGTAATTTGTATTTTGAAATATGTGATTTTCTATTTGGCGGTTCTGACCACCCGCAGCCCGATATTGATACCCTTCCGATTTGGCTCGAACCTGAAGCGGGCCGTACTGCGCAGGAAATATTCGGGATAGGCAAAACAACCGCCGCGAAGCACCCGGCGAAGCCCGGACAGGGGGCCCCTGGGATTTATTCCCGGGCTATCCCGGTAATAATCAAAGTCATACCTGTCCCAGCACCATTCCCAGATATTGCCGCTCATATCGTAAATTCCCAGTTCATTGGGTTTTTTTTGACCTACCGGTTGAAAAAAAACAACAATATTTCTTGCATACCAGGCCACTTCGTCAGGGTCATTACTTCCACTGTATCGATAGTGACGGGATTGGGAGCCTCCCCTGGAGGCATATTCCCATTCGGCTTCCGTCGGCAAACGGTAACCGTCGGCCTCGAAATTACAGGTGATATTATCTCCGGTTCCGGAATAACATGGTGTCAACCCTTCTTTTCGACTTCTCTGATTGCAATATTCCACTGCTTCATACCAATCGATAAAATGGATCGGGCATATACTTCCTCTTCTGTAAGCCGGGTTACTTCCCATAACGGCTTTCCATTCTTGCTGGGTGACTTCAAATTTCCCGATATAAAAACTGTTTAGCTTGACGCGGTGTTCCACCTTCTCGCCGTATTTTCCTTTGCTGCTTCCCATCTTAAAGGTGCCGCCTTTGACCGGGACCATTCCTTCAGGGAGTTTGCCGGAAGCATTTTTCACCAGGCGGAGGCCCATGTCGAAGTTCTTGTAGCCAGGGGTCGTACTGGAACGGAGAGTGGCGCGCAGCAGCATTTTAGGATCTACAGCGCTGCCGCCGCGGTAAGAATGACGATTGCCGGTGGAAGGTCCCCTGGGGTCGTTTGCCGGACTGGTTTTGTAATAATCTTTATCATACCGGTCCCAGCACCACTCCTTCACATTGCCGCTCATATCGTAGATACCCAGTTTATTGGATTTTTTCCTGCCCACTGGCTGCGTTTTAAATCCCGAATTAACTTCATACCAGGCCACTTCCCCGGGGTTATTACTGCCGCTGTAGGGATAGAAGCCGGATTGCGATGCATCCCTACAGGCATATTCCCATTCGGCTTCTGTTGGCAGCCGGTAGCCATCGGCGTCAAAATTACAACCGATATTATCGCCGCTCCCCTGGTAACAGGGAGTCAGACCATCCATTTTGCTCTTTTTATTGCAAAATTCAACCGCCTCGTACCAATCAACATTTTCCACCGGGAGATTGTCTCCTTTAAACAATGAGGGGTTATTTCCCATGACAGCTTTCCATTCTGCCTGGGTTACTTCAAATGTTCCAATATAAAAACTACTTAAGGTTACACGGTGTACCGGTTCTGTATCACTGGTTATCTCATTACTTCCCATCAGGAATTCTCCGCCTTTGACCAAAACCATATTCTCGGGGACCCCGGTTTCAGCGGGAGAAGATGTTAAAATGAAACTCAAACACCACATAGATATCACAATCCATACTGGTTTTAATGCCATTTTTCCTCCTTTTTAATTGTGAAAATTAACAATTAACAATTATTTAACGGTTCTCACCACTCTAAAACCGATGGTGTTGAAATTTCGATAGGGTTCCTCGTAAAATCGAAAGGAACACCAATGATGGTCGTCAGTGGGATATGGAAAATAAGAGCCGCCGCGCATCACGCGATGGTGCCCGGAAGAGGGCCCGGTTGGGTTTTTAACCGGGCTATTTTTATAATAAGTAACGTCATACCAGTCCCAACACCATTCCCACACATTACCGCTCATATCGTAAATCCCCAGTTCATTGGGTTTTTTTTGGCCGACGAAGTGGACGGTAAAGTTTGAATTTTCCGGATACCAGGCCACTTCGTCAATATTACTACTTCCACTGTATTTGTAGTTACGGGAAAACATCCCCCCCCGGCAAGCATACTCCCATTCCGATTCCGTGGGCAGCCGGTAACCATCTGCATTAAAATCACAGGTGATATCATCGCCTTTTCCCGTATAACAGGGGGTCAGGCCTTCCTTTTGACTTCTTTTATTACAATATTCCACTGCATCATACCAGGAGACAAAATGAATCGGATTGCTGACACACTTGTACCGAGCGGGATTATTCCCCATGACTGCCATCCATTCTTCCTGGGTGACCTCGAATTTACCCATATAAAAACTCCGTACCATTACCTGGTGGGCCGGCTTCTCACCCGCGCCTCTTTCGTTGTTTCCCATATTGAATGTACCGCCTTGAACCAGGATCATGCCCGGAGGTGGGGGGCCGGAAACGTTTTTTACCAGCCGGAAGCCGATAAACCAGTGGTGATAGGACGGGGGGTAGGTGTAGCGGCCGGTAGTGGTCATCCAGAAATAGTGACCGCCAGCCCCACCGCCGCGATAGATTCGAGTTTTGCCAGTGGCAGGCCCCCTGGGATTGTCCCGGGGACTGGTCCTGTAGTAATTCACGTCAAACCAGTCCCAGCACCACTCCCAGGCATTACCACTCATATCGTAAATTCCCAGTTCATTGGGTTTCTTCTGTCCCACCGGCTGGGTTTTGGCATCGGAGTTCAATCCGTACCATGCAACTTCCTCGATATTATTACTCCCGCTGTAGGTATAATTGCGAGACTTCAGCCCTCCCCTGCAGGCATACTCCCATTCCGCTTCCGTGGGCAGCCGGTAACCATCCGCATTGAAATCACAGGCGATGTCATCACCTTTTCCCGAATAACAGGGAGTCAGACCCTCTTTCTTACTTCTTTTATTACAGTATTCAACCGCATCATACCAGGTGACTCGTTCCACCGGGAGATTATCTCCCTTATACAATGACGGGTTATTTCCCATCACCGCTTTCCATTCTGCCTGGGTTACTTCATACTGCCCAATATAAAAACTGTTTAAGGTGACCGGGTGTACCGGCTCTTCCTCGATATAATAACTTCTTACGCTGGTGGGGCGGACTGGCTCTTCATCACTAATTTTCTGTACCGCTCCCATCCGGAATTCACCGCCTTTGACCAAAACCATACCCGGCGGTTCCTCCCCGGAAGAGGATATTAAAAGCACACTTAAAAACAACACGGAAATAAAAATCCAAAACCATCTTAAAAACATCTTTCCTCCTTTTTCTTTTTTGTGTAATGTCAAATAACTACGAATAAGACGCTTGGGAAGCGCCTCTACACGGGGATGGGAGGCGCTTGCGCCTCCCTCCCCCCCTTGTATGGTAAATATCTTAGGCAGAATAAGAGAAAGCAGACAAAAAAGGATCTGTGGGAATGTGGCAAGGGTTCTGGTTTTTCCCCATCCCAGGGAACCATTAAGAACGCTTTCTACTTTCTTCATTTAGCCGCCTTTTTTTCATACTTTATTTGACATTACCCTTTTTTGTTTCCACTTTTTTCATGAAACCTTTCACAACGGCCTTACCCTCCGATTTGCCTTCTTCGTTGAGCATTAAACGCCCGGCGTTGCTTATTGGCTCTTGCTTGTATTTTTTGATACATATCCGCAGGCTGCTTTTTTTCATCTTCACCTATATATTTTGCCAGGGAATGAATGGTAGGATATCGAAACATATCAACAATGGTCAAATCTTTCCTGTTTTTATACATTTCGCTTAACCGGCTGTGCACCTGTGTCAATAACAGCGAGTGCCCCCCCAGGTCGAAGAAATTATCGTTAATGCCGACTTTCCCCAATCGGAGAAACTCCTGCCAGACCGCTGCGATTGTTTTCTCAATTTCGGTTTGAGGGGCTTTGAAATCGACATCCAATTCAGGCCGGTTCCAGGTAGGCGCAGGTAAGGCATCAATATCCACTTTGCCGTTGGCAGTTAAAGGTATCGCCTCCACTATTTCAAATACCGCCGGGATCATGTATTCGGGGATTCTCATAGCAAGCCAATCCCGCAATTGATTACTGGTGGGTTTTATGCGTCTCTTGCCATTTTCGCTTTTCGTCACTAAATAGGCCACCAGGCGCTTGTCACCAGGAACAACGTCCCGATCGATTACCACCACATCCTGGATACCCGGATGCAGCCCCAGGTTAGTCTCAATCTCTGATAATTCGATCCGGTACCCATGAACCTGGACCTGGGTATCAAGCCGTCCTAAAAATTTGATTGTACCATCCGGCAACCAACACCCCAAATCACCAGTTTTGTATATCTTTTGCCTTCGGCGACCAGGGGGCTCTTTTGAAAAACCGCCTCCTGGACCCCCGCAAAACTTTTTATTAAGGGTGTCATTTTGAAGTTTAACTTCACCCGCTTCAGTTTCGCCTGTAATTTGGAATTTGGAATCTGTCAACTCCGGGTTGTTCAAATACCCCCTGGCTAAACCGTCACTGCTGATATATATTTCACCGGGAACACCAATGGGCACTAAATTCTGCTGCTTGTCCAGGATATAAATCTGCGTATTGTTAATGGGCTTCCCCACAGAAATAATCGGGTTTCTTGAAAAATCTGGTTTACCCTGGTTTACAATCATATAAGTTGAACAGATGGTGGCTTCGGTTAATCCATACCCATTGACAATAGTCACGGAGTCTTGCAAATGATCGATATCAGCGACAGAAAGCGCTTCCCCCCCACTCAGCAGCAAACGGAGTTTCCCGGGCTTCCATTCAATTGAATTCCCATTCAAACGGGCAATCATGGAGGGAACCGTACTGAGTATGGTTATGTGATAATCGAAGAGTAATACCATCAACTTCTTCATATCCAGGAAATGAACCTTATCGGCCAGGACAACGGCACCACCTGAGCTTAGAATAGGTAATATTTCTCCCACAAAACTGGCGGAAGCAATGGAGGTGAGAGGCAGGATGTGATCACCGGGTCCGGGTTCGTACGACAGAATAAACGAGTATACCAGGTTGACGATATTCTTGTTATTAATTAAAATACCTTTGGGTTCACCGGTGGAACCGGAGGTATAAATGATGCACGCAGCATTTTCCGGTTTGCAGTCATTTATGCAATTGCCGGTGCTTTCTTCTGCGGTTACATCTCTTTCCGCATCCAGGCAAATGATTTTGCCATTATAACCGTTAAAGCGATTTAAATGAGATGTTTGGGTGATCAATACCGGGGGCTGAGCATCCTTCAATATGGCCATTAATCGCCCGTCAGGGTATGCCGGGTCCATGGGGATATACGCACCACCTGCTTTGAGTATACCAATAACTCCAGTAATCAACGTCAACGAATTTTCCATGCAAATACCCACCAGGGTTTCTGAACCCACTCCTATCCGTTGCAGCAAATGGGCCAACCGGTTAGCGTTTTGATTAAGCTGGCTGTAGATCAACCGCTGATGGCCAAAAATAACAGCGTCTTCACCAGGATACTTCTCTGCACAGGATTGAAACAATTCATATATGCATGAACCTTTGGGATAATCGGTATCGGTGTCATTCCATTCCACCAATAATTGGTGCATTTCCTTTTCCGTCAGCATGGGCAATTGGGAAATTTGTTGATCCACATTGGCGATGATCCCATTCAATAATGCCTGGAAATGGCCGATCATTCGTTTTATCGTGTGGGACTCGAATAAGTCGGTGTTGTACTCGAACGTTCCTTTCATCGTTCCTTCTTCTTCCCACAGGGTTAAGGACAGGTCTACCTGTGAAAATCCTGTATCGATCTGGATGGGGGTAATGGTCAAACCGGAAATTTTGGCTGGCGGCATGGGGGCGTTTTGCAGTTGGAACATGACCTGGAATAAAGGGGTGACACTCAAATTTCGCCGGGGGTTCAATTCCTCCACCAATTTTTCAAATGGCATGTCCTGGTGGGAATAGGCTTCCAATGCCGCGGCTCGTACCCGGCGAAGCAGGGTCTTAAATGTGGGTTCCCGGGAAAGATCAGTTCGTATCACCAGGGTGTTGACAAATAGACCGATGAGATTTTCCAGCTCTACCCGGGAACGACCGGCAATCGGCGTGCCGATGAGAATATCTTCCTGCCCTGAATACCGAAAAAGGAGGGTATTGTAAGCAGTCAACAATACCATGAAAAGGGTGGCACCTTCACGCCTGGCAAGAGCATTAAGCTCCGAGAATTGGCGCCCCCAAAAAGAAAAAGGCTCCAGCGATCCTTTACCCGTGGGAACGCCCGGCCGCGGATGATCAAGGGGTAATTGCAATACCGGCGGCGCACCAGCCAATCGCTTCTTCCAATAAGCCGCCTGCGCTTCATACACATTACCCTGCATCCGTTCATGAAGCCAATGCACATAATCCGTATATTGAAGCAACAGTTCGTTAAAAGGCAAAGGTTTTCCCTGGCTAAAGGCCTGGTAAAGGCCCATCAGCTCGCGGAGCATGATGCCTTTGGACCATCCATCCATCACAATATGATGGATATTCACCACAAAAGCATAATCATCAACGTCTATTCTTAATAATGCCGCCCGTACCAGCAAATCTTTCGCCAGATCAAAGGGTTGTTGGGAGAACCGGTTTACAAATTCACCGATCTGGTGGTCCACTAGTTTTCCAGGTTCTCTCTGCAGCGTGGTTACCGCTATCGTTATACGTTCTGTTTTACTTAGCACTTGAGCCGGCACCCCATTCCGAGCCGGAAAGTTCATGCGCAATACCTGGTGTCTCCGTACGATTTCGTTAAGCGTTCGTTCCAATACGGGAATATTTAACGGGCCTTTGATGCGCAGCGCCGTGGGATCATTGTATGCCGCACCCTGGGGATCAAACCACTGCAAAAACCATATACGGCGCTGAGCAAAAGATAATTTAAACGGCCCGGGGTCGTTTCTCCGCGTCAATACCTCCCCCCTGGAAATGTGAATGCCTTTTTTTTTCAACGATTCTTCGATTAGGGTTTGTTTATAATTCATAAAAAATGCCCATATTCATCATAGTAACGAGAAAAACGGTTCTTGATATCTGCATGGGTTAAGCCGAATTTCTCTAAACCATAGGTGTGGACACCGTGTTTATGCCGGGGGTTTTCCTTCAACCACTTGCGAAGATCGGTCTCCACGCCGGGAGCCAGCGAATACTTAAAATAGTTATAAATACTAAGGATCACTGCAATAGGATCGTTGACCAATTCATTATAACCCACATTTAAAAATTGCCCGGGGCCGATCTTTTTCTCCACTCTCATTCCCATCTCCAGCGATCGAATCGAATAATGACAAATGAAGTCAACAAAACTTTTACTAAGTCCATTCCCCCAAAACACCGACAATAGATTCAAATAAGAAGGAATGGCTGAAATGGGGTCCCGATGCAGCCAAACAAAATTGGCATCCGGGAATACGTTCAAGATTGCATCCAGGTTAAGTAGATGGGAAGGACATTTGAGTACCGGGAAATTCCCTGGCTTGTGCCATAAAAGGAGTTGTAATAATTTCCGATAATACCGGTAACTCCCGGTGGTATCCTGGTTCACCAGCCACTGCGCATATCGGGGAAGGTGCCATTCACTGGCAAAGGACATGGAACAAAACGTATGACGCATGAGTACGTTGCATTCTTCCGGCGCTGTGGCCTTTATCTCATGAATATGAAAGTAATCCGGCATTCGCAGGTACATTTCCTTTATTTTTAATTCAGCCAATTTTTTACTTTTCTCTTCATGATTCAAACCCACATTCCTACCGATGAAGGGATGGAGCGCCTCCCAATATAATAATACGCGGCAAGATAAATCCCGGGCTATTGCGCGATGAAGTAACGTCGAGCCGGTCCTGGATAATCCCACGATGAATAAGGGTCGATGAAGAGGAACACGGAGGATCTCCGGGTGACTCTCAAAATTATCCCGGATAAAAAGCCGGTTCACCAGGAGCGCTCGTATGGCATTTTGAAAACGTAAATTCATCTTTTTATCGGCACCGTATTTTTCCCTAAAATACGCGATTAATTGCCCCAATGGCACACGAAAACCTTCTTCTCCCCATTCATGCAAACGAGCGAGCCTGCATGCATCTTCCATTAACATGTCGGCGGTTAACCGGATTGATTTCCCATTTTTTTCCAACATATTGCCATTACCTCCCGGTTTCTTTTTCTTTGATTTAACTATATATCGGTACCGGTCAGTAATTCGACTTCCCGGTACGTTTTGGCTATCTCTTCAACGATCCCACTGTCGCCCAACGAATGAGCGATGTGCTCCACCACCCCCCGTATGGTGGACCTATCAAAGAAAAGGTCCAACGGGAAATCGATCCTGAAAATTTCCCGCAGCCGCGATACCAATTTAGTCGCCAGCAGCGAATGCCCACCCAATTCAAAAAAATCATCATGCACACCGATTGACTCTATACCCAATAGTCCTTCCCAGATTTCTTCAACGATTTTTTCAGCTTCGCTTCCCGGAGCTTCAAAGATGCTCTGCAATTGGGGCCTCTTATGAAGCGAATGTCCCTCCCCTCTTTCCTTTTCTTGTTCCACCGTGCCTTTCCCCATTTCAGACCCGGTATACACCCACTGCTGCAACCGACACTGCAGGTCTCGACAGGAAATAATGATTTGGGGTATTCTATTTAAAACCAATGCCCGTTTAAAAACCTCTTTTCCTTCTTCCCGGGTTATGGTTGACCCGATAATTTTGCTGCCCTGTCCCGGCGTTTTCACATCTTCGGCAGGGTTGACATCCTGTTCCCATTCATCCCAGTTCATACTGCTCCAATTTTTCTGAAACATCTGCATTTGTTTCAGGGCATATGTGTCCATAAAACTATTGGCCGCACTGTACGCATACAGGCTGAGGCCACCTAAAATCGACGACAAAGAAGATGTTAAAATACAAAAATCCGGGTTTTTATCTTTAAATATTTCATCTAACACACACACACCCTGTATTTTGGGCTTGAAATGGGCTTCACAATCTTCCCTGCTTAAATCCGAGATAAGCTTAAAATAGCTTTCATCCATTACACCTGCGGCATGGATTACCCCGTGAATAGTTCCAAACCTGTCTTCGGCCAGCTTAACAGCGGTTCTCATCTGCTCTTTATCGGAAACATCCGCCTGCACCACCAGTACTTCTGCTCCCATTTCCTCAAGATTCCTTATTCTCATGATTTTATCGCTTACCGCATCTTTGTTGGTTTGGGCATAATATTCCCATTTCTCCCTTGCCGGGAAATTCGACCGCCCCGTGAGGAGGAGTTTGGCCTGTACAGAGTGTGCCAAATATTCGGCCAATATAAGACCAATTTTTCCCAGGCCGCCGGTAATAAAGTAAACGCCATTCTCCCTTAATTTATAGTAGAATTCAAAATTACCTGCCAATTTTATCGGCTCAAACGTTTGAACCCACCGATTATCTGCCCGATAAGCGATGACGCGATCCGGCGGTGAAGCATCCAGTTCCGAAAACAGGTTCTCTACAATATTTTGATCGATATCTATATCCAGGCTGCGACAGATGATATGGGGATATTCCTGGGAAATAACTTTGCAAGGACCCAGAATGGTCGCTTTTTCCGGGCTGCAAATATCCCCTTTCTCAATTTTGTGTAGGTGATTCGACACCACCCAGAGTTCCATATTGTTGAACAGCGATTGCCTTCCCAGGGCCTTTACCAGGTAAAGCAGACTGTACACACCCCGCTCCAGGTAATCGGCAGGGACAGATTCGTCTATCAGCCATAAATGAACAATCGTACCAGGGATTTTATCACATTCTTGAAGGTCTTCCAACAAAGCAGCATAATCGTCATAACCACCGGGATTCATCACATAAACACCTTCACTGACCTTTTCAAATCTTTCCCCGGCTTTTACGATGATAACATCCTGCTTATTCTCCAGCAGCCGGTGAATCAAGGGGGCAGGCAAATCCAGCCCTGGTCCGGATTCATCAAGGAAAAACAGCCAACATTTTCGTTGATTCACTTTTTTTTCTAATTTGGTTCCAAAAGAGGGCATGGTTTGCTTCCAGGAAGGAATATAAAACCAATCCTCCAGGTTTTTCTTTACCCCCCCAACATCTTGACCTGTATGACTTAACACCGGGGTTCTATTTTCATCCATTCCCGGTTGCAGAGATTGAAGCCAATACCGCTTCCTCTCAAATGGGTATGTGGGTAATGGGATACGGTAGTTTTCCTCTTCCGCATGAAATTCATTCCAGTTGATTTCCACGCCGTAAAGCCACAACCGGCCAATACCCTCCAGCAGATACCGGGAATCCGATACCTGCTTTTTGGGATGTCTAACCAGGTTTATCACCCATGGTTCACCTGTTCTGGCCCCAGGCGAATGCTGCCGCACAAACGTGCCCAGTACTTTTCCGGGGCCAATTTCAATAAAAACCGATGATTCCAGTTCCAGCAATCGGTCGATTCCGTCTGCAAACCGCACGGTCTTTCGCAAATGTTGGCTCCAATATTCCGGAGATACCACCTCCTTTCTTACCCAATCACCGGTTACATTGGATATGTAGGGTATCCCCGGCTGACCGCAGGGAACCTGTTTGACGATCTCTTCGAATTCGTTTAATATGGGGTCCATCATGGGAGAATGGAAGGCATGAGAGGTATGAAGATGAGAGCAATCATACCCCTTTGTTTTTAATGTCTTTTCAAACCGGTCAATCGCATGGTGAGGACCGGAAACCACACAAAGAGACCGAGCATTCACTGCAGCCAACGACAGTTCGTCAGTGGTATTTTCCTTTAATAAGGGGATGAGTTCCTTTTCCGCTGCCGGGACACTTAACATGGTTCCCGGGCGCATTTTTTGCATCAAATGACCCCTTGCAGCTACCAACTTTAATGCATACTCCAGGCTGAATACACCTGACAAACAGGCGGCTGTATATTCACCGATGCTGTGACCGATCATGGCATACGGCTTAATCCCCCATTTCATTAACATCCTTGCCAGGGCATATTCAAAAGCAAACAAAACCGGCTGGGCGATTTCCGTTTGGTCGATATCAGGTGACAGGTGCAGGTTGCTGGTTCCAGGTGGATAAAGAATCTCTTTAATTGGGACCCCCAGCATGGGGGTTAAAATTTCGAAACAGTGGTCCATTTCCTCACGGAACACCGCTTCGCTTTCGTAAAGCTCACGGCCCATATTGACATACTGGGATCCCTGCCCGGGAAACATAAATATAATCGGCCGGTTACTTATTGTCGAGGAAACGGGTTCAATTTTTTCACTTGCCGCCAACGCATCGATGGCTTCATTCACCTTCGAACATACAAGCACTTTCCGGTGTTGAAAGCACGCCCTCCCCACTTGCAGTGTGTATGCGGCATCAGCCAGGGTTAGACCAGGATTTTGACCGGGATTCGCAAGATTGCCGGGATTACCAGTATTTTGTTTCATATAATTTGCCAGGTTTTGTGTCATTTTATCCAGGGCAGATGCAGTTTTAGCGGAGAGAAGAATCAATTGAGGCTTCTGACCGTCTGTCCGTCTGACCTGCGGCCATTCTTCCAGGACTACGTGTGCATTGGTACCGCCAATGCCCAGTGAACTGACGGATGCCCGGCGGTGTGTGCCTGTTTCACTGACAGACCAATCCCTCAACATATGGTTCACATAAAACGGACTATTAGCAAAATCAATCAAAGGATTGGGCTGTGCCACGTGGATACTGGGGGGAATTTGTTTATGTTTAAGACATAACACCGCTTTAATAAACCCAATGACACCGGCAGCCACATCCAGGTGACCGATATTTGCTTTAACCGACCCGATGGCACAGTATTGGTTTTTCTCACGTTCGATCCCGCTGCCTTCCGTGCCATTAAAAAATGTACGAAATGCCCGGGTCAGGGCAGAAATTTCCACGGGGTCACCAAGAACCGTCCCGGTGCCATGGGTTTCCACGTAACCGATGGTATGGGGGTCTGCACCGGCTTCTTTCAAGGCCTTTAAAATCACATCGCACTGCCCTTTTTCACCGGGACTGGTATAGCCCACTTTTAACGACCCATCGTTATTGATGGCAGAGCCTTTAATTACGGCATAGATTTGATTGTTATCATGAATGGCCTCTTTCAACCGTTTTAAAACCACGATTCCAAGACCGTTTCCAAATACGGTCCCTTTTGCCTCTGCATCAAAAGCCCGGCAGTGACCATCCGGGGATAAATGACCGCCTTCCGTATAGAAATACCCGGTTCGTTCCGGTACCTTGACAGCGACACCACCGGCTAAAGCCATATCACACTCGCCGTTTAATAATCCTTGTTTTGCCAGGTGAACCGCAGCCAATGAAGTGGAACAAGCAGTCTGTACAGTTAAACTGGGGCCCTTTAAATTGAGTTTATAAGATATATGGGTGGCTAAAAAATCTTTATCATTTCCAATCATGGTCTGGAACTCACCCAGGGCATTGATCACACCAGGATTTTTCAACACATTATTCAATAAATAAGTGTTCCAACCGACCCCGGCATATACCCCAATCAAGCCCGGATAGGTTTCCCCCACATAGCCGCTGTTCTCAAGCGCCATCCACGCATATTCAAGAAACAACCGCTGCTGCGGGTCGATGAGCTCCGCTTCCCGGGGATGGAAACCAAAAAAATCCCCATCAAATAAATCGATATCTCCCAGTACTCCCCCCGCCGGAATAAGCTGCGAATGCCCCTGGATCACCCGGTACCCTTCGGAACTTTCCAGTTCGTCCTCGTTAAAAAATGAAATAGATTCGGTTCCGGTGATTATATTCTCCCAGAACTCATCGATATTTTTCGCACCGGGAATACGAAGAACCATTCCAATAACAGCAATATCACGATCCTTCGCAGGTTGCTTTCCTGCATCCTCCGCCGCAATTTCCCCGGGTTTTTCTTCCGCTTTCTCCTGGGCTTTTATTTTAAACCGATCTTCAAAGTATTGCGCCTGCCGATCAATGGTGGGATAATTAAATAATTCGATGATGGATATCTCCCGGTTAAAGGTTTTTTCCAGCTTGCTCTTCAACTTTATCAGCAGCAAGGAATGACCGCCCAGGTCGAAGAAATTATCCTTTATGCCTATTTTTTCTTTAGCCAACAGATGGCTCCATATTTCTTTGATCTTTTTTTCAAATTGATTTCGCGGCGGTTGATAGTCTGCTCCGGTGGCAATACCGGTTTCCACCTCCATTTTTGCCAGCACCTTCCGGTCGATTTTCCCGTTGGGGGTCAGCGGTAATTTTTCCATCCGTACAAAATGAGCCGGTATCATGTAACCCGGCAGTGTTTTTGACAAATAGCGGCGAATTTCAGAGACCGTGATCGCTTCATCCGACACCAGGAAAGCATAGAGGTTTTTTTCACCCTCTTTATCTTCCTTTGCCAACACAGCCGTTTCTTTAACGGCAAGATAACGCAGCACATGGTTTTCGATTTCCCTTAGTTCTACCCGGTTTCCACGGATTTTTACCTGGTGATCGATCCGTCCCAGGTATTCCACCTTCCCGTCCGCTAACCACCGGCCCAGGTCACCGGTACGATACATCCGGACATCGGGATGCAAAGGATAGGAAACAAACTTTTCTTCCGTCAATTCCGGGCGGTTCCAATACCCGTACCCTACACCGGCACCAATGACACATATTTCTCCCCCCACCCCCACGGGCTGCAGTTGACCATGATGATTCAACACCAATACCCTGGTGTTTAATGACGGGATGCCGATGGGAACTTTTTTCGTATCGGTATCCGCCGGGATGGTGTAGTGCAGCACATCGTCGCAGCATTCAGTCATGCCGTAACAGTCCACCAGTTGGATTCCCGACGGATAGGCCTTATAAAATTTATTCACCACAAAAGGCTTGGTCTCTTCAGACGTCAGCGCGATTTTGCTCAAACCCTCCAGGCTGATTTTTTCTTTGCCTTCTTCCAACATAAATAAATATGCTTTTAACACCGAAGGGATGACTTCGATAACCGTCACACCGTCAGCTGCCACATGTTGGAATTGACCATAAGGGTCCCATTCGATCTCCTCCGAATAAACAACCAGTCTGGCACCGGTAAATAAAGGAGAAAGAATCTGCCACACCGAAGCAATGACATTGATACTGAAGTTATTGGCCACTGTATCCTTCTCAGTAATGCCTAATACATCGATTTTGGTATAGGTATGGTTTACTACGCCAGAATGATGCAATAATGCACCTTTGGGGCTTCCCGTAGAACCCGAGGTATAGATAATATAGGATAAATCCGCGGGTTGAACGGGCCGACATGGATTCCCGGTGGGATAATTCTTTAGTTCTTCAACATAATAACGGATTTCAGATAGGTTTGCATTATTATCACTACCCCCTGCAAATGCAACCTCCCGGTGCTTCAAAAAGAACCTGGCTTCGCTGTCCTCTATAATGAAACGATTCCGTTCGTCCGGATGACCGACGTCCAGGGGAATACAGACTGCCCCGGCTTTCAATATACCCAGCACAGCAACCACCATCTCAATGGAACGGGGAAACATCATGGCTGCCCGTGAACCTTCGAACACACCATATTCCCCTAACATGTAGGCCAATTGATTGGCCCGTTCATTAAGTTCACTGTAAGATAACCATTGATCCCCAAATTGAACCGCACGGTTGTACGGAGTCCTGACTGCCTGATCTTCAATAACACCATGAATGATTTTATCCACCTGGTATTCAATGGATGGATGATTATACTCAAAAAGTATCTGCTTCGTCTCCTCTTCAGATAACATTTGGATATCCGCTAATTTCTTGTCAGGATCGGCAGTTATCCCTTCCAGGATATTCCGGTAGTGACCGGCCAGCCGTTTGATGGTCTCAAATTCAAACAAATCCCCATTGTAATGGAAATCGATTTTCATACCATCCGCACCTGTATTCATTCCCGTATCCGGCTCCAGCAGCAGGATTTGCAGCGTTAAATCAAAATTTGTCATCTCAAACATCTCATAGGAATGAATCGCCAGATCAGTACAGGTGTCCCGGGCCAGTTGAGTCTGATCGCCTTTCCGCTGCTTTAAAATCTTACCCAATGGATAGTTATCGATAACAATAAGCGAATCGAAGAGATTACTCTCCTTGCCAATGCCTGTCAAGTTCTTGATCTCTGCTAACGAACTATGCTCATGATCGCTTCTTTCTTCCAGGTGGTTGCCAATTAAATGAAGAACCTCTAAAACTGAGTTGTCTTTGGTTGTCTTTAGTCGTATTGGCAGCGTATTAATGAATAATCCCACCATCTTATCGATCCCTTTAACCTCGGGTGTCCGTCCTGATACTGTGGTTCCAAAAATAACATCATTGCTATTGTTGTACTTTTGCAGCAAAATCCCCCAGGCGGCGTATAAAACAATGGAGAAGGTGACATTATGCGCTTGAACACAGGCATACACATGGCCTTCAAGGGATGAGGATATCTCAATCCCATGGGTTTTTACCTGCTGAATATCTTCCAACCGACTGGCCTCATAGGGCAGTAACGTCCTGGTATCAAATCCTTCCAGGTAACTTTTCCAAAATTCATTTTGTTTGTTTTTCTTTTGCTGGTGGTACAGTTGGTACCATTTATAAAATTCTTTGTATTTTATTTTTTGAAGGGGTTCGGGTTCCTCTCCCTTCATTAAGCGGTTGTACACCTCCAGGAACTCCGTTAAAACAATGCCATTGCTCCACCCATCATAAATGATATGATGAAAAGTAAGAATCATTTGGCTTTCATTTTCCCGCAGCTTGCATAAGGTTATCCTTAATGGCTCCTGGGTTAAATCGATTTTTTTATTTCTATCATCCCGGATTATCTTATCCAATAATCCCGGGAGCGCCTCTCGCGCTTGATCGGACAAATCAAACACCCGGACGGGTATTTCTTTGTGTTTCAGTGTGATTTGCACCGGTTCTTCCAGTTTTTCCCACCGGATCACGGACCGCAGTATTTCATTGCTTTGACAGACAACTTTCCAGGCTTGTTTAAACCGTTCGATATCCAGTTTACCCGACAATCCCAGGCGTATTTGTTCAAAATATTGTTTTGAATCGGGGTTACTCAAATACTGAAAGAGCATGCCTTCTTGCATGGAAGTCAGCCCCAATATATCTTCTATATGCCGTTTATCTATTTTATAATGGCCCATCGTTCAAACCTTTTTAAGTAGGTTTAGCTGATACCTCATCGTTCATAATCTATCAGCTAATATGAATTAAAAAAATCTACCAGGTGATCGATGCCCTCATTATACCGATGGCAAGAGAACGACAGCCTTAAGGTCCGGGGGAGCCCAAAGTCTGAACCCGGGACAGTTGCCACATGTTTTTCCTCCATTATTTGTGTGGCCAAATCCAGGCTGGAGAAGAAACCCTTTTTTTCCATAAATCTTGTACAATCCAGCGTAATATAAAAGCTTCCCAACGAATTGATTGCGCGGACATCCCGGACATCTTTAAAGCGCTCAACCGTATAATCCCGGCGTCTTTTATACAACATCCTTATGTGTTCGACTTCATCCAGGTGGTCCAGGGCTTTTATGGCACCAAACTGGCAGATGGGATCCGTCGTTAATAGGGTATGATGTTGGATAACTGTCAATGGTGTGATTAATTCATCCGGTACGATACACCACCCCACTCGCCGGCTGTACATACGGTAGGCTTTGGAAAAACTATTCGTGGTAATAAAAGCCGATTTTGTATTATTCAGTTCCATTACCGATGGACTTTGTTCATCAAAGCACATGTTGTCATACACCTCATCATTGATAATCGGAGCCTGGCCGTTGACCAGCGAATCCATAAAATACAATTCCTCCTTTGTCAGAATATTCCCTAATGGA
This sequence comes from Candidatus Aminicenantota bacterium, assembly GCA_011772425.1. Taxonomy (GTDB): domain Bacteria; phylum Acidobacteriota; class Aminicenantia; order UBA2199; family UBA2199; genus JAKAGC01. The sequence continues at coordinate 26,006 of WVZO01000189.1, forward strand.
TTTCCAGGGCTGTTGATCACCACCAATTTTGTTTTTTCAGTTAAATTTTCCCTGAAGGAATCTTTATCCAACCGCAGTGTATCCAGGTCGATTTCATAATACCTGATGTTTGCACCCGCCAATAGTGCAGAAAAATGGTACAGCGAATAATAAGGAAGCGGCAGCAACACGTCGTCGCCTTTTTCTAAAAATAGACAAAATAAGTTCCTAAAAATTGTACTGGTTCCAACACTGATAATAATATTCTCAGGGTTGATGTCCAGGTTGTGCTTCTTTTTGTAATGTTCTGAAAGCTTTTCCTTTAATTCCGGCAGACCAGCGGGAAATACCAGCGTACTTTGCATAAAATTCTCGATGGCATCGATAATGGTCCGGTTAATATCCGGATGTAATGGTAATTCAGACTTTCCTAAGGTCATTCGTATAACATTTTTACCGGTTCTTTCATACTCATATGCCATTTGATCCAGTACGAACATCAAGAATCTGTTGTCAAAAAAATTAATTTCACTGTTAATAATCATCCTTTCTTCTCCTTCAGATTTTTATTTGCCCCTAAGGCACAAAGAGAGGAGTATTTCCTTACTTTATTGTTATCTAAATCCACGCCAAAATAATCGGCATAGTAAGAAATCTGAAATTGGTATCTTTCAGACGTCATGAACGACTCCTATAGGGTGTGGATGCCGTCCACTTTTGAATAAGCTGCCGCTACTTGGGTTTATCCCTTGAAATTGAGAATGTCGGTAAATTCATTGACACGCAGCATCAAAGAGAGAATACTTAAACAACCTAACTGCTCCTGACTCAGGTAACCTTGATAGGTATACTCCAAATGACCTTGAAATTGAGAATTTAAAGTAACATATCTTTGATGTCTTTGAAATACGCAAAATTGTTGCATTTTTAAAAAAATGAATTAAAATTATCATATATCGACTTTTTTTAAATTGTATTTTTTTAAAATTTGATTTATAACAACATCTAAAATTTTTATTATCGGTTGAATCTTAATTTATACGAACATTTTATATGCTTTCGTGTATCGTTTTTACATTCGCTTATCAAGCAACTATTTTTGTATTTCACCGAAAATATTAATATTTCGGTCTGATGATTACCCGTACATTCCTTCCTGTCTTATGCCCATGTTGGTCTTTTTCAATAAAGTCCACCCAAACCCGGATAGTGGAACCGTCGATGGTCCACCGAAACAGTAATAAAACCGCTGTTGGTCCCGGAGGTGGGTGAGCAGTGCAGCCAGTTTTAAAGAATGGTGCAAGAATGGTGCCAGGTAAATTATTTCTCTTATTCTGACTCATCATCCATATGATAAGTAACAAGATGCTGAAAAGTCTCAATACCCTCATGCCCCCTTCGGGGGTAATTCCAAGCACCAAATCCCAAATTACAAACAAAAAGGGCGCCCTTCGGGCCAATTTAATACACCTTCGACGATTCCAAGGCTAGCACAGGAGCATTGTTTTGGTCATTTGAATTTCGGTCACTCGGATTTGTTTCGAATTTCGTATTTCGGGTTTCGGATTTTCTTTCTCTTACCTTCTCGGCGGGTTTTTATTCCGGGAATTACACACTGACCACTATTTTCATATTGGCAGGTCTCAATACCCTCATGCCCCCTTCGGGGGAAATCCCAAGCACCAAATTCCAAATTACAAACAAAAAGGGCGCCCTTCGGGCAAATCTAATACGCCTGCGGCGAAAGGACATAAAGTCGGTGGGTCAGTGATTCTTTTTTGCCTGTCACCGTTCCCCCAAGAACATACTATATCCGCCTCGAGAACATACTATATTCGCATCGAGAACATACTATGTCCGCATTGAGAATATACTATGTCCGCATTGAGAAGGTCCTATGTCCGTCGCTAGAAGGTGCTATGTCCTCATCGAGAATATACTATATGCGCATCGCGTTGATACTATTGTCTCAACCTGACCAACGCGATTGGTTCAGGAACGGCCATCACAGATGCGAATGGAGATGTTGTTGAAAGGGTTACCTTTGATACCTTTGGTATGCTGTAATTTAAAAAATTAAAACCTTTTAATTCTGTGAATAATTTGCAAAATTAAAGCTTTTTAAATCCATAGACAGGTTGAAGGTGCAGGTAATATCGCCGGAGGCGTTAATAATATGCCTGAAAGGCACCAATTTGTTTGGAATTTGTGATTTGGAATTTGGTGCTTTCCTTACTTTCCCTCTAGTCGGGATAAAACCCATTAAATGCTTATATAATGGGGCTTTTAAAAATCATCAACAATTGTGGCAGGTGAAGGTTTCAGGTCGCAGGTGAAATAAGGCGCCCTTCGGGCAAGGTTAATTCCAGAAGAGAAGAAAAAACAAATTTCCCCAGGGCTTCGTGAAATTTCCCCAACCTTCCAGACAATTTCACCAGCTCTTGAGCAAAATTCCCCAGCCCCTGGGACAATTGTCTCAACTGCCTGGACAAATACCTTAACCTTTGAGACAATTGTCTCAACTGTTTAGACAATTGCCTCTACTCCTGAGATATTTGTCTCAACTGCCGAGACAATTGCCTCAACACTTGGGGCAGCTAGCACAACGTTTGTGCCAGATGGCAAAGCCTTTCTGCTATGTGGCAGAACTCTCCTACCGCACGGGCACTACGAAATCAACTTACCTTCTTCTCTTCTTTCTTGCCAACTGCTAACTGCCAACTGCCAACTGTCTTTTCGATGCCCTCCGTGCGGATCTACTAACCCGTATTTTTATCTACAGGATGGACATAAAAACTAAAAAAAATAAAAACTTTTAAGATGTCCATCCTGAACTCCTATAAAACTCTATCAGAACTCTTTTTTGTCTCCGACGGCCAAAACCCTTTTTACTAATATCCTGTAAAAGCTTGCAAAAAAAACAAAGATTTGAGAATACGTCTTTAACGTGGGGAAATGGCCATGCCGTGCATGCGGCTGGGGTCGCCGACCCCTTTTGAAAAAAGGGTTCTGGACTCCCAAAAACTTTTGATATGCGGACAGTCATTGTACGTCGCTTCTTTACATTTTGCCCAATTGTCCTCATTTTGCTGCTTTCCTACCTTCTCAACTTCTCAACTTCTTAACTTCTCATCTTCTTCTTTTCTTAGTGCCCCTTCGTGTCCCTTCGTGGCTCAAACATCGCCGCAGGCGTCCGGCAGAGAATTGTGCCGGGTAAATTATTTCTATAGGGACTTGATTCATCGGGATTTGGTGCCAGTCAATCATGAGTGTAAAAAATTTTTGAGAAGTTGTGAAAAAAAGGTTGAAAATAACACAAATAAGTTGTACACTATACATAGTGCAGGAGGTATGATGTTAACAGATGTGACGGTAAGTGCTGAAAATTTATTGATTAAAAAGGCAGAAGAAAAGGCACACAAAGAAAACAAAACATTGAATAGTTTATTCAATGAGTGGCTGAGCCAATACATACAAAATTCAAATCCTGCTGATGAGTTTGAAGAATTCATGGCTCGTGCTAAATATGCGAACCCGGGGAAGAGGTTTTCCAGGGAAGAAATGAATGCCAGGTAGATATTTTTTAGACACCAATATTATTGTCTATTCATTTGATTCAACAGCACCTCGAAAGCAAACCATAGCAAAAAAGCTAATCAAAAATGCATTAATATTGGATATAGGCTTTATAAGTTATCAAGTTATTCAAGAATTTATCAATGTAGCAACACAGAAATTTCAAGAACCGTTAAAACCTGAAGATTGCAAAATATATATCAACAACTTCCTCTCTCCAATCTGTGAAATTTTTCAATCTGTGGATTTATTCGAAGATGCCATTGATATTAGATCAGAAACTGGTTTTGGTTACTACGATGCTTTAATTGTGGCATCCGCCTTGAAAGGCAAAGCAACAATTCTTTATACAGAAGACTTACAGCATAACAGGAAAATCGGGGGTCTCAGAATAATAAATCCTTTCCAGATGTTGAAGTAGGTATTTTCCGCCAGTTATACCTTTCAGTTAGGTGTCAATGAAACCAAAAGTAATACTGCTTACTGCCAACTTCTTTATGCAGGCTATCGATCTTCTCCTGGTATATTAATGGTTAATTGAATCCAGAGAATGGGAGAATGGTGCNNCTGGTATATTAATGGTTAATTGAATCCAGAGAATGGTGCCAGGTAAATTATTTCTCCTGCAGGGAAGATTCGAAAAAATAATTTTCATTTAACGGGAACTTTTGTTATAATGACTTCGTTATTAGGGGTATGAAAAATGAACATGGATATAAACGAATTAGTTGGACGCTTGAAAAATGGAGACCAGGAGGTCTGGAACATGGTAGTTGACCAATACTCCAGGAAAGTTTACAACATGGCGCTAAACTTCGCCGGCAACAGCGATGATGCCGCCGATATCACCCAGGAAGTATTCCTGAAAGTCTACAACAATATAGAAAAGTTTAAAGAAGAAAAAAGCTTC
>WVZO01000192.1 GCA_011772425.1 Candidatus Aminicenantota bacterium
GGAGCACCAGGTGCCGGATAACCCTCTTTACCTGGATGTAAATGTGAATGAAAAAGGGCCAGCCAGTCACCCCCTGCGCATTATCCTCTATCCGGTACCGAAAATAGAAAAAGCAAGGGGACCTGTCCAAACCGTTTACCTGATCCAGGTGGGTATTTCCTTGAAAAAAATGTTCAGTACACTTAAAAAATTTCTTATTATCCTGGTGGTCTCGGCACCGGTACTGTTGCTTGTCTCTGTCCTGGGGGGCTATTTTATCCTGACCAGGGCAATGCGTCCGGTCCAAATGGTAGTGCGGACCGCCCGGAGAATCACGGCTGAAGACCTGGGNNCTGAAGACCTGGGACTTCGTATCGAAACCAAAGACCGCAAAGACGAAATCGGGCAGTTGATAACCACCTTCAACCAGATGATTTCACGGTTGGAACGTTCCGTGAAACAAATTAAACAATTTTCCGGCGATGCCTCCCACGATTTAAAAACCCCGCTTACCGTGATTCGGGGGGAGATTGAGGTTGCACTGCGAAAAGAGAGGAAACCAGACGAATATAAAAATACACTGGCCAATGTCCGGGAAGAAGCTGAGAGATTAGAACGGGTGATCGACAATTTGCTGTTTCTTTCCCGCATCGACGCCTGGAACGAGGGTGAGGGTTTTGAAATGAAGCCCACACCGTTGGATGAAATTCTACTCAATGTTTTCGAGAAAACCCAACTGCTGGCACAGGAAAAAGGAATTTCTTACCTTATCGGCGAAATGGAGGCCGTCACCATTGAAGGAAGTGCCGTTTTATTGAATCGTTTAATCATGAACCTACTGGATAATGCCATTAAATATACACCAAAAGGGGGACGAGTGGAAGTTTCCCTTAAAAAAGCCGATAGAAATGCTGTGCTTACGGTCCGGGATACCGGCATCGGCATTCCCGGGGAATCGCTTCCTTTTATTTTCGACCGATTCTACCGCGTGGACCAGGCACGTTCCTCCAGGTCCCGGGGATCGGGACTGGGACTCTCCATTGCCAAAAAAATCGCCGACATCCACCAGGCGACCATATATGTGGAAAGCCTCCTGAACCGGGGAACCACCGTCAACCTCCGTATCCGCAGACACAAAAACCAAACAATACCGAAATCTAATATTAAAGAAATTTAATCTTTATTTAAGGTTCATTTAATCTTGGGGGTATATACTTCCTCTTTATAAAATAGGAGGAATACTGTGTTTAAAAAAACAAAAGCGACAGGAGATAGGAGGGACATGTGAGGGTGCTGGTTATTTTATTTGTGGTGGTGTATATGTGCGGATTTAGCGGGTGCACCGGTCCCAGGGTTAGGGAGAAAGCGAAGCGTTACAATGTGGTCTTTATCACCCTGGACACCACCCGTGCCGATTACGTGGATACCGGAGGCAGTGCCGGTGCCAGGGCTTTTACCCCCGGGTTAAAACGTTTCGCCAAAAAATCCATTGCTTTTGAAAATGCCTATTGCACCATTCCCCAAACACTTCCCTCCCACCTCTCCCTGTTTACCTCCTACTTTCCCTACGAATGCGGAGTTTTAAGCAACCAATACCAATATGACGGCCGGCATAAAATGCTGCCGGAAGTGCTCAAAGAGAGAGGATACCACACGGCAGGAATTATTTCTCTCGGCACCTTATCCAGCAGTACCGGCTTTGCCAGGGGGTTTGACGTATTCCTGGAAAACCTGAACGAAGAGTCTGTCTTTTACGTACCGGCGGAACGAGTGACTGTCGAGGCATGCCATATATTGAAACAGATAAAAACAAAAAAAGAACCTTTTTTCCTATTTCTCCATTATTCTGACCCCCACTCCCCGTATGCCCCGCCAACCGTGCGGGGAGATTTTAAAATCTACCTGGATGTCAAACCAGGACAGGAGAATCCCCGGCCTATTGTAGAGCTGAACGCCCACCGCGGGGCAATCCTGAGAAAAACCATCCCACTTTCCAGCGGCGTTCACGAGATCCATTTTAAACTGGAAAACCACCAGGAAGATTTCGAAGGCTTTGTGCTGCGGCGATTGGAGTTCAGCAAAAATTGCAGCGTATCTTTCCGTAATATCGAATACTCCCCCGCTCATTACAACGGTTCTCACCTGCTAAAAGGCGCGGAGGGGACCATTCGGGTAAAATGTAAGGGAACAGGTTCCGTGAAATTGTTTCAAATTATCCCCCATCTTACCTGGAAAGCCGCGGTCAATTACTACCGCCAGGAAGTGGAGTATATGGACCGCTATGTGGGGAAGTTCTTAGGGAAACTGCAGGAGGAGAAGCTGCTGCACAGGACCATCGTGGTAATTACCGGGGATCATGGTGAAGGCCTGGGAGAGCGGGAACGTTATTTTGGTCATGTGCGTTATTTGAACCGGCAGTTTATTCATGTGCCGCTGCTCCTGTACCTCCCGGGAATGAAAGCAAGGCGGGTCACGGTGCCGGTGTCTCATGTGGGCGTCACCCCTACTATATTGGAATTCATGGGTATCGATCATCCCGGTTTCAGCGGGGATAAAAGCCTGATGCCTGTGATCAGAACAAAACCGGCCCCCGGTAAAGGCAGTCCCGTGTATTCTTTTGCCTCGCGTCCGTCGGCCATCGAGGACAAATTTTCCTTCATTTATTGGCCCTACCAATGCATTCTTACCAGGGATGACTCAGGCGGTGAAACAACGGAGTTTTATAACCTGTCCCTGTCCCAATCATTCAGGAAATGGGATGAAATTTCCCCGGCGGTGGTGGCACGCAATTCCCTCCGGTTTTTTCATTCGCTGCAAGAATCCGTTTTCCAGATGCGTACTGTTTCTAAAATCAGCAGCACCCGGTACGCAAAATTAAATAAAAAAGAAATCGAGAAGTTAAAAACAATGGGTTATGTTCATTAGAACTAAATGCTAAAATAGAGGAGGAATAATGGCTCAAATCGAATCCTCATTGACACCCAAAACAGGTTTATTGGTATTCAATAAGAAAAAATTCTTCAGTTGGGATACCTGGGAACCCTTTATAAAATTTTTTGTGGTGGGTTTGGGTATCGGCATAATCATTTTTGCTATAGACCGGCAGGTTTTATTCAATTGGGATTTTGGCCGGATGTTGAAAATGCGAAGCCCTTTTTTCAGGTACCTGTTTATTATCAACGGTATTATTTTTATATTTGCCCTGGCCTTCAGGACTTTTTTATGGTTCCGGTACCGTCCCTATGATTCCGGGAAGGTAGAGGCCTGGCCGGAGGTAACAGTGCTGGTGCCGGCATATAACGAAGGGGAAACCGTATATAAAACCATATGTTCCGTTGCCCGCAGCGATTATCCCGAGGGTCAACTGAAGATCATCGCTATTGATGACGGGTCCAGGGATAACACCTATGCCTATATGTGCAAAGCCAGGGAAGAGTTCCCGGAGATGGTGGAGTTGATCCGGTTTGAAAGCAATAAAGGTAAACGCCAGGGCATCTACCAGGGCTTCAAAAAAAGCACATCCCCATTTATTGTTACCGTAGATTCCGACACGCGGCTGGAGCCCACCGCTCTTAGAGAACTGTTGACCCCTCTCATCCTGGATCCTAAATTAGGAGCAGTGACCGGAAGAATCCGGATATGGAACACCGATGCCAATATATTGACTAAAATGTTAAAAGCCAACTTTGCCATGGCCTTCGATTTTACCCGTGCCATTCAATCTACCTTTTCCACGGTCTTCTGCACCTCGGGTGCTTTTTCTGCTTACCGGTGTTCGGTACTCTCCCGGTTCATCGATCATTGGCTGAAACAAACCTTTTTAAAGTGTAAATGTACCTTTGGTGAGGACCGGAGCCTGGCCAATCATATTCTTCGTACCGGTTACGGAACGGCTTACCAGCGAACCGCTGTTGCCTTTACCATGGTGCCGGAAAAATTAACCAACATATTAAAAATGATGACACGGTGGGGAAGGAGTAATATAAGAGAAAGTATCATATTTTCCGGCCTGATGTTTAATCAAAACCGCAAAGGAAATTATACACTCCCTTTTATCGAGTTCTTTTTAACTACTATTGTTATGTTCTTCCACATTCTTTTGTTTTACTATTTTCTTTTATCCGGTATTGTGGATGCAAGTTTCTTATTACGAACCCTGAGTTATACCGTTATGTTCGGTTTCTTTTACATGCTTTATTACATCCGCATCGAAGGGCCGAAAGATTTCTCTTATATCCTAGTATTCTCGTTTTTTAGTACGATATTCATGGTAGGCATCTATACCGTGGCAGGTGTCACCATGACCACCCGGCGATGGTCCACCCGCTAGGTAGGGCGACGTCAAAGTCGCCCTAAATTCGAAGCACGAAATCGCGCAGAGACCAAACAAATCCAAAATTTAAATCTTCAAAATTGACCGGGATTTAAGGGATTAAAGGATTAACATGATTTTATTAAAACTTTTAAACAATCCTGGTAATCTTGATTATCCCATTAATCATTGTTATCATTTGAATTCTTATAGGCCGGCGACGCTATGCGCCCCGCCGGGGGCTTTCGAATTTCGATATTCTCAGTTTTTTAATCGGATTTAAGAACTTTGGCGAGATCCTGATCCGCCAGGGGGTTGAAGTTCTGGTTTTACATGTTATAATGATAGAGGAGACAACCATGGAGTTTGATATTTATGCGTGGGTGGTTTTGCCGTTGTTGATATTCTTTGCCCGTATTGCCGATGTTTCATTGGGTACGCTCCGTTTTGTTTTTATTTCCAGGGGCTATAAGAAGCTGGCACCGCTCCTGGGATTTGTGGAGGTGCTGATCTGGGTACTGGCGGTGCGGGAAGTGATGATGAATTTGCGGAATATTATTTGCCTGCTGGCTTACGGAATCGGGTTTGCCATGGGGAATTATTTAGGCATGTGGCTGGAAGAGAAACTTTCCATCGGCATCGTGCTGGTACGCGTGGTACTGCGAACTGACCCTGCCGAACTTAAGGAATTCATGAGAAAGAACGATTACGGCTTTACTATAGTAGAAGGGGAAGGCACCAAAGAACGAGTAAAAATACTGTTTACAATTCTCAAGCGAAAAAATCTCGATCATGTAATTTCGGCCCTCTCTACTTACAACTCCCATGCCTTTTATTCGGTGGAAAGCATAAAAAGCGTCAGTGAAGGGATATTTCCCGGTGTAGAGAAAACAGTTTTTTCCAAACTGTTCAGGAAACACCGCAAGTCAAAATAAGCCCTTTAGTGGCGATTATTGAAAAAATGATTGACTTTTTTCCCTGAAAAGTATATAACATAACAAATCGCTGCTTCAATTGGAGAAAAGAAAATGGATAACAGTTCCAATACAATAGACTCCCTCCTGGTGTTTGACCGCCTGGAAGTAGGACCGGTGAAAGTGGAACTAAAACGCCTCACTGCCCCTTACCGACTGGTTTATCGGGGAAAAGAGGAAACCTTCGATTTGATTTACAATTACGAAGAAGATGTGTTTGACCCCTTCAATCCCCTCAGTCAGAACCTGGCCAATATGATCGCCGCGCAAGTGGCACTTAATTATGGGCTCTTTTGCCAGCGCATGGTGTTCCGCGGCGACTTTGACGGGATCGACCGCCGTTTCATCATGGATATGGCAGAAAACACCGCCCGTGAAATCTATGTGAAAAAAATCCTGGAACCCAATCCTTTCCTGGTAGGGGAAGTAGCCCGGTTAAAATCAGCACCGGTAAAAATGTCCCGTTACCTCAATGCCCAATTGGAATTTCCCGATTCTTATCATTTGAAGAAAACAGGGCAGGCCCAGTGGCAGCTCTGGTCTACCCACCGGGACCGTCATGCTATTCTTTCCAGTGGAGGGAAAGACAGTCTTTTGACTTTTGGTTTAATCGATGAAATGGGTTTTGAAGCTTATCCTATTTTTATAAACGAATCTGGCAGGCACTGGTTTACCGCTATCAATGCCTATAATTATTTCAAGGCCAAGGTTCCCCACACGGCGCGGGTATGGACCAATTCCGACCGGGTATTTGCCTGGATGCTGCGTCACATGCCTTTTATTCGCCAGGATTTTTCCCGGGTCCGTTCGGATGAATATCCTATCCGGCTCTGGACCGTGGCGGTATTTTTATTTGGTGCGCTGCCGCTTCTTCGCAAGCGTAAAGTCGCCCGGCTTTTGATCGGCGATGAATTCGATACCTCGCGCCGGGCTTCCTACAAAGGTATCACCCATTACGACGGGCTTTACGACCAGAGCCGTTATTTCGACAATGCCCTTTCCCGTTACTTCCTGAGAAAAGGATGGAACATCAACCAGTTTTCCATTGTTCGTCCCCTGTCGGAACTGTTGATTCAAAAGATGCTGACGCAGCGATACCCGCATCTGCAGGAGCACCAGGTTTCCTGTCATGCCGCTCATAAAGAAGGTAATCGGATTCGTCCCTGCGGCCGGTGTGAGAAGTGCCGCCGCATCGTGGGCATGCTCAAAGCCATCGATGCGGACCCTACACGCTGCGGTTACACCGAAGCGGGTATCCGTGCATGTCTTGAGCGTATTGTCAGCGAAGGGGTTCACCAGGAGTCCGTCGGGGCCCGTCATCTTCTGTTTATGCTGGCACAGAAAGGACTGGTTCATCTATCTTCTGCAAACCGAAGGAAGCTGAAACCTTGCCCGGAGATCATGAAATTGCGTTTCGACCCGGAACGTTCACCCATCGATAGTATTCCCGCAGACCTGCGTACATCTCTTTACGGCATTTTTCTTCAATACGCCGACGGTGCGCTTCAGCGTGTCGGCCGGGAATGGAAAGCATTCGCCCCCCTGGCTTCTTCTTTACTTCATAAACCCTATACGTTTGAACTGGACACCAGCACTCGTGCCAGAGCCCAGGTCCCTTCCGAGGACGAATCCGGTAAGGGCTGGATATGGGGAGAATTAACCTGGCCTGAAGCTCAAAAGCGGTTCCAGGAGATGGATATTGCGCTTTTGCCCGTAGGCTCGATCGAGCAGCACGGGCCGCATTTGCCCCTGGATACCGATGCCTTTGATGCCGAGTACCTGGCCCGCTGCGTTGCCGAATCGTGCAGTAGCCCCAAACCACTGGTTTTACCCCTGATCTCTTACGGCGTTTCCTATGAACATGACGAATTCAAAGGAACCCT
>WVZO01000339.1:0-27433 GCA_011772425.1 Candidatus Aminicenantota bacterium
GTACGACGCTTCAAACGACGTATCGTCTCCATGGGTATTCCTTAATACCGCACTGTAAGTGCACCCTGGACCCCGCAAAAATTTTTTATACATGGTCAGCCAGGGTTACGTTGTTCTTTCATTGTGCCACATTCAGCCCAAGAAATCCCCTCTTGAGAGGGGTGGCCGCGAAGCGGCCGGGGTGTGTCTCCTTCGTGTTTCTTCGTGTACCTTCGTGGCTAAAATTATTTAGAGATAAATATTCTAACATCACGGACCATAACCTCATCCTCCGACGATTGAGGATTAAAACTGATGAACAGGATTAAACGGCTGATCCCCGGTCTGACTTTTTTAGATACGATATAAGTATTCCACAGGTGAGAGACAAAATAAACCCTTTGAGAAGACTCCCAGCGGCCGTCAAAATCCCGGACAGCAAAATAATTATTATTGTTCACCAGGTGCGAAGAGATCGCCGCATTGACAATGAAATAAATGGTTTTACCCTCGGGCATGTCCATGTCAAGCCCTCTCCGATTAATGCCGTACCCAAAATTCAATCTCCGTATTCCCTTTTTGTTAGGCTCAAGAATACATACTCGCACCATGCCAATGCCATTGTCTTCGACAGGATCGATCTTAAATTTTCCCCATTTCCCAAACGTAATCAACGGTGGGGAAATCTCCTCGACAGTATGCCCATTCTTATTCCACACCTTTATTTCTTTATCCCCGGGCAATAGTATATGTTTCTCCTTAAAAGTCTCGATGACTTTTTGAGGACTCATATCCAGGGCACAAGGGATGAAGAACCCGGCCCCAGGCGGATAAATTTCAACTTCTCTAAACGAAAGAGAGGTTTTTGAAGAGGATTGCAGCCGCAGGAACCGGGCCGTTTCCCCACTCATGGGGATGCGCCAGGGATGACCTGTTCCGCGCTCGGCAATAGTCTTTAAGGTTTTAAAGGTTTTGCCGTTGATGGAACCGAGAATCTCCAACGGCAGATATTCCAGGGCAGAACCACGGCCGCTGTAAATAACGATTTCCCCTATTTCTTTGGGCAACCCCAGGTCCACCTGCCACCACCCCGGTTCATGCGAATGCGTTTTAAACGGTTTGCTAATCACACCATCTACTCCGAGACCGGCATAAGTCAACCACTTTGCAGAACTCATGGAGGTTCTTTTTGCATAAGCCAGGTTGGATGGAGAAGGGAATTGTTGCGAAGACCACGTGTATCGTGTTCCTAAATTGTCACCACTGTACAGACCGGTGTACCAGGTAAAAAAAAGACATGCCGGGATTAATATGGAAACCGCCGCAGCAATAATCCGCTTCTTCCCGTTAAACACAAAAAAAGCAAAATAACCCCCCATCAGTAAAAATGTTAAACAACTAATCAGCATTCCCACCAATGCCGCGCTGCTCCAATAACGGAATTCCACCTGGTGCTGCCCGGCACCTACATAAACCGCCAGCATATACCCGTTGGCACGATAAACACGGGTACTGTCTCCATCCACCATGGCTCTCCAATTATGGGAATAAGGAAAATGAACCGCTAAAAAACCGGAAGCCCCGGCATCCAGCGAAAAAACAACCCGGTTAAAGGAGCTCTCTTTAAGCAAGATTCGATCGACACGTTTCCAACTATCCCGGTCAGAATTATGACCGGGTAGGGCCGTCATATTCGGTGCCGCTTCAAGAACGATGGTATCCGCGGCGTTCTCTTTACCCAGGAACCGGTACGCTTTGTTTTGGTTGGGAACGTATCGGTACTTACGGTAAAATTTTGCCAGTGCTGGTTCAAGGATAGAGCGTTTTTTTTGCCAGGAAACCGCGGCTGTTTCCAGGCCAAACCCCGGGTCCCCATAGAACGTAAGGGCTTTCTTTTTTTGACTATCCATTTTTGCCAGTGTCTTTTGCGGGGGTCTTTTAACAATCCAGGTGCCGTGACGGAATTCCACCATCACCTGGATAACAACCGCGGCGGATAATAGAACTCCTACAATAGTAGGCCATGACACTCGTACCCCTTTTGCCGAAGATTTTAAATAAAATGAATAGAGAACCACCAGGATGAGGACAAACAGCCCCAGCCAGAAAATCAATGGATTTACCCATTGGGGATAGGCTGATATATGCTCCGGTAAGTAGGCTCTGAGTTTGGGCAAGTGTTTAACCAATACCCAGTTGTATAAAAGAAATAGCGGAATGGCAATCAAAGCAAGTAATCTGCTTTTTTCTTTGTACCGGGCAAATAGCCATGCCAGTATTAATAGGAATAAGAAAGGGAAGATCATAGTAATACGGCCGGGGATGCGGAAGGATTTAGCCAGGGGGAAATAGTTCCAGAAGTAGTAATGCAAAGGAGTTTCGCTGCCCAGGCTGCAGAGAAATAAAACAGTAAGCACGGCCCAGAGCGTTGTGACAGCAATGGGCACGCGAATGCGAAACGCATAGAGCAGTGGAACCAGGGCAACCAGGAGAATGATGGATGAACTGCCAAAAGCACCTTGAACTTCACTGCGCAGCGGCACAAAAAAACTGTTCAACATACCGGTGGTAGAGCTGCTGTAAGCCAGGCTCCATTGGTAATCCTGTCCCACCCGCACGGCATTGGTTAAAACAAAATCGAAATAATAAGGAATGATATAAGCGGATGAGAGTAAAATTCCCATTGCCAGGCAGATTACCGTGGTTTTGAAGTATTTGATGAGCTTTTGGCGGTCCGGTTTTATTTCTTCGGATATTTTACCCAGCACAAAAGGGATCGCAGCAGCGGCAATGCTTGCTCCCAACAGCCCCAGGTACATCATTTGCGGATGACCGCCGCAAACCAGCAGGTACGTGGAGGCAATAATGGACGCAGGGCCGATAAACCGCGTGGGTTTTATATAGTAAAAGGCCATGGCTGTGCACAAGAATAAATAACCGGTGTAATTTTCCAGTGAGGCCCCGTAGTGAAACAGGTCCAGCATTCGCATGTTATATACGGTGATAAAAGAGATGATAAACGAAAGGATAGGAGTCAATCGCAGCCGTACCAGTAATATAAATAAACCAAGATGAGCCAATCCCAGCAGCAGGAGCCGTAATAACGTGTTCCATTGGAGGGCATTGCCCCCCCAGTAGCCCGGAAGCACAGAAGCTAAGTGAGAAATCGGATGGTATATTTGACCCAGGGTAAGGGCGGCTGACGATTGACCGCCGGCATATCCCGGAACGTATAAAGGAAACGAACCATGTTTCAACGAATATTGCAGCTCCAACTGCTGATAGATGGGAAACGCAACGTAATCGTTCCCGATGGTTCGGTCTGCCAGGAAGGGGACCTGCCAGTAAAAAACCAGGAAAGGTAAAGCCATGATAAAAGCGTACAACCCGTACTTTTTGTACGTTTCTTTTTTTCCTGGTATTGATATTAAATTCATAAGAGTCCTTTTAATGTTTCAGCCAATTTTTCAGCCGCGTATTGACGGCCTTCCTGGTTCAGGTGTTCATTGACGGAGCCTGTTGTTTGCCAGGCAAAATAACGGCTTTTTAAATCCAGCGAAAGGTCTAACAGGTGACAGTTGTAACCGGTATTTTTTAACATCGAAGCGATGAAGGTGATATTTTCTTTTAATCGCCCGGTAAATTGACCTGGCAGGTGCCGCTCTCCAGCCCTGTAATCGATGGGTGTGAAATAGAAGAAAGCTGTTATATTGTGCCTGGATAACAGTCGGGCAATG
The DNA here is from genome assembly GCA_011772425.1 of Candidatus Aminicenantota bacterium. Lineage (GTDB taxonomy): Bacteria > Acidobacteriota > Aminicenantia > UBA2199 > UBA2199 > JAKAGC01. The sequence continues at coordinate 3,717 of WVZO01000339.1, forward strand.
TTTACCAGGGCTTTGATTTTCCGGTGCTTCGGTGTGAGAAGATACATGTACTTAAGGATGAACTGGCTTTTTATACCGTGCATTTGTTTAATTTTACCGATTTCTTTATTCCCATTAAAGACCGGCGTATTAAAGTATTCTTTACGGCTAATGGCGTTAAATTTATATTTTAAGACATGAAAAGGGTGATAAAAGGCAAGACGCAGTCCCCCCTCCAGGATGATTTTTTCTTTCTCGAACTGGTAATGGGGTTCCTTATCCCATTCCGGTGAAAAGGAGCGCAGGTTAATGGGAATAATAATGAAGCGGGGATGTTTTTTTTGTCGGACAATATATTCGCAGAAAGCAGCATACACCTCCGGGTGGTAAGCCGCATGGGTGATACTCCTTACGGTACTGCCAGACAGATGGTCTCGCAGCATCCGGGAAATGGAGCGTTTATCCGTATCTTTTTTGGCAGTGTACCAGTTGGAGCTGTCTCCAAAGATCAATACATCCATAGGCATCTTTAAGTATTTTTTTAGCTGTCTTAACTGTTTAAAGTCACCCGTGATATGGGGGCCCACTAACAATTGCAGCAGTCCGATAATAATCAGGAAAAGAAGCGTTTTAACGAATTTTTCGTTCATAGTAATTGCGGCATTTTTTTCTACCGTAGAAAATAATTTTTCTACGCCTAGAAAACTTTTTTTCTACATGTAGAAAAATTATTTTCTACTGGTAGATAATTCCCTGATACCCAGGAGTAAAAATGAACTAAAACTCTGCATAAATAAAAGGTATTTCCTTAACCTGGCCCAGGTTCATGATAGCCAGGACCAGCAATATATAAAGTGCCCATCGTAATATCAGTGGTTTTTGCGAGAACATCTGCCGGATTCCTTCATGGTGTTGGATGGCATGGACCAATAACATGAACACGATTGCCAGGACAGCAATTAAGAACTCCTGTTTTGAGTGTCCCATTAATATGGTTGTTTTTATCCACTCTTTTTCCATTGCAAATGCAGCCCAATCCTGGGGATTAAAAATACGGGAGGCAATGTAGGCTGCATCGGCCAGGGAATTGGCCCTGAAAAAAACCCATAGGAAAGAGACTGCGGAAAAAGTAAAGAGGACCCTGAGGAAGCGGTATGGTTTTTTTAGAAAGGGTTTGATAAATTTTTTGCGCAGTTTTTTCCGGGTTTTTCTTGTGGCAAAGGAGATGACCAGGTAAATGCCGTGGAGTCCGCCCCACACCACAAAGGTCCAACCGGCCCCATGCCATAAACCGCACAGCAGCATGGTGACCATTGTGCCGGTTACATACGCCCAGCTTTCTCCTTTGATAAACAGCATGGTAGGTGTTTTAATCTTGCGGGAAACCGCGTAGGCGATGGGTAAGAACAGGTAATCCCTGAGCCAGGTGGTAAAAGAAATATGCCACCGTCTCCAGAATTCTGTAATGGATTTGGCAAAATAGGGCCTGTTGAAATTATCTGCCAGGCGGAATCCCATCACCTGCCCGATGCCGAGGGCCATATCGGTGTAGCCTGAAAAGTCCGCATATATCTGTATGGAGAAAAAGAGTGTGGCAACAGCCAGGCTGATGCCCTGGTAATCAGCCGGCCGGTTGTATACCTGGTCCACGAAGATGGCTAAGCGGTCAGCCACCACGACTTTCTTGAACATCCCCCACACGATTAATTTCAAACCGTCGATCACCCGCTCATATTCCAGGCGGTGGTGTTGATGGAACTGGGGCAGCAGGTCTCTGGCCCGGTCAATAGGCCCGGCTGCCAATTCCGGGAAAAACGACACATACAATGCGAATTTCCCCAGGTGCGTTTCCGGTTCCCGGTGACCCCGGTACACATCGACGATATAACTGATTTTTTTAAAGGTATAATAGGAAATACCCACCGGCAGCAGCAGCCGGAAAGACGGTATATTAACCATCATGTTAAACCGGGAGAACAATGCCTCCAGGGATTCACTGAAGAAATTAAAATATTTAAAAAGGAAGAGTACACCTACGTTCAATAAAAGGCTCAATATCAAAAAGCGTTTCCGTACCTTAGGCGTAGACGCTTTTGCCATGGCCGGTGCAATCCAATAGTCTACAAGGGTGGCGCCAGCAAGAATAATCACATATTCGGGTTTCCAGCACATGTAAAAATAGTAACTGGCACCCAACAGCAGTATCCACCTATATCGATGGGGAATGGAGAAATAGAGCGATACCACTACCAGGAAGAAAAGGATGAACACATAGGAATTAAAGATCATATTTAATCAAAATTGCAAAGCTCCCGGCGGGGATGGTTTATTTCCACTCTTCGGGTCGAGTTATACGAGATTTATCCGGCAATTTTATTTCATCCGGGAATTGATTCATTTGCAGATGCTTCTCTTTCATCTGAATATGAAAATCACAAACACTTTTCAGTTCAGATGCTTTTCCTCTAATTGGTATTATCAAACCTATTTCTTTATTGGGAAAAGATTCTTTTATTGCTGAAATTGAAGGAATTAAGTCACTATCTCCAGAAACGATATAAGCCTTGTCATACCTATCTTCTATTGCCAATTTAAATAAATATATTGCTATATTTACATCGGTTTGCTTTTCTTCATAGGTCTCATACAGCCGATGACAAACCCTACATTTCTTCGATTTTTTTTTAAATTTCCCATAAACTGTTTTAACTCCCACAGCCTCTTGTGCTTTTATATAAATTCTATGTCTTTTAACTTTCTTTTTATTCCAATGAGTAAGGGCAGTGAAGTAGAAAATATCCTCTATTTTTTCGAATCTATTGATAAAGTGATTCGCAAATTTGTTAAAATCCAACCATTTGTATTTCCGGTACTGGAGATTTGCAAGGGAATGATATACATTAAATCCATCAATGAAGAAGATTACTTTTTTCATTTTTTGAGAGAAATCCCGGAGGCCGTAACCTCCGGGGCCAATGGGACGCAATGCCCAAAGGGATGATGTATTATATATAATACAAAATCTATTATTTGTCAATATAATAATGAAATTTTCAGCCCTCTGTTCTTTTTTTTCTCTTCGTGTCTTCGTGGTAAATCAAAAATTGGAATTGTTGCTCTTTCGTAGGCTCCATTATCAAATACGGGTTTCAATTTCAGGCCGGGAATCTTTACTCCTCGCGTGCCCTGGAATAGGATTTTATTGCCGTATTTTTCCCGGATGGTTTTAAAGGGAATACTTCGATTGTAATCGAAACCGGCAAACCGTTTCGTCCAGATATCGTAAAAATAGACATTTTCATACAATTGCTCCAGGCCTTGCGAATGGTAGCTGCGGGATAGATCATTGCCGAACTTTAACGCATATTCCGGGGATGAACTGCGGTAGTAAAATATTTTTGCGTAATCTTTATAATTATCCTTCACATGTTGATGGAGGGCCAGGGATTTTTCTTTAATATTGTTTAAGCGGTGGATGGTTTTTTTGAACTGTCCGGGAGGATTGATAAGGATGAAAGAAACTGTAAGGAAGAATAACAATGGAAATACCAGGTATTTTATGATGATGTTGAAATGGTCCAGGACATGCTTTAGATAGAAGAATATAAAAACCACGGTGGCACCGGATAAGCTCAGTGCAGGCAGTAAGTAATGGCTGGCCGAATGTTTGGATACCATGAGTAGTCCGGCTAGCTGGGCCGCGGCCGCGGCTGCCAGGCATTTAAAGTGGATGTTAGAGGTGGATATGTTTCGTAATTTCGGGATAAGCAGTCCTGTCATAACAATGACTAATGCCAGGACCAGGACAATGGAAAAGAAAGGGTTGTTGAATATTAATTGCATGAGGTTTTTGATATATTTCCCGGCGGCGATTAATTTTGACGAACCGCTGCCGTATTGGCCCGAATGGGTCAGGAGATTGTAAATCCATTCGAAGAACCGGGGGTACATCCGTATAATAGGCAGCGTACAGATTACAAAACCTACCACCGCAACTGCCAGGTAAATGACTTTATTTCTCAGGCGAGGTAAAATGATTAACGGTATCGCCATCATAGGAATGAAGGTGATTTTATTGGCAATGCCGAAAGCAGTAATAAACGCCATCAGGTGGAGAAGTATAATTAATGCCCGTTTTTTGTTGGCCGCCGCATCCAGATGTACCAGGAACACCATCATTAGTACCATTGCCGTACTGCTGAAAAAGAGCAGCGGTTCCGGTGTGACCCGCGTTAAACCGAATTGCAGCACTGTGATGGAGAAAAAAGGTGCCAATTGCAACCAGAGGCTTAACCAGATATTGCCCATCAACATAAAGGTAAAACCGCCCAGGGCCAGGAGCATAATAGCGTTCAGTATCACCATCACGATATTGATGGCTTTTAAATAGTATTCCGGTCGTTTCAATACATCGGTATGAAAATTATCTTTGGCAGAAAAATTGAAAAAGTAAACCACCCGCAGGGTAACGGCTCCCAATACCTGTACCGGGGTGCCGGGATGGTCGATATGGCCCACGCCTTTTAAGTTTGCCAGGTTAGTGGAATTTAGCAGGTAAACGTATTCCGGGTCCAGGTTGGTTCCTAACCAATACGGCCCGCGGGCATGATTTAGGAATATTGCAGTTATCACCAAAATCAGCGGCAGTAATAAAAAAGATAAATAATAAATTCGTTTCATTTTCCCGTAACAAAAATTTTTATGTCCTTAACCATCATCTGATCCCCGGCAGTTTGGGGAGTAAAGTAGAAACCCAATTGTAATTTCTTATTCTGCGGTCGAACTTTCTTTGAGACCAGGTAGGTCAACCACCCGGTTCCGGCAAAGTATACTCTCTCTCTCTCCCATTTATCCATATAATCCCGGATAAAGAGGTAGTTATCGTTGTTTATCAAGTGTGCCGGGATGTTTACTTTTACCAGGAAATAAATGGTTTCGATTTCGGAGGTTTTCAAATGAAACCCTTTTTTATTGGGCCTGTAACCGAATCGACAGAAGGTTTTGCCTTTATCGCTGGCCTGGATATTGGATACCACCAATACGTTTCGGTTGTTTTCCACGCCAAAATCAAATTTGAATTTCCCTGGACATCCCTGGGTATGCATAAAAGGAGAGATGTTTCCGGGAGTTCTTTTAAACGGATGCCATACCCTAATTTCTTTATAATCCGAATCAAAATGGTTCGATGATGATATATTGTTAGGGCCGGGCATTTTTATTCGCCCCAGGGAAAATTCAACCTTATTGCCCGAGAAAACGGCTTCTATTTCGATGTTCTTTTTAACGTCATTTAATTTCAATTTTTTTATAGCTTTGCCGGATATTGTACTTTTATAATAATTAGCAGAGGGAATTAAAAAATATGGGTTTTTTAACAATACCGCCAACGTTAGAAAGTGGTTTTTATTTAGTTTTTTAACGTCCTTCAGCACAAAATCGTAATCCCCCTGCAGCCGGGAAATATACGTGCCCAATTCCCGGGGAACCACCAGGGTTGAACCTTTTTCGATATTTGTTTCCACCCACTCCAGGGTTTGATGAATGACCTTTACCAGGTCCGGATCGATTACCCGTATGACTTCATAGAAGCGGTTCTTGTCATGCTGTTTTAATTTTAGCCCGGATATCATTACTCCTTTAGGCCCTTGAAATATTATTTTGTCTCCGTATTTGGCCTGGATTATCCCAAAGGGAATTTTTTGATTATAACTGAAATTAAAAAATTCCTTTTTAATCATGTCATAAAAATACACATCTTTATATATTCGCTGCAGTGTCCCGGCATGATAGCTGCGTGCCAGATCATTTCCGAATTTTAAAGCAAACTGGGGAGATGAACTCCCATAATAGTATATTTTCGCATAGTCTTTATAATCGGTGTTTACTTTGTGATACACGGCAAGAGATTTCTTTTTAAGATAATTTCTATAATTGGCCAACTTTTTCACTTGCAGGATAGGATTGAATAAAATAAAAACAAAAACCGCAAAAGCAAAAAAGGAAATTTTCAGGGGGCGGGTATTGAGGCTAAAGTGCTGGAAAAGGTCTTTTAGATAGAAGAAAATAAAAAACAATAAAATGCCGCTCAAGCTCAAAACCGGCATTAAATAATGATTAGCAGGATGTTTCGCCACCATGATAAGCCCCATCATCTGGGCCGTCACCAGGGCAGCCGATAATTTAAAATAGGGATTTTGCAGTGATATCTTGCGGGTTTTGGGAATGACCAGACCGGTAATTAAAGCTGCGATGGTTATCACTAAAACAAGCGAAAAGAAGGAGTTACCAGTCAATAGATGTTTAATATTTTTTATGTACAATTGCAGATCGATTAGTCCCCTTTCACCGGTACCATAACCCCCCTTACGGGTTAACAGCCGGACAATCCAATTAAGGAACTTATTATACATGCCTATAATGGGAAGGGTAAAGATGATAAAACTTCCCAATGCTGCGAGAAGATAAAGTATCTTATTTTTCCAACGGGGCAGGATTAGAAAAGGAATCGCCAGGATGGGCAGGAATGTTATTTTGGTTACGATGCCGAAGCCGGTAACCAGGGCAAACATGAGAAGGAGATGCGGATGTGGACGCGAATATGAATTGGAGTGGGCAAAAATAATAAGGAGCAGTGACAGCAATAGACCGGAAAACAAGAGTAAGGGCTCCGGTGACACCCGGGTTAGGCCGAACGCCAATAGAACCCCGGAAAAAAACAATGCCAATTGCAGCCAGAGACTCAGCCAGATATCTCGGGTTAATTTATAGGCTGCAGCGCCCAGGATGAGAAGCATGAGGGCATTCAGCGCCACCATTACGGTATTGATCGCTTTTAAATAGTATTCGGGACGTTTTAATACATCGGTGTGCAAGTTTTGTTTGGATGAAAAATTGAAAAAATGAACGATTCGCATAACAGCGGCGCCCAACACCTGTACTGTTGTCCCCGGGTGATCGATGTGCCCCACTTTTTTAAAATCCGCCATGTTGGAGGCATTTAGAAGATACACGTATTCGGGGTCAAAATTGGTGCCCAGCCAGTAGGGACCGCGAGCATCGTTCAAGTATACGGCAGTTACCACCAATAATAACGGTAAGATCAAAAAAAATAAATACCCTCTTTTCTTCATTCTTATAAATCCCCTCTTGAGAGGGGTGCCCCGAAGGGGCAGGGTGTGTCGATCTTCTCCAGGACGATGTAACACCGGAACGCCAGCAGCCGGCGAAACGGCATCAGGATGATTTCCAGCAATTTAAACAGCGGGATCAGTGCATCCGGTATCATAGCTTTATTCTCAAACCCCCCGGATGCCGGGTAGAGGATGCAGCTCATGCGTTTCCTTTTTACTATTTTGAATTCATTCCAGAAATGATTTAGAAAGGTTTTCCAGTGTTTGAAAAACAGCAAATACGCTGCAGCCTGGTTGGCCTCCCAGGGGTCTTTTTTGAAGGAAGAGGAGGTTTTTTTAAAGTAATCGATATCCATGATAAAGGGTTCCGGGTGAAAGCGTTTATAGATAAACAAAGAAAAGGGTGTAGGAAAGGGCTCAACCAGTATTATACGCCCCCCTGTTTCCAGGGTTTGCGCGGCTTCATGAAAGAATCCCACCGGGTCGGCCAGGTGATGCAGCACATCGATCATCACGATATTTGCTGCGGTGTTTTCCTTAATAGGCATGGCATGGGCGTCAAAGGTAATATCCAGCCACGGGCAGTATTCAATGTCTGCTGCCGCCACCTCCGGCTTAAATTCCTTAAAGTTCCCACTCCCCGCCCCTAATTCAAAGGTTCTGCCTTTTCCAGGATTAAGATCCTTTAGAATTTGTTTGTACCACCCGGTATAAATATCCCTGATAATCTTTTTCTTTTTCCATATTTCCCGGTGGCGGGTTAATTTATTTAGCTCATAGCTCATAGCTGATAGCTCATAGGGATTTGAGTTCGCTCATAGCTCACAGCTGACAGCTCTTAGGGATTTAAGTTAGCATATAGCTGATAACTTACAGAGGATATTCAGGCTTTCATGAACTATCTTTACTTAGATCCCCTATGAGCTATGAGACTTAGATCCCCTATGAGCTATGAGCTAAGAACTACTATATAAATTTAATTTTGTTCATGGCGAAGAAGACCATTTTCAGCAGCAGCCAACCGTGGCGGAACCGGGAGATATTGGTTTTGCCGTACTCCCTGGCACGGTAGCGAATGGGAACTTCAACGATTTTCAAATTCAATTTGGCGGCACCGAAAATCAGGTCATAATCGCCAAAGGGATCGAAATCACCAAAATATTTTCGATTGGCTGCCAATCTTTCCCAATTTTCTTTTGAAATGACCTTTGTGCCGCAGAGGGTGTCTTTTAGAGACTGGCCCAACAGCCAGGAGAACATAATGGAAAAAAATTTGTTCCCTATTATATTCAACATACGCATGGCCTGTTTTTCCATGGGATAAACCAGCCTGGACCCATTGATATATTCCCCCTTACCCGTGGCAATAGCATTGTAGAATTTGAGCAAATCCTCAGGCGCAACCGTCAGGTCGCCGTCCAGGATCATAAGGATATCGCCGCTGGCCACAGCAAAACCCTTTCGAACTGCATCGGCTTTACCTTTTCCCTCCTGGACCGCAAATTTTATATCCCTTTCTTCTTTGTATTGCTCAACTACCCGTTTAATTTCATCCAGGGTATTGTCCGTAGAATGTCCTTCTACAAAAATAATTTCCGTATGTTTCCCCAGTTGCGGCATGCGTTTGACGGCATTTTCTATATTACCCATTTCATTTCGTGCCGGCACAACAACACTGACACTGTAATCATTGTTATTCACAGGTGCGGATACCATGGGCCGGGCAATGATAAAGCCAGTGATGCAAAGCCGGTTGAATAGAGGCAGGTGACCGATATACTTATTCAAAAACCAGGAAAGCAAAGGAAAAAATACAGGAAATAAAAAACGCCGGCCTTGTTTAATAATTTCAAATCCTTCCAACTGCAGCAAATTCATAATATCTGCTTTATTCAACCAATTCAAGCGGGTTTGCGGCATTTTCAGCCGAAACCACTCCGCCACTTTCAACAATGGCTGCCATAAAAAACTGTGATACGTAATAATCACACGGGTGGGGGGGTGAACCACCTTTTCCAGTTCTTTAAACGCTTTTTGGATGTCTTCAAAATAACCCAGGGTATCGGAAATAACAACAAAATCAAAGGTCTCTTCCAGGGTGATATTTTCCGCATCCATCGGGAAGAATTCCAGGTTTGGGTTAGTTTTGTTTTTTCCCCTGGCCTGTTCAATCATTCCGGTGGAGATATCGATGCCCACGCCTCTGCCGGGGTTTAAGGCGTCCAACAAATAGCCCGTGCCACAGCCGATTTCCAGGATACTGCTTCCTTCCGGGATATTGAATTTTAAAAATTTTATCATATCCTTGTAATAATACCTGTTCCGGCGAATATACCTGTCTCGCTTTGGGGAGATATGATCCATCGCGGCTGCAATTTTCTTTTTACTTTCAGTCAATTCCAATCCTGTTTCAATCATTCGTTTAACTTTGCTTATTTCCTATTGCCAACTGCCAACTGCCGACTGGACTTCTATTCTCCTTTTCCCTGGATGATAGCTTTGGCGGTTATCAGGAGGACCAGTAAATCCATAAAAATACTGCGATTTTTAATATAGTATAAGTCGTATTCCAATTTTTCTTTATGGTCTTCTATATTTTTCCCGGCATAAGCGCTGTTGGTTTGCGCCCAGCCGGTTAACCCCGGTGGTACCAGGAGCCGCAGTTTATAGTAAGGAATTTCTTTTGCCAGTGATTCGATAAACATCTCCCGTTCCGGGCGAGGACCTACCATACTCATATCCCCTTTTAATACGTTGAACAACTGGGGGATCTCATCCAACCGAAACCGCCGCATGAATTTGCCAATGGGAGTAATTCTCCAGTCGTCTTTTTCAGTAAACTGTGCGCCGTGTTTTTCCGCGTCTTTCACCATGGTCCGAAATTTAATCAATTTAAAGGGATGCCCATGCAGTCCAACCCGTTCCTGGATAAAAAAGATGGGACCTTTGGAAAATAATTTGTGAATAAAAGCCAGGATTATGCCAAAGGGAAAGAGAAGAACCAATAAGATAACGGACATAAATATGTTGAACATCCGGCTGCTCCTGAAATAATTGCGGTCCACCACATCGAATTTTTCCAGGAACCAGTGGATGCTGACATAATCCAGTGGTATCTTCCCTGTTTCTTTTTCAACCAGTTCCACCAACTCCACCACGGTATGACCGGCCAGTTTGTTTTTGATCAACGCTTCGGAGGTATATTCATCGATGCTGCCATCCTGGTATACCACATCCAGGTCAGGACCGGCATCTTCCGGGACGTTATTTTCCGTAAAAATACGGAAAGTTCCTGGTTTTTGTTTTTCAAGGTATTTTTTTAAAATCGTCTCCGCTGGAACCGATGCCATCCATAACAGTGAGCGGGGACCTTTGTCAGAACGAATGGCACGGTAAATATAATAGTAAATCCCGTACAGGATAAAAAGGAACACATAAATCAACCGGCCGATCCGATTCTGGTAAAACACAAAATATTCAACAAAAGAAGCAATTGCCAGGATCAAGAATACTTTAAAAACCTCCCTTAAGTATCCTACAAACCGGAAAAATTTCTCTTCAATGGTATATTTCATAATCCCGGTCACATAGATAAGAAAGTAAGTCGAAAAAGAAACCAACAGGAAATTATACAGCCTCTTTAAAATGAACTTGTAAGCGGTAACCACGTTATAAAAAACGTATCCCGGGGGGAGTATAAGGACGAAATATAGATATACGGCGAGAAAGATCAATGCATTTAAAATCATAAAATGGAAGAAGTGAAATACCAGTCGTTTTTTCATGGGTTTTTAATTATCCTTTTTTTCCGCTTCATTTTTAAATTCGCTGAATTCTGTTTCTGCTTTTTTTAGGGTGATATTGAGGTTAGCCATAAACAGGAATCCCAGGATGATTTTGGGGAGATAGGAGACCAGGTGCAGCATCAGGGCGTAGCCCATGGCTTCGGATTTTTCTATACTAAAGAATGAAAGCCCCAGGATGACCATGGCTTCGAAAATTCCTATTTTCCCGGGGATTGAAGGGGGAGCACTGCCCACCTGGATCACCAGTAATAGGATCAACGCCTGGAAAAAGGAGAGTTTAAAATCATAAGCCTGGAAAAGCAAAAAATTGGTAAGAGTGGCCAGCATAATGATTAATACGGTGTATAAAACCAGCACCATGGAGGTTTTGATATTTTTCAGCAAAGTAAAGGCTTCCATTCCTCGTTCCAGGAAATTCACCACCCGCTGGCGGATTTTTTGCGGCAGCAGGCGGGCGACAGCGTAGAGCCATTTCCGCACTATTTCCCGTTTCCATACCACCAGCACCAGTAATATGATTAAAACAAAACAGATAACCAGGAGCATGGTATAGCCTTTTACTTTATCCTGGAAGGCAAAAAACGCAGGTACGGATATCCACAGGATGACCCCTAAAAAGAAATCGAACATTTTTTCGATGGCAACGGTTGCCAGCACATATGAACCGGAAATCCCGTAACGCCTGGCAGCCAGCCAGGCTTTGGCCAGTTCGCCGAAGCGGCCCGGGATAGCGATATTTAAATACTGGGAAATAATGTTCAACTGGAACATATAACTCATGGAGATATCGATTTTGGATTTTAACAGCAATCGCCACCGCCAGCCCAGGGCATAAACTGTAAACAACGTACTCAACACCGCTGCCGCAACCCAAAAGAAATTGATCCGGTTAAAGGAATCGGCCAATTCCTTCCAGTCCAGGTTACGAAAACTCAACCACAGGGCCAGGGCAGTTACCAGGATGCCGATGGTATATTGAACCGATTTTTTCTTCATTCTTTTTTTAGCTTATTTCTTCGTGTCCTTCGTGTCTTCGTGGTGAAGAAAGAAAGAAATCCCATGCCCCAGGAAATGTGCATCACCATAAAGGCGGCACTCATGAGCAGGCGGATTTTTACGGGTATGTACCGCCCTGGCCAGGTTACCAGGCCGGCGGCCAGGAGAGCGAGAATATAGCACCCCCAGAAAGCCAGGGACAGAGGATTGAAAAAACTCAGAACCAACGAAATCAATAGGCAGATCACCAGCAGCGGCGGCATCAACTGCCGGTACGAGGTGATGAGCCGGTGTTTTGTTGTAGTATAGGCCCGTCCCCTACCGTAGCGAAAATATTGAACCGCCAGCTTTTTAAAGGAATCCCTGGGGAAGTACTCCACTTGAATGGAACTGTCCAGGTAAATTTTCCGGCCTGCTGTGAGTAAACGGACATTCAATTCCGCATCTTCGTTGGGGTGGGCATTTGTATCATACAGGCCCACGGTATCAAAAATATCTTTTTTAAAGGTACCCAGGTAGACCGTATCTACATATCCTTTGAAATTTCCCAGGTGGAATTTGGCATCTCCCACGCCAACGGGGTGCTGCATGGCAAGAGCAATGGCCTGCTGTACCGGTGTGCGGCCTTTGGGCAGCATTACCCCGCCCACATTGGCAGCGTCCGTGGTTTCCAGTAATTCCACCAGATTTTTTACATACCCCCCGGGATACGTGCTGTGAGCGTCTACCCGGGCAATAATCTCTCCCCTGGCCTCTGAAATCCCCAGGTTGAGACCATAACATTGAAGTTTTCTCTCATTTTTTAGCAGACCGATAGGATACCCCTTTCTTATGAGTTTTTCGACGATTTTAATGGTGTTATCTTTGCTTCCTCCATCCACCACCAGGATTTCGGCATTTTCCCTGACGTAGTCGTCCACCAGGCTCTCAATAGCATTGGCAATGAACTTCTCTTCATTGTAACAAGGCATAATAATAGATATTTTGCAGCTCATAGTTAATAGCTCATAGCTCATAGGAAAACGTTTCTACTCGCGGTTTATCTCATACTAAAAGCATTCTTCCTATAAGCTATCAGCTATGAGCTATGAGCTAACTAATATGCTCCTTTTCCCAGGAACATGGTGGGAAGGGTTTCGAATAGGATTTCCATGTCGAAAAAAACGGACTGGTGTTCGATGTAGTACAAATCCAGGAACAACATCTCTTCAAAGGAGAGGTTAGACCTGCCGGAAATCTGCCAGAGGCCGGTGATGCCGGGTTTAACACTTCCCCGCTGCCTGTGCCATTCAATGCCTTTGCCCAGCTCTTTCATGATTTCAAAATCTTTCACCGGTAAAGGCCGGGGACCGACAATGGCCATCTCACCTTTGATCACATTGATAAATTGGGGCAGTTCATCCAGGCTTAATTTACGGATAATTCTGCCAAACCAGGTAATACGCGGGTCTTTTTTTATTTTGAATAGTGCGCCGTTTGTCTCGTTCCAGTCCCGCAGGGATTCTTTCATTTGATCGGCATCTTTGTGCATGGAGCGGAATTTATAAAAGTAAAATTCCTTACCTCCTTTGTAAAGGGAGCGTTTTTGTTTAAAGAAGATAGGCCCCCTGGAGGTGAGTTTAATCATCAGGGCAATCAACAGGCCCAGCGGCAGTATCACCGGGCTAATAAGAATAACAAAAAAGATATCAAAAATCCGTTTAAGGCGGGAATTGAATTTGTGGAAATGGATGCGCCAGGTTTCCAGTACCAGGGAAACGCCGAAAACGTCGCGGATTTTGGAGTTGCTGAAAATATCGCTGACCCTGGGGGATACCATCTTGAGTTTAACATTGTGGGCTTTGCATATGTTGTATATCCCGTGGTATTTATCGATTTCCATGGTTTCGGAAACGATAAACACCACATCCGGTTTATATTTTTCCAGCAGGGTTTCCAGTTGATCCTGGCTGCCGATGACATATGGTGCCAGGTCGGTAAAGGGCTCGGCTTGCGGGTCATTAGCACTTTTGATATACCCCAGGATGTGAAAGAAACCACCGAAAGCGTAACTGATGCGCTGGGAAAACTTATAAGCCCATTCGTTGGTGCCGATAATCAGGGTATTGAAACCGATGACCCGTTTTCCTGTCAAAAAGTTTTGCAGTCGTTTCAGCAAGCCGTGGGAAAATTCCCAGAACACGTAGATGATAAAAAAAGTGGTAATGATAACGGCCCGCGGGTACTCCTGACCTTTGATGATGTAGAGAAAGGCCATGGTGAGGATGGCGATATAGATGATCAGGCGTTTATAATAGTAGCGTAAATCTTCGGGGGAGAGGTTATAGCGGGAGCGGTAGACACCCAGGCCCAGGCTCACCAGAACGAACACGGCGTTCATGAAAAGCTGGGCTTTGGTGTAGTATTTTAAGTTTTGCAGGTTACCGAAGCGCAGCAGTATTCCCAGTATCAGACCCAGGTTCAGCAGCAGCACATCGAAGGAAAGGGAGATCACCGAGTAGATCAAGCCCCAGTTTCGTTTAACAAAGCCTTCTCTTCGATTCACATCCAATGGCTGCTCCTCCTGTTATCAGTATCCGGTATCCGGGCAGGCTCCGCCCGTTGCCCGTCTTGCGGTGACTGCCTTATTATGCATCTCAATCGCTTTTTCAAGCATTTTCTTGTGTAAAGAGTGTATTATATAATAAGATGTTCAATTTTACAATCACTCATGGTTGGTATGGAAAGATGTATAGAGCGCTTATTAGATAGCCTCTTACATCCAATAATCCAACAATCCAACATTGGCAGGACAGAAAAAGTTTTTCTTTAACGAAATGTGGAAGGGGGGTAGGCGGAGAAAAATTGAGAGTGCATTATGACACAGCCTCTGAATCAAGCACCTACATTGTTCCACTGTCATTTATCATTTGCCATTTATCAAACGATGAGTTCTCGGAGAGACTCCCAAGCAAGATCGCTGCCAACTGCCTGGTTTTCCCTTTTTTGATTCATTTTGGGTGGAAATTACACTTCGTGGTCTATTTGTACCTTTCCCCTGTATAGAAATGGGGCTGATTTTACACCCCATTTTGGTCCGGTTTTACTCACCTGCGAATTATTTTTATATTATTATATAGGCGTATCGTTTGACGAGGGAAAACGTAAAAGTTAATCGTCAAATAAGCGAAGACCTTTCGCAAGGGAGTGTGATGGTTAGTGTAAGGGTTTTGAAAGTTTCCCCGGGAAAACTTTTGACAATAACAAAATAAAAATAAGGGGGTAAAAAATGAAAGGACAAGAAAAAAAACTTAGTCTCGAGGACCTCCATGTTCAGAGTTTCGTCACTTCGCTGGACTGGGATAAGCAAAAAGAAATCAAGGGTGGTTCCGGGACGGAGCAGGAAGGTACACAGGTACCTATTTTTTGCAGAGACTCGAATCCCTGCTGATTAGCAGTTAAAAAACGGCCAGGTTTATGGTCTATAACAGGGCCTGGCCGTTTTTCGTTTTTTCCCATGACCCAAAACCTCGCCCCTTCGGTGGAGTACCCACCCCGTTCAAGAGCGTAAGCGCTAACATAAAGAATTCATCATTTTTAATTTATAATTAATCATTAATCATTTATAATTTTTTTGAGAATCAACCATTGAAATCTAGTGCCATTTGCTTTATTATTCTGTATAGATATAGAATAATATGGTAAGACGATTAAAAGCTATTTTTCGGTCAACACGCCAATTATTGGGCATAATTATTATTGCATTATTTTGCTGTCCATTATCGTTATCAGGATTAGATCCTGACAAACCGCTTGATCAGTACCTCGTCGATAAGTGGGACATATCTGTTGGCATTCCTTCCAATTCGATCCTTTCCATCACCCAAACACCGGACGGATACCTGTGGATTGCCACAACCAAAGGTTTGGTTCGCTTTGATGGCATGAAATTCTCACCCATTCGTCTTGCTGAACACCCGGATATTGATCCCATGAAAAGCGCAATGCCCAATATCTTGTTTAAGGATAGGGAAGGAATCCTTTGGTTTGAAAGCGCTGCAGGTTTAACCTCATACCGGTACCAAACCGGCCAGTTCCAAACCTTTACCTCCGCTGATGGGATCACCAGGGACGGTATTCGCCACATAAAAGATGATATGAGAGGTAATCTCTGGATCTGTTTCGATTCCAGTTATGTAAACCGGTTCTTTAACGGGGAGTTTACAGCATATAATGCATCTCACGGACTGGAGGGCAAAAAAATCAACGCCATCGTTGAGGATGCAAAAGGCAATTTACTGTTTGGGTCTCGTGAAAGCGGGGCGGGGGTGTTTATATACAGGGATGGGAAATTTTTTAAATACCCCATTGCAGGACTGGACGACGTCGAGATTATCTCCATGTATGGGGACCGGATAGGAGACCTGTGGATCGGCACCAATAACGGTCTGTTCCGGGTAACAGAAAAAAGGACCGAGAAGTATACCACCAAGGATGGATTATCCGATAACTTTATCACAAGTATTATCGAAGATAGTGACCGGAATCTCTGGGTAGGTACTGTAAAGGGATTAAATCGAATAAAGACAGAACCGGATGGCACCATCCGTTTTGAACCGTTGTTGAAGCTGGCACATTTTACAATTTTCTGTGTTTTTGAAGATAGAGAAAAAAGTTTGTGGATAGGCACCTACAAATCGGGAATCAGGCGGTTAAAGGAAGGTAAATTCATATCCTACGCCCCACTTGAAGACCTTCAGGAGGAGTTTCTCTTTTCTTTATTCCAGGACGGGGGCGGAGATATATGGATCGGCGCCTATGGTGGGAAATTATTCCGTTGCCGGGACAATGATTTGATCGAGACTGTAGAACCCCCGGAGCTCTCAAGCACGGGTATCATTTCCATTGCAGAAGATGCTCAAGGGAATCTATGGCTGAGCACAACCGGGAAAGGGGCTTTTCAAAAGAAAAACAAAACCTTTGTCCAATGGACCACCCGGGACGGTCTGGTAGACAATACGGTAACATCGATACTCAGGGACAGCCAGGGCAATTTATGGTTCAGCACTTTTGACGGGGTGAGCAAAATCCCTGTGAGTGGTTACATTAACAAAGGCCAGATAGTCATCGAATCGTTGAATTCCCGAAACGGCTTAAAAGGCAAAAAGGTTCACAATGTTTATGAAGATAAAAATAATAACATCTGGATTGCCGCGGATAACGGAATCACTGTTTTAAAGGATGGCAAAATAGAAAAGAAAAATATGAAATATTATTTGCCGGGTAATTCCGTTACCTGTATCTATGAAGACGTCTATGCTCCAGGTAATGGGAGCAAAGGGAAACGGGTGTATTGGATTGCCACGCATGGGGGGGGGTTGAAGCGGTTGACCCTCAAGGACGGCATCGTTACTTCCTATACTACTGCCGACGGTATGGCCTCCGATTTCATCTACCAGTTTTTTGAAGATAAACAAAGGAACTTCTGGTTAATGAGCAGCAGCGGCATTCTTCGCGTCAGTAAAAATGAACTGAACCGGTTTGCCACCGGCAGCCTGGATATAATTAATTGCACCTCTTTCGGCACTGCCGATGGCTTGAAAAGCCTTGAATTGGATAATGAATTTTCCAGGAATTCTGCCCTCAGAACCAGGAACGGCGAATTCTGGTTCATCACCAAAAAAGGAATCTCTATCGTGAACCCGGCAACGGTTCACATCAACAAAATCCCTCCCCAGGTGGTAATCGAAGCGGTTTATTTTAACTGGCAGTCCATCCGCCATTACCTTCACCGGGAGATAAAGGCATTCAAAGGCATTACAGATTTCCGCTTTCATTTCACTGCCACCACGTTTCTCTCCCCGGAAAAAATTAAATTCAAATATAAATTGAAGGGATCTGACAGGAGATGGGTATATCTGCCCCCGGGCAGGGAACGGGTGGCCCAATACAAAGACCTGGAACCGGGAACCTACACCTTTAACGTCATTGCCTGTAATTCCGATGGAGTATGGACTCGAACCGGGGATTCCCTGACCTTTATTCTCAAACCCCTTTTTTATCAAACCCTTCTTTTTAAAGCAGGTATTCTCTTTATGTTTATCCTCGGGGTGGCTGCTGCTTTTTATATCTATAAAAAACGGCCCTTTGCCAGAAAGATAACGTACAAGTCCAAAGTCTCCCCCCCGGAACCCCAGTTTGTCGACAGGTGCATCAAAAAACTCACGTATTTGATGGAATTTGAAAACCTATATCGCCATGCCGATCTTTCCTTGCGGTCATTGGCTGAAAAAATGTCCATCTCCACTCATTTGCTTTCCCAGATACTCAATGAAGAGTTGAACCAGAACTTTGCGGATTTTATTAATTCCTATCGTATCAAAGAGGCCCAAAAAATTTTGCAGAGTCCCAGGGGAGCGCAGAAAAAAATGGCGGTCGTGGCCTTTGAAGTGGGATTTAATACAGTCGTTGCTTTTTATAATGCCTTTAAAAAATACACCAACATGACGCCTGTCCAGTACAAAAAGAAAGCCAAAAATAAGAAGTAAAATTAAAGATTTATAAATCTTTAAAACTCAAAACCCCCTCTAATTCAGCATTCCACTAAAAAAAGATTAAAGTATTATAAATTTTAAACAAAAATCCGGGAACTATGTTATATATAGTGATGGATTGGGTGAGAAGAAATTAAATATAAAAGTATCGGCCTGCTGGGGGGTGGGGGATTAAAGGGGGGAGAGACGGAGAGGGGGAGAAAAAAATAGGAGGGAAAAAATGAAGCAATCAGATCGTATAACCATTAATCCTGGAACGGCTTCAAAAGTCCTTGGGTGTTTGTTAGCGATGTTCCTGGTTTCTCTATTATCTTGTGGTATCACCGGGGTACCGGCTGGAGATATAATCGAGAAGATTAATAACGGAGAGCACGTTTATTATAAAGACGTAGCCATCAGGGGGGATTTGGATTTTACCAGTGTTAGTGGCAATGGTAATGTTGTAAACACGGAGGTAACATTTATAGATTGTACGTTCAAGGGAAATGTCACAGCGAAAAACACCGTCTTCAAAAAAAATGTAATATTTACCGATTCTACAATCAAAGCGGCTCACGGCACGTTGGGAGGAGAACGAAGGGGCGATGTTAATTTTTCTGGTGCACAATTTACTGGTACTGCCACTTTTGCAGGGATGAAATTTAACTATGCTGTATTCAGGTCAAAATTTTTGAGCGGTGTTAGCTTTAAAAATGCGCAATTCCAGAGTTACGCTGATTTTTATGGTGCACAATTTACCAATTATGTGGACTTTGAAGGTACAACTTTTTTAAATGGTGTTGGCTTTGAAAATGCGACCCTGAATGGAAAACCTTTTCTAGAAGCCTGCAAGAGGTCAAGTCTCAACGGAGTGTTGCCCAAAGCACTTTTCGTTATGTCTACCGGGCAGTTTTTGTTAAATTTTCACTAAATGGTTGCGATTCCCAAATATAAAATCGAAAATGCAAATAAGCCCCTCAATATGATAAGGGATAAGGGACCAGGCAAAAAAATAAAAAATATTATATGAAAAAACAACTCGGGGGTAGACTTTGCAATAATAATTCACTGACTCACTAACATACTGACCCACTGATTTCTACTCATTTATAAATGTGTACATCTCGAAACCTTCGCTAATCAACCATTTCAAAAAAAATTGTAAACTATTATAAATAGAAAACAAAAATCCGGGAATTATATTATAAAAATAAAATGGTAAATACAAAAGATTTTATCTGAAAGGAGCGGAAATATTTAGAATATCTTAAACCCGCTCTTTGAAGATTAAATCTTTGAAAATAGATACCAGGTGAAAGCTAAATTAATAACGCTTTCGCCTGTTGCAAGAAAGGGAAAAAACCTTCAATGGCGGAAGCTTACTACTAAGGTGATAAGGTATTTAAATGAACGCTTTATCCTCCTATAAAAACGGCAGGGAGCATCTTGCGGATGAGCTGCTGAAACTGGATGCCCTCCTTGAACTGCGCGTATTGAAACATAGGGAAATCTCTACCGGCCCGGAGCCGGATGATTTTGCCGGTCTATATATCACCGGGGAAGAGATTGACAGGGTCTCAGGGAAAATGTCGAAGATGGAAAAGAAAGAAAATTCTAAAACCGCCGGAGAGAAAAAAGCCTTGCAGGCACATATAAAAAAACTCGAAGAAGCCCTTACAGGGAAAATAGAGAATAGTCTTAAAACAGGAATTGACTTGCCTATCTATTATTTAGCCTCCCTGTTTCAGCTTAACTCGTTTGAATGGGATACCCTTATCATATGCCTGGCCCCGGAACTGGATGTGAAGTATGAGAAACTCTACGCTTACCTACAGGACGATGTGACAAAAAAATCCCCCTCTGTCAATCTTATACTGGACCTGCTCTGCGGCAGCAGTAACCAGGAAGAAAGAATCGATGCGCATATCTGTTTCTTTGACCAATCCCCCCTGTTAAAGTACCAATTGGTAAAATTTACCAATGACAACGACAGCCAATCAAAACCATTATTATCCAGGTGCCTGAAAATTGATGAACGCATTGCACATTTTTTGCTTGGTTTTAATGTGATGGATTCACGGCTCTCTTCCTATGCCCAAATAATTAATCCCCAAAAGGAATGGACCTCACTGGTAATGGAAGAAAAACTCAAAAAACAATTGATAGGGCTGGCAAACGATTATTTTGAGAATTATTTCATGAAAACCGGCAAAAGGGGACTGGTGTTTTATTTAAAAGGACCCTATGGCGCCGGGAAAAAATCCACGGCAGAGGCGATCTGTCACCAACTGGAACTGCCCCTGATAATCGTGGATACCCGGGACCTGCTGGTATTAAACAGCGAACCCGGTTTTGAAAAGGTGGTAAAACGTTTCTTTCGCGAAGCCATTCTTCACTCCGCAGCAATCTATTTTGAAGATTTTGACCGGCTGGTTACCAATGACTATGACAGGAAAGGGGACATCTATCGGAAAATGATTATCCGGGCAGTGGAAGAGTTCCCTTTCATTACCTTTTTAGCCGGGGAGAAAGAGTGGCATTCACAAGGGGGATTAAAAAGCCAGGCGTTTGTAACCATAGAGTTACCTGTTCCTGCATACCCTTTGCGAAAACATTTATGGAAGAAGTTTGTGAATGATATCAATATTGATGGGGTGGCCAATAAATTTAATTTTACCGGCGGGCAGATTCGTGATGCTGCTGTTGAAGCCGGAAACCTCGCCATGATACGCTGCTGCGGGGATAATTGTGATGGTGAAATCACAATAGAGGACCTGTACCGCGGCTGCAGCCGCCAATCCAACCGGAAGCTCTCGGAAATGGCACGAAAGATCAAGCCCAGGTACACCTGGTCTGATATTGTTTTGCCCGGTGATAAATTGCAGCAGTTGAAAGAAATCCGTAATTATGTGAAATACCGCCAGGTGATCTACCACGATTGGGGATTTGACCGGAAGCTTTCCCTGGGTAAGGGCTTGAATATCCTTTTTCCCGGGCTGTCTGGAACCGGTAAGACCATGGCAGCCGATGTGATTGCCAATGAACTCCATCTTGATTACTATAAAATTGATCTCTCCTGTGTTGTCAGTAAATATATCGGTGAGACCGAAAAGAACCTGGCCGCGATTTTCAGGGAAGCCGAAACTGCCAATGCCATTCTTTTCTTTGATGAGGCGGATGCGTTGTTCGGCAAACGCTCCGAAGTGAAAGATTCCCACGACCGCTACGCCAATATTGAGATCGGTTATCTTCTGCAGAAGATGGAGGAATATGAGGGGGTGGTCATCCTGGCCACCAACATGAGAAAGAACATGGACGAAGCCTTTGTGCGCCGCATGCATTTTACCGTTGAGTTTCCCTTCCCCGAGGAGACTTCCCGGCGGCAAATCTGGAAAAATATTTTTCCTTCGGAGACTCCCCTGGGCAAGAATATCGATTTTAATTTCTTGACCCGGAATTTCAAGATTGCCGGGGGAAATATCAAGAACATTGCACTGACTGCGGCTTTTTATGCGGCAGATGACGGAAAGGTAGTCACCATGCAGCACCTGGTGCTGGCCGCCAAACGGGAGTTCCAGAAGATGGGAAAGCTGTGTTTAAAGGATGATTTCGGAACGTATTATGAGTTGATCCAAAACCAGGATGAATGAATCAAAATGCCACAAAGTCACAAAGTCACAAAGTCACAAAGAAAAAAATTTTATTCTATAAAAAATCTTCGTGTCTTTGTGTCTTAGTGGCTAAAAATTAAGGACATACCATGATCAGAGATCTTGATTTAACATTAAAAGCATTACTCTCCGGTGAAGCCGAACCGGGAAGTGAATTAAGCCAGACCAATACCAGTTTTTCCATACCGGATGAAGAGTGGCAGAAAAAAGGGAATAAGCTGGATTTAAATATCTATCTTTATGATATTCGTGAGAACCGGAAACTGCGAAGTAACGAAAAGTTGATGCAGCGGAACCCGGATGGTTCGGTCAGTCAAAAGAAATCCCCTCCCCGTATTGACTGCGCTTACATCATCACGGCATGGAACAAAACCACTGCCTCTGATGATGAGGATAATGAACTCCAGGAGCATCGCCTGCTCAGCCAGGTGCTGCGTGTGCTTTTGCAAAATCCTTCCATCCCCTTCGAGTATTTACACGGTGTATTAAAGGGCCAGGAACCCGATCTGCCGGTGGTGGCTGCCCAGCAGAACGGCCTACCTGATGCAATGGAGTTCTGGAATGCGTTGAACAGTCCTGCCAGGCCTTCCATCAATTGTGTGATTACTTTTTCACTGGATTCTGATCAATGGATCACTAGTCCTATGGTGATTGCCAAGGTCACTGACTATATGCAAATGGGAGCTCCTGGGACCCGTGAACGAGTGGTCCAGATCGGCGGTCGGGTAACAGATGCCGCAGACCCGGATCAGGGAATCGAGGGCGCATGGGTTAGAATCCGGGATTTGCAGATACAGGCAACTACGGATTCCAATGGCTATTATACCATTTTTAACCTTCCGGCCGGTCATTATTCGTTCAGGTCGAGGGCCAACGGTTACCGGCGTAAAGATGTTGTCAGGGATGTACCGCCGTCTGCCGGTCAGAGTTATGATTTCCAGTTAACCAAAAGAAGTTTGAAAATAAAAAATAAATAAGTAAAAACCAATAGAGGAGGTAAAACATGCCGGACTATCAAACACCGGGTGTATATGTAGAAGAGGTGCCGTCAGCTATTCGCCCGATAGCGGGAGTCGGTACCAGTACAGCGGGTTTTATAGGCATTGTACTGGATAATGTACCCATGCCTGTAATGCCCGGAAGCGAAGATAAATATAAGAAAGTCTCGGCCGGAAAGCCGGTAAGGCTAACCGGCTGGGAGCAATTCAAAAAGAACTTTGGTGATTTCCATGTCGGTAATCAGTTCCTGGCTCATGCTGTTTATGGTTTTTTCAACAATGGCGGCACTGTGTGTTGGGTGATCCGGGTGACGGATGCTGCGGATTACCAGGCGGCATTGGATACGTTTAAGAGTATCGATGAAATTGCTATTGTAGCAATTCCGGGAGTAGTGGATATCACTGTACAGGAGGCGATATTGGCCCACTGTGAAGGCATGCAGGATCGTTTTGCTGTCCTGGATGGGCAGCGATTGAAAGACCAAACGGGCGGTTATACGGCGGATGCTATACGAGGCGGTGGGGATGGCGGGACCGCACTGAGGTATTCCATCGATGGATACGGCGCCCTTTATTTTCCGTGGATCAAGGTCTTTGATCCGGCCAGTGGAGACAACATTCCCGT
>WVZO01000339.1:27460-32222 GCA_011772425.1 Candidatus Aminicenantota bacterium
GGTGAGCGTGGGGTACATAAGGCACCGGCCAACGAGGTCATTCGCGGTGCTGTTGACCTGGAGCACCACTTGAACAAAGATGACCAGGGCGATCTCAATGTTGCGGGTATTGATGTGATTCGTATTTTCAGTGGTAACATTACGGTATGGGGCGGCCGGACCTGGGCAGACCCAAAGACTGATCCCGAATGGAAGTACATCAGTTCCCGGCGACTGTTTAACTATCTCCGGGAATCCATTGAAGAAGGAACGCGCTGGGTAGTATTTGAACCCAATGACATGAGTCTCTGGCAAAAAATCCGGCGTAATGTCACTGCGTTTCTTACCAATGTATGGCGTGACGGTGCCCTATTTGGCGATACACCGGAGCAGGCGTTCTACGTCAAGTGTGATGAAGAAACAAACCCTCCGGAAGTGCGGGACCTGGGACAGGTCGTAACCGAAATCGGCGTGGCCATCGTTAAACCCGCCGAGTTTGTCATTTTCCGCATCAGCCAGTGGGGAGGTCAAAGTGCATAAGTGTATAAGAAAATCCGAAGCACGAAATTCGAAATTCGAAACAAATCCAAAATTCAAATGTTCAAAATTCAAAACAAAGAAGGTATGATGCTCAGATAGTTGAGATTTTGTTTTGGTCATTGTAATTTGTGATTTGGAATTTGTTTGTAATTTGGTGCTTGTAATTTGGAATTTTTATAAATAGGAGGTTTAACATGGCAACAGGAACACGAGTTGATCCGTACATGAATTATAATTTCCTGGTGGAGATTGACGGCATCACCCAGGCCAGTTTCCAGGAGTGCAGTGGACTCGATTCTTCCACTGATCCCGTGGAATATCGGGAAGGCGGGGAAAACACGACTTCTCGCAAATTACCTGGAAAAACAAAGTATTCCGATATCTCTCTTAAACGGGGTATCACCGATTCCGATGAATTGTGGAAATGGCGTAAATCCGTGGTAGACGGCAATATCGAACGTAAAAACGGTTCCATTGTTTTGCTGGATGACTCGGGAAGTGAAAAAATACGCTGGAATTTTGTAAATGCCTGGCCGTCCAAATGGGAAGCACCCGGTTTCAACGCCGGCGGCAATGAGATAGCTGTAGAAACCCTTACCATTGCCCACGAAGGCGTTGATAGAGCATAGAGGGGAAACCACAGATTACACAGATTACGCAGATTTTTTTATGTTTTTTTTATAATCTGTGTAAATCATTGTAATCTGTGGACTTTTTTCACAGCAGTTGAAAATGGAATATAAAGACCTGTTGAAAAAATATGTCGGGCACCTCTTTATTACCGGTATTCCCACACGTCCAGGCTCCATTATGCTGCCATTCTACCATTCCATCATTCCCTTAGTACCGATAGACAAATACAGCTTTTCCAGGCATTGGCAATCCCCGTTTCCAACGCTGCATCTCCTGTATCCCTTCAGGCCTATATCCAGTCGGCCATTAGCGATTTCACCACCGGTGTTTCTAAAGAGAATTACCAATATTACTCATGTTTCCACATCACCTACTGTCTATCCGTCCCCGGGTCTTCGTTTTCTAATTAATTTCAACCTCAATCACCTGGTACATTNNAAAAATCGATCAAATTAAGAATAAGGGCGAATGTGGAGGCCGGGCGAATACAAGATTCGCCCCTACAAAGGGTTTCCGGGCGGAGGTAGGGGTTCGGCCGGATTTTGTGTTCACCCGGAGTTCACCCGGAGTTTTGAGACAGCCTGCTCGTGTTCACCCGACATTCCCGGACAGCCTTCCAGGGGCAAAACCGGTATCGGCACCCGCGACTCAGCCTGCTGCCCCGGGAAATTCAAATATGCTAATCACCGAAAGGCTTAAAGGGCCGAAGCAATTCCACTCCACACGTGTTTTTTCTTCGTTAACGCTTCATCATTTTAACCGGGCGGAAACCTTAAATCGCACATTCCACCTGGTTTCAAATCGGTATTTTGACAACCGGGCTCCGGGATATGAAAGAGCAAACGCTGTCCATGGCAGCGAGTTAATCGAACATCGCAGGACAAAAAAACCGGGCAATACAAATGGTTTTAGAAATGATGGAATAATGCAGCACAAAAAAGTTAGAATCGCCGGTAATAAACCGGGTGCTTTAAAACTTCATTATCTTAACCCGCAGCCGGCAGCTGCCCGGAGTTCCAGTGCGCCGGAAGAGAATCCGCCCCCGGCACAAACCCGCAGCCGTCTCCAACATTTTAGCTTTGACGCTTCCCAAAGTCATGATCCGCGGTCGTATAACCGGGCCCTGCCGGGTGTACCCGATATTCCCCAAACCAATAAAATGAACATCGACCTGGACCATTTGACCAACCGGCTTTACACCATGTTGGAAAGAAAAATAAAAATAGAAAAAGAAATGAGGGGGTTATAAAACAATGCTGGTAAGAGCGTTTTTCACAAGGAAAGATAATCCTGCGTTAGTGGTTCCCTGTCTTTTTAATCCCGAAGAGTTCAGCGTGGAAAAAAGCAACCACTTTGCCGAAGTCTCCATACCTGGTCTTTCTTCGCCCATACATCAATTTGTCAGGGGAAATGCCAGGACTGTCAGCCTGGAACTCTTTTTCGATACCTTTGAGAAGAAAATCGATGTCAGGACCTTCACCGACCGCATCACCGGATGGGATGCCGGCAGCATGAACAGTAAACTGCCCAATGGCGCCAAAGGCTTAATGGACATTGACTCGGAACTCCATGCTCCCCCTATTTGTCTTTTTGTTTGGGGCACGTTTGTTTTCCAATGCATTATCGAAAGGGTCTCTAAAAAGTTTACCATGTTCCTGCCCGAAGGTATCCCGGTACGGGCTACGTTGAGTGTATCATTAAAAGAATACAGGGAAGTAAGCGTACAGGTCAAAGAAATGGACCTTCATTCTGCCGACATTACCAGGAGTTGGGTAGTCAAGCAAGGAGACAATTTATGGGCCATTGCCGCTAAAGAATACGGGAACCCGACAAGTTGGCGTTTAATTGCCGAAGCCAATAACATCGATGATCCTCGCCGATTGAAACCAGGCAAGGAGCTGGTTATACCAGTAAAAGAGTAAAGGTAGCCACAAAGACACCAAGAAACACATAAAAGAAATTTTTATAATAAAATCCTTTTGTGCAACTTTGTGTCTTGGTGCCTTGGTGGCAACTTTATGGGTAGGGAATAGAAAAATGGCTGTAGAAAAATTATCTCTCAGCACTATGAACTTTTATGCGCCCAGGTTTGAGATAAAAATCCAAAATAATAAACTGCCTCAAATTATGTCGAATTCTATTAGTGCGGTATCTGTTGAGGAAACAATGAATGCAGGTGCCACTTTTTCAATAACAGTTAATGATGAGTTTGATATGGAAGCGCAGGAATTCACCTGGTTGGACCATCAACTATTCAATGTAGGAAACATCGTTGAAATAAGCATCGGTTATGAAAGCAACTTGTTGTCCCTGGTAAAGGGAAATATCACCAGCCTGGAGCCCAGTTTTTTTGCCGGTGAAACGCCCACTATTACCATCAGGGGTCAGGACCTGTCATATGACTTTATGAAGCGAAGGTCTCCAGCGAGAACGTTTGCCAATGAGTCCTACACTGAAATTGCCCGTAAAATTGCCAAAGAAGCAGGCTTAACCATTGACGCCGGTAAAACCCGGAAAAAAAAGGAACCCGTATGCAAGCAGAGCAATGAGAGTTATTTTTCTTTCCTGGCAAAGTTGGCAAAAGAGGTTGATTTTCATGTATGGCTTGACGGTAAAACCATTTATTTTAAAAAGCCGGAAGATGATAAAAAGGAGATCATGACCCTTGAATTAGGCAAAGACATTATCAGTTTTCGTCCCAATATGAATACGGCAAAACTGTACGGGGAAGTAGAGGTGAAGGGATATGACCCCAGGAATCCTTCTAGACCTATTATTGGTAAGGCAGTGGCAGGCAGTGAGCGGCTCCAGGAGAGTGGCAGGCAAACTGCCAGCCAGATCGCCCAAGCGCGCCACGGGAGATCAAAAAAAGTGATTACCGATGTAGTAGTGAGGTCGGTAACCCATGCCAATTCCATAGCCCGCGCGGTTTTGAACAGTGCCAGTGACCGTTTTATCGAAGGTGATGTGGATTGTATTGGTATCCCGCAAATCAGGCCCAATGCCTGCATTCGCCTGGAAAAAATGGGAAAGCGTTTCAGTGGGAAGTATTATGTGAAAAGCACAACCCATACTATTGATAACAGTGGGTATCGAACCCGTTTTACGGTTAAGAGGAATGCATCATGAGTATTTTGGATACAATAAGAGAAGATGACCGGGAAGTCAAAGGTGAGCCTGTTTACGGTGTTGTTCCTGCTGTAGTCACCAACAATAAAGACCCTGAAGGCTGGGGGCGGGTAAAAATAGAAATCCCCTGGCTGATTGAAGGTGAAACCGGTTGGGTGCAGGTAGTTACCCTTATGTCCGGTTCGCAGCGGGGCAGTTTCTTTTTGCCTGAAGTGGGAGACAATGTTCTTGTGGCCTTTGAGCACGGTGACATTAATTCTCCTTATGTCATCGGTTCTCTCTGGAATGGTAAAGATAAACCGCCTGAAACCAATAAAGACGGTCAAAACAATATCCGCAAAT
This sequence comes from Candidatus Aminicenantota bacterium, assembly GCA_011772425.1. Taxonomy (GTDB): domain Bacteria; phylum Acidobacteriota; class Aminicenantia; order UBA2199; family UBA2199; genus JAKAGC01. The sequence continues at coordinate 32,084 of WVZO01000339.1, forward strand.
TTAAATCCCGCAGTGGTCATGAATTTGTTTTTGATGACACGGATCAAAAGGAAAAAGTGGAAATAAAAACCAATGCTAAGCACAAAATAATACTGGATGATGCCCGGGGAAAAGAAAAGATTGAAATCAGGGATAAAGC
>WVZO01000339.1:32276-38885 GCA_011772425.1 Candidatus Aminicenantota bacterium
GGTGAATGATTCATTTATCGATTTGTTTAATAAACATACTCATAAGGGGAACAAGGGTGTATCCACATCACCACCGGAGAAAAAAGTGGAGAAAAAGCCCAACTGCACGAGGATAACCAAAGGAGAATAAGAGAAAGGGAAGTAATTTCAGAAGCTTTGATTCGTGTCCCTTCGTGTAACTTCGTGGCTAAAAAAACGCTGTGTCCTTTGTGGCTAAAATAAAATAGGTGAAAACATGGCAGAGAAATTTTTAGGAACAGGTTGGGCATTTCCTTTGCAGGTTAATGCCCTGGGTCAGGTCAGCATGTCTCAATATGAGCAGGATATTAAAGAAGCTATATGGATTATATTGAGTACGCGTAAAGGTGAGCGGGTCATGCGGCCGGATTTTGGTTGTGGTATTCATGATTTTGTATTTGCTGTGATGAATACTTCTACTCTGACGCTGGTTGAAAACAGTGTCAGGGAAGCCCTTACCCTGTGGGAACCCAGGATTGAGGTGACCGGGGTAAAAATCACACCAGGAGACATGGAAGAAATCACACCAAGAGAAATGGAAGAAATCACGAATGGGAAACCCAAAGACGGATATGGCATGGCCATTGATATCGAGTACAAGGTGCGCACCACCAATAACCGGTTTAATTTGGTATACCCGTTTTATCTGAAAGAGGGAAGGTAAGAGCACCAGCACCAGCTTCAAGCCCCAGCACAGAGCACGAATTGTAGGGGTTTGATTCATCAAACCCTTTATCGCTGGATTCTACTAAATTTAATAACGGTACGGAACGATATGACAGCGGTACAGAACGATAAGTTAGTGGTCCGGAACGATACGAAAGCGGTCCGGAACGATAAGTTAGTGGTCCGGAATGATACGAAGGCGGTCCGGAACGATAAATCAGTAGTACGGAATGATACGACAACGGTGCAGAACGATAAATCAATGGTTCGAAACGAAATATTTATAAATTTACCTTCGTGTCCTTCGTGCCTTCGTGGTGAAAAAAAGGAGAATATAAAAAATGAATGAAAGTACAAGGCAGTATGCCAAAAAGAATGAAACCAAGAGAGAGAATTTAGTTTCCCGGAAACAGAGGGATGAAGCCTCTCAAACGCTGCAATCGCCGGTTGAGCAGGTTTTGCATTTGCAAAAAACTATTGGCAACCAGGCGGTAACGCAGTTAATTCAATCCGGTGCCATCCAGGCCAAACTGAAAATCGGCCAGCCCGATGATATGTATGAACAGGAAGCGGATCGGGTGGCAGAGCAGGTGATGAGGATGGAAGAAGGGTCATTGGTCAATGGTCATTCGTCATTGGTTCAACGGGAATCCACATGCCCGGAATGTATGGAGGAAGCTGAGCAGGTGACACCATTGGTACAAAGAGAAACAATGGATGTGGATGAAAACGAAGATGAATTAAAACCCAAATTAATGGATAATCATCTTTTGCAGCGCCAGGAAGCCATTCCGGATGACGAGGATGATGAAACGACACTTTTGACTAAAGCAGTCCCTGGCAGTACCCCGGAAGTCACTTCGGATATTGAATCCCGCATTAATTCAATGAAAGGAGGCGGACAGCCGCTTTCAGAAGCCTCCCGCGCATTCTTTGAGCCTCGCTTCGGTACTGATTTCAGTGGCGTCCGCATCCACACCGATCCCCGTGCTGCCCAAACCGCCCAATCCATCAATGCCAAAGCCTTCACAACAGGAAAAGATATTGTCTTTAATTCTGGACAATACTCTCCCGCTACATCATCAGGTAAGCGCCTCCTGGCCCATGAGTTGACGCATGTGGTGCAGAAGGAAAAACATCCCGATTCTTATATAGAATCCTCTTCATTGAAACCATTTTTACAAAGGCAGCCGCAAGCCCCTGGTCCAAGTAATATTAGAAGAAACAATGAGTACCAAATGAGAACAATATTGATTCGTTATTCAAGAAGAGCTTATATCCCAGTTGAGGGTGTGGCTTGGCATGGTTCATTTTCCATCTTTGGGACAGCTGCAATTAAAAGATCGAGAAACAATTCTCTATGGAAACTGGATGTAGGAATGGTACTAAGGAGTGCTGCAAGCAGATTTGGAAACCTTGTCGCCAGTGGTTGGGTACGGTTGGTTGCGGATGGAAGGTCAGGCCAGAGAGTGCCTTTAGTCCACCCAAGGCAGAGTATTCATGCCCTGGGTGACGTACCTCTATCTGCCAGGAATGCCATTATACTTCCCAGAACTGGAACAATTGAATTGGATATTTTTGTTTCAACAATGCTGGAATCCCCGGGCGGTAGAACTCCAGCAATTATGAGTCTTTCGCCTGAGAGGATAAAGATTTTTCCCGCATAGGACAAAAATAAGGGAAAATAAGGGGATAGGTAAGAATGCGGAAAGAATGCGAGAATGCAGTCAGAATGCCATAAATAAAGGTAGGGACAGACACAGCATGTTTGCCCGGGAACTTTGCGTGAAAGGGTCCCCCTTGTGTAGGAAGGGGATCCTCGTTCGTACGAAAATAGTAAAATTTGCGTAGGAAGATAGTCAAAATCCCGTAGGAAGTCAGACAAATTGCGTAGGAAGAGGGTCATTCCCCGTAAGAAAATGATAAAACACCCCGTAGGAATAGGTAAATCTCCCGCAGGAACGGATAAAATCCCTGTGGGCAGGTAGTAAAAATTGTGTGGGCAGAAAGTAAAAATTGCATAGGAAGGTAGTAAAATCGTGTAGGAAGAGGGTCATTCTGTAAAGGAATAAGATAACAGGCAAGAAAGACTTTAAGAAAATGAAAAGGAGGTAAACAATGCCAATTAACATATGGACGAAAAAGTACATGTTACGACCGGTGACACATTGTCGAAGTGGATGCTAGCAAAAGAGGAAGTGAGGAAGCGAGGAAATGAAGAAACGGAGAAACGGAGAAGTTGAGATGATGAGAAAACTAAAAGAGCCTTTCTTTCAAGACCTCTCTTAACTTCTGAAAAATAGTGGCCGCCTTAATAAAGAAAGCCAATGAAGGCCGGTACGGATTCAAGGTTTGAAAATCACCAGGTCTAATTCTTTGATATGTTTGAAGTGCTTGACATTGGCGGTTGAAAGAGATAAACCGTTTTCAACGGCTGTAGCGGCAATTATGGCATCACCGGACCTTACATAGTGAGATAAAGAATACTCTTCCACATATACCGCGGCCCGGTGGCCGATGTTTTCCGTAAGAGGAAGGATTTCAAAATTAAAGGTTTTGAGGAAATCAATGGTGTATTTATGTTGTTTCTTATTTTTGGCTCCCTGTAATAATTCCATATATGTTAGAATAGAGATTTTACGTTCGCTGGTTTTCTCTATAAGTTTGGCAGCTTTTATATTACCACGCTGGACAAAGATAAGGATATCTGTATCGAAAAGCATTAGTAACGACCGTTCCTTAGTTCATCCACAGTGGTTTCAACTGATTCTTCAGTGTCATCGGCAGTCATGCCGAAAAAAGGGTGCTGGAGAATATTTATATCGTTTGAAGATGAGGAAGGTGTTATGATACCCTTTTTTTTACCGTGGTACATGATGGTAACCGTTTCATTACGGTCCAGGGCTTTTAGAATGTCTTTCATTCTATATCGCAAATCCACCACACTGGCATTCATGTTTCACCTCCACAGAGAATATGTATACTTACATTATACATAATACGATATCCAACCGTAGTTGTCAACACTCATGAAAATATTTTCGCCAGGTGGAAAGGACTGTGGTTAAAAAAGGAGAAATAAAATCATGGAATCGCCGAAAATTGACAAGAGAACCGCTGAAGACCTGGAAAAAACAATCAAAGAATTAATCCCCACGTGTGTACCGGGATGGAAACCCGATGAAGGAGATGCAGGTCTGGCACTGCTCAAAATCTTTGCACATATGGCAGAAGAAGTTATCCTTCGGTTGAACCGGGTGCCGCGCAAGCATTTTGCGGCTTTCCTGGATATGCTGGGCATATCTTTGCTGCCCGCTTCGCCTGCGCTGGCGCCGGTGAGCTTTTTCCTGTCCGACGGCGCAGAGTCCCATGTGCTTATCCCTAAAGGCACACCTGTTGCCGCCGGGGATAAAGATGTGACCTTTGAAACACAAAAGAACATGCTGGCCTCGCCGGCTCGATTGATCCATGCCGTTCCCATTGCTGACGCCATTTACCTCGGTTTCGACAAACCTATCCAAAAAGGTCCGGTCAGTATCTACTTTTCTATCCGGCAGCCGGAACAAACCGGCCAGACTCACGGGCTGGCCATGTTTTGTTCTTTTGGTCAAGGCCTATGGAAACCCTTAAAGATCGCCGACTATACGCGCAATATGAATGAAAGCGGTACCGTGGAATTCTTTGTGCCCCCCGGTTTCGTCATTACCAGTGTTCCCCTTTTTGAAGAATGGGAAAACCTTTACTGGCTCAAAGTCGTCATAAACAAAGAGCAGTGGCGGGCCATGCCCCATATAAATTCCGTTCATGTGAACACTACCATCGCGGCCCAGGTGGAGCACGTGGAAGATGAGGTGGTGGGTTCCAGTGACGGTAATGCGGATCAAAAATTCTTTCTGCACCGCACGCCCGTGATCTCCGAAGAGATAATGGTGAAAGAGACAGGGACACCGGCTTTAACGTCAGCCCGGACACCGGCCTTAACGTCAGCCCGGACACCGGCTTTAACGTCAACCCGGACACCGGGCGTGCGTTGGCAGCGGGTGGAGGATTTTTTCGATTCTTCTTCAACCGACCGTCATTATATGATCGACCCGGTCAGTGGTGCGGTTGTTTTCGGTAACGGTATCAACGGCAGAATCCCGCCGTTGGGCACAGATAATATTATCGCTTCTTACATGGTGGGTGGGGGCAAGAAGGGCAATGTTGATGCGTTTGAGATCCGTGATATGAAGACCTCTATTCCTTATGTGGACCAGGTAATCAATCCCGAACCCGCCCGCGGCGGCGGTGACAACGAACGTATCGAAGACGTGCTCAAGCGCGGCCCGTATTTGATCAAGCACCGCAACCGGGCCGTGACGTTGGAGGATTTCCAGCGTATGGCCGTAGATGTATCCGGTTCCATTGCCAGGGCCAAAGCCGTGTTGAAAGATGACTGTTTAATATTGATGGTGATTCCCCGTGAGCCCGTAGACAAGCCTTTACCTTCGCCGGTTTTATTAAAAGAGGTTAAGGACCGTTTGATCGACCGCAGTATAAACACCCTGTCAGCTTCTAATATTTTGGTACAGGGTCCAGGTTATGTCGAGGTATCCATTTCCGCCCGTATCGTGCCCGTCTCTTATGAAGATGCGCCGGTGTTGGAAACCGCTATCATCGACAGGATGAGGGAGTATCTTCATCCATTGACCGGCGGTCCCGAGGGGTGGGGTTGGGAGTTTGGCAGGGATTTGTATATTTCCGATGTCTATGCATTCCTGGAAGCAATACCGGGGGTAGACCATGCAGCCAACTTGCAGCTCAATGGAAAAGAGGAAGATGTAACAGTTAATGAGTATCAAACATTGTGTTCCGGTGAGCACAAAGTAACTATAGTCGTGTGAAATCCGAAGCACGAAATTCGAAATCCGAAACAAATTCAAAATTCAAATGTCAGAAATTATAAACATGCCTCCGGCGGCCAAGAACCTTTTTATAAAAAGGTTCCTGGACCTCCCAAAATTTTTTATTATAGTGGGCTCCCGCAGAGATCTTGTTTTGAATTTTGATTTTTGGTCATTTGGATTTGTTTCGGATTTCGTGCTTCGAATTTCGGATTTTTTAATTTTTATGGGTTAAAATAATGTCTTTACCATTAGAAAATCTTGATAACAAAACGTTTGAACAACTGGTAGAAGAGGCGAAGAAACGCATACCTATTTATGCGCCTCAATGGACGGATCACAATCTTCATGATCCTGGCATTACCTTGATCGAGTTGTTTGCCTGGTTGACCGAGATGCAGATCTACCGTCTCAACCGGGTGACCGAAAAGAGTTACCAAACGTTTTTCAAGCTCATCGGCACCACCGGGAAAGAGGAGGCGCGGAAGGATTTAAAGACTATCACCCGTGCCGTGACAAACGAGGATTACGAGACCCTGGCGAAACAAGCCCCAGGTTTAAGGGTCAGGCGGGTGAAAGCCATCCCCCGGTTCCATACCAACATGGAGGGTGAGGTATCTGGTGTAGTGACCGTGGCGGCGGCGTCCGAGTCTTATTTAAAGGGCGAGCCCGAACCGGAGGATGATTTCCTGGAAACCCTTCTCAGTTATCTGGATGGTTTTCGTATGTTAACCACCCGTGTATATGTGACTTTGCCGGAGCTGGTAGAGGTATCTGTAAAAGCCATGGTATTCATCAAGTCCCGTTACTTGAAGGATGCTGTAGAGGAGCGGGTGGTGAAAGCGTTGGCCGCGTTCCTGGACCCGTTGACCGGAGGCGCCAGCGGTAATGGTTGGCCTTTTGGGCGGCCGGTATATATATCGGAGATATATGAAGTCATCGATGGGGTGGACGGCGTAGACCACGTGGAAACCGGGACAATAAGCTTGAGAAAAGAAAACCAGGAATGGCAAAATAGTGACATGCTTATTCCACGTCATAG
>WVZO01000339.1:38928-39205 GCA_011772425.1 Candidatus Aminicenantota bacterium
CGATGCTCTGGGGTTTCTTATTTGGAATAACGGCTCCTGCCTTTTTTTTAGACAGGAGCTATGTGATTTGGAATTCTTTAATGGCTGGGGGTGCCACCCCCTTTGTGATTTGGAATTTGGAATTTGTAATTTAAAGAGACAATAAGGTAGGAAAATGGTTGAACACAATAATCCCGGACCATTAAAATCCCAACTCCTGATATACCTTCCTGAGATATACCGGGAAAAGGGACCGGGAAAGGAATTACTGGAACGATTCCTGGGTATCTTCGAGACG
>WVZO01000339.1:39213-40586 GCA_011772425.1 Candidatus Aminicenantota bacterium
TGCCGCTGTTCCCACCTATTTTGACCCGGAGAAAGCACCGGCTGATTTTATTCCCTGGCTGGCCCAGTGGCTTTCTCTCGATCTTTACGAGTTGTTGGGTGAGAAGAACCGGGAATTTATTTTGCGGGCCTTTGAATTTTACAAGAAGAAGGGAACCGCCGGTGGGCTGGAGGAATTGGTCACGTTTCTTACCAATAAGAAGTGCCGGGTCAAGGAGTTTACCCGTAATGTGTTCCGTTCCTGGGGCATGGATGACACCTCCAGGACCGTGGATGATTCCGACCCCGGTTTATTATCCCGCATCGGCACCTTTGACGATACCCTTGATTATGTACATGATAATGAAGCGCCCGGTGTCTATGGTCAGGATGTGATCGGGGTGTATATATTTCTTTTAGCCAGGGAGCGGGATTTTATCATTAAAGAAGAGCAGTTATACAAGATCATCGATTCATTTTTACCGGTTTTTGTGCGTGCGGAGATATTTATCGTCGAGGAGAATTACGAAGTATACGAGGTGAATCGTATCGAAGACCCGTCTATGGACAGGGTGCGTGTTTCTTTGCTAGAGAAACCACCGGCCGTCACTGGTGTGTACACCGACCAGGTCACCTGGAACCGGTTCCACTCGTTCGACGAAGGCGATCCCCACACCGGCACCACCAATGATATCCACCACCGCACCGACCACGACGAAACCGGTGTAGAGATTGGTCTTTAATTGTTTTATTTTAGCCACGGACGAACACGGACAAACACGGACAACCACAGATGTTTTTAATAGGTTGGGGGCGCCGCCCCCTCCGTGAAAATCCGTGTAAATCTGTGGCAAAAATTAAAGGAGAAAACAAATGCTTATCAAAGGAATGTACCGTGACATATTAAAGAGAGACGCGTCAATCATTTTTGACCGTGGTTGGCAGTCTAACAAGATCGCGGCTGATTACGGCCGGTTTATGGCGGCGTTGATGAAGAAGCAATTCCCTTTGCCCGTGGGCGTCGAGTACCTGGCCGTGGGCAGCGGTAACGAGGGTGAAGAGGTTTTCAAGGAGAGGGTAAGCACTTATTTTACCCGGCTCAATGAAGAACCCGGGTTTAGCGGTCCGTTGTTCCTGGGCGATAATAACCAGCATTGGGTATGGGCTAAAAAGATCGCGGAGGCCGATGTCAAATATCTCAATGAACTGGGAGATATCTCTATCGATGTGGTCACCAACCGGTTGGGATTCGACGTCGTTTTTGCGCAGAACGAACCCTCCACCGACACGTTGGGTTTTCAAGAGTTCGCGCTGCTGGGTATCCACCGGAACGGTGACGGTGTGTTTGACGTGACCCGAATGTTTTTGATCAATTATGTGAGTCACGGTACTATT
>WVZO01000339.1:40611-45101 GCA_011772425.1 Candidatus Aminicenantota bacterium
GGCACAAAGGCACCAAAAAACACCAAAGAGGATTTTTTTAAAAAATATCCTTGGTGTCTTGGTGTCTTTGTGGCTAATAATAAGGAGGAATAATCATGGCTAAATCAAATTGGATGAAAGATGAAGATCAAAAAGGAAATTTTTCAAATGATAAGCAGGACACCTTTGATCCTGCAAAAGGGTATACAGGCATCCGCTTGCAAAAGGGTGTACCCCTGTTGGACCGGGATTGGAACGAGTTGGAGGATATCCGGCGTTATGCTGAAGTGATGCTGCGTAGGCATTATATCGGCAACGGTGTGCCGGATGAGGATAGTTTCAAGATAACCGCCGCCGACCCGCCGGGCAATGATTTCAGAATTGCCGGCGGGCGGTGTTTGGTGGATGGGTTCGAAGTCGTGAACGAGGTTGATGCGGTTCTTTATTCAAAACAGGAGGGCGTTGAGACGTTGAGTGTTCTGTCATTGGCGCGAACCGACACGGTTTACCTGGATGTGTGGATAGAAGAAGTGACTTCTGTGCAAGATGAGGCGCTTAAGAACGCCAATGATGTCAGGATGCAGACCTGTATTCGTCATAAGATCAATTGGTTGGTGAAAGTGGATGAAGGCGGCCGGGGAGTAAACCAGGAGCCGTTCCATCATTATTACAATATCGCCCGTATCCATCGCAAAGCAGGAAGAGTACTATCGAGGCCACGGACATCGAAGATTTACGCAGTACAGGCCTGTCCCTGCACCGGTTGACTGACCAAACTAATGCCGATGATAAACATACACACAGCAAACTGACAACCCACGACTCTCATGAACCGGCGCTGACGGTGGAACCTGAGGGCATCATTAAATTAAAATATGGTGTGGGTATAAACAAGTTTTCAGATGAAGCCAATTTTTCCTATGGGAGCGAATCTTCGGTACCCACGGTAAAAGCAGTGAAAGCTTATTTTGATAAACTATCGGCGTTGATCAGTGAGAAGCAGGGGTTTCTTTCTACACAGCCGTTGGGTTCCATTATCGGCTGGCACCGGGACCTTGTCGGCGCTGACGGCTATACACCGGACCTGCCGCCGGGTTGGGTAACCTGTGACGGCCAGGTTTTAGATGATCCTGAAAGCCCGTTTAACGGGTACCGGTTGCCCAATCTTAATGGGGAAAGCAGGTTCCTGAGAGGTTCCAATCAATCCGGCAGCCTCCAGGATGACGCATTCCAGGGGCATTATCATGAAACTTCTTATTATGTTGGTCACCATTTATGCGCGAGTACAGTGCCGATTCAAAATAATCACGGGATATCCCCCGTGCAGCACATTGGTTATGATATTATTCATACCACAAAACCTATACCTGACGGCCAAAACGGAAATCCTCGAATAGCAAGCGAGACCCGCCCTGTAAATATGTTTGTAATATGGATCATAAAAGTGAAAGAGGTTATTGCGTCCAATATCCAGCCCGCTGTGCTTGCACATATGGAAGCCCCACAGGGAACGATGTATGTAAATGAAAAAGGCAATGTGGGCATCGGGACGACAGAACCTAAAAATCGTCTTGAAGTTAATGGAGATATAGTTGGAAATTCTACAATAACAACATCTGGCAGCGTTGGTATCGGGACGGAGAGTCCCGGGGCAAAATTAACTATTAACGATAGGATTGACACTTCTTCATATGGTTATGGAAAAATACATGATTTATCTGTTCAATCCGATTTTCCACAACCAGATATCCCGATTGAAATGCATGGTAATATGATGGCAATGTTTAGATCCATCAAACCCTGGGGGGGTTACTGCGACATCCTTCTGAATTACATTGACTCTAAACCGACGATCGCGCACCACAAAGCTTTATCAATAAGATCAGGGGGGTCTCCTGTAACATACAATGAATACTTTTATGTTGATGCTAATGGGCGGACATGGGCTAGCCAAATGTTAGGAGCACCTAACGATTATGCAGAATATTTCGAGTCCAAAAATGGTAAAGAAATTAAGCCAGGAATTTCGGTTGTTCTGGATGGAGATAAGATCAGACCGGCAAAAAAAGGAGAAATCCCTATGGGAATTATCTCCGGTAACCCTTTTATTGTTGGAGGGATGCCTTTGGAATGGCCGAAAAAATATCTAAAAGATGAATTTGGCAATCAAATTATGGAAGAGTACCAGGGAGAAATTTTGAAACCTAAGAAAGAGAAAGTCAAAAAAGAACGGCAGAAAATGAAAAAGATAACTGTAAAAGACAAAGTAACACGTATCAAAGTCGTTAAAATAAAAGGAAAATACTGCCAAAAAGAAACCACTGAAACCGTGGCGCGGGAAATTGAAGAACCCATCTTTAAAGAAGTAGACCTCTATGATGCAACAGGTAAAAACAAGATCGGCAAGCATAAAGTGCCGGTAATGGAAACATACGAAGAGGAGATAGATGTCTTGGACGATAAAGGAAAACCTGTGATGGTAGGCAGTGGTAAATTTGAAACCAAAACCAGGCCCAAAATCAATCCCGATTACGATGAGAAACAAACATATATCACCCGGGACCAGCGCCCCGAATGGAATTGCGTGGGCCTTTTGGGGCAACTCCCATTACGCAAAGGCCAACCGGTTGACGATTCCTGGATCAAACTAAAGGACATCTCGAAAGATGTTGAGTTATGGCTGGTCAGATAGCCACCAGGATACAAAGGCACAACGTTTCACAAAGATTTGTTACTAAAAAAACCTCAGTGTCTTTGTGCCTTTGTAGCAATAAATTAAGAAATAAGAATGATATAGGTGAATAATTCTCCTTTGTGGTTTGAGTGAAGAAAAACCGCGAATGGTGCAAATGAGCACGAGTATTGAATAATCTTTATTCGTGTCCATTCGCGTGATTCGCGGCAAAAAAAATAAAACAAAAACCAAAAAGGAGGAACAGTATGAGCAAATCATATTGGTTAAAAGATGAAAACCAGACCGGTAACTTTTCAAAGCAAAAACAGGATACCTTTGATCCTGCAAAAGCCTATACGGGCATCCGTTTACAAAAGGGTGTGCCCCTGTTGGACCGGGACTGGAACGAGTTGGAGGATATCCGGCGTTATGCGGAAGTAATGCTGCGCAAGCATTATATCGGCAATGGCGTGCCGGATGAGAATAGTTTTAAGATAACCGCCGTGGACCCGCCGGGCAATGATTTCAGAATTGCCGGCGGGCGGTGTCTGGTAGATGGGTTGGAGGTAGAGAATGGGGTTGATTTTATTCTTTATTCTCAACAGGAAGGAGTTGAGGCGTTGAGTGTTCCGTCCTCGGCCCGCACCGATACGGTTTACCTGGATGTGTGGATAGAAGAAGTGACTTCCATACAAGATGAAGCTCTTAAAAACGCCAATGATGTCAGGATGCAGACCTGTATTCGTCATAAGTTGGAATGGCGGGTCCGGGTAACCGAAGGCAATAAAAGTTATGTGCAAGAGGCGTTTCACCATTATTACCCTGTTGCGAAAATACATCGCAATAATGAGAAAGATACCATTGAGCCTGCGGACATCGAAGATTTACGGATTACCGGCTTGGCTTTGCACCTGCTCACAAAAAAGATTGTGGCAGATCATATAGTCACCCGGTCCAGGATTGTCGATGGAGCTATAAACACGGTCAAGCTTGCCGACCGGGCCGTGACCAAAGCCAAACTCAATGACGGCAGTGTGAATGAAAATAAACTCAGTACATCCGTAAACGCAAAACTGGTGACCGATGGAGACAACCATACCCATTCAGCGAATGACGTAGGCGCCTATCCCATCACCGGCGGCATCGTGTCGGGAGACATCATCGCCACAGGTAGAATAAGCTCCCAAAACGCCAGGAAAATAGCAAGTGCTTCCAATGAAATTTTTATCAGTTCAAGTCGATGGCAAGATATGCTTAATATGTCCTTTAGCATTACAACGGGAAATAGTATGGTAATCATATTCTTTAAAGCTGGAGGAGTTGTTGCGGATTCCCCAATTGATTCTCTTCAATATTTGTCTGCTTCATTTAGAATCCTGGTTGATGACGGTCAAGTGTGTGGCAGCAATTATAGATTTTACTATCTCGCTAGGGAGTTGAAAGATGTTTCGCTTCATTGGATGGGTGTATTATCTGCGGGCAATCATACCGTTAAAGTTCAATGGCAGACAGGGGAGGGTAGGCGTATAAGTTGCAGTTCCGGTAGTACAAGAAGCTTGATCGCAATCGAGTTATAACAAGGAGAAAACCATGACCATACCAAGCATAAAGCTCTAGCAGTTAGCCCCAGCTCCAGCCTCAAGCTCCAGCAAAGAGCCCAAGCTGCAAGCCTCACGCCCCAGCACGGGGCACGGATTGTAGGGGTTTGATTCATCAAACCCTTTATCGTTTGTGCTTGCGGCTTGAAGCTGGGGCTTAAAATAAGGAGACAGGCAAAAAATATTCTTTGTGTTTCTTCGTGCTTTTAACCGCACTGTAAGTGCCTATAGACCGTGGT
>WVZO01000725.1 GCA_011772425.1 Candidatus Aminicenantota bacterium
TATTGCCCGGGGTTTTGGTGAGCAAGGTGAGTAGGGTGAGTGAGGTGAGTGAGGGGGGTGTGCCAGTTAATCAGTGACTCAGTGATTCAGTAAATCAGTGAGGTGGCTGGGTAACACAGTAGCGAATTCTTTTTGTATGTAAGATGTTTGTTAGTACGTCAGTGATCCGGTAGGTCGGTGGGGAAAAAGAAACTTACTCCTGGCAGAAAAGAGTCCTCTTATCCTCAATGATTGTGGTTGAAAATATTTAAATCCTGATATATAATGATTCCCGATGATGAATGAGGTATTAAAAATGAATAGAAAAAAATATGTATATTGGAAAGAAGAAGATATGTGGCTGGGATACCTTGAAGAATATCCGGATTATAAGACTCAAGGTGAATCGATCGAAGAATTAAAAGAAAATTTAAAAGATATTTATGAGGAGCTAACTAGCGGTAATATCCCGTGTGTACGTAAAGTTGCCGAGCTAGACGTGGCATGAAAAGAAGAGATTTAATAAAACAGATTGAAAAGAGGGGATGTATTTTAATCCGTCACGGTGGAAAACACGATTGGTATCAAAATCCTCAAACAAAAGTATCCCAACCTGTGCCAAGACACAATGAGATTAAGGAATATTTAGCGAAACATATAATAAAAATGCTTGAAGATTGAGAAGAATAAGGCGTCAAGCAAAAATCTCTTTCGATTTTAGATGTTACCATAAGAGATCGAAATAAGAAAAAAATGAGAAAAGACATCGAATTTATTCTAACCTCTCCCGCATATAAGGGATTTATCTCCCCTGGAAAAAAAATTATCTACGGTAGAAAAATATCTTTCTCCGGTAGAAAAGAATTTATCAAGTGTGGACTTGAAAAATTTCACCTTGGACCTGATGGAATTTATCCCTGGAGCCTGATTTTTTTTAACTCTCGTACCGCACGGGCACTCTGAAAAAACTGATGCCCTCCATGCGGATCTACTAACCGCTATTTTTTATCTACAGGATGGACAGTAATATCTGTTAGCTCAAAAAACGTTTAGTCTGTCCATCCTGAACTCTTATGAGAACTCTATAAGAACTTTCTGCCTCCGGCGGCCAGGGGCTCTTTTGAAAAACCGCCCCTGGACCCCGCAAAACTTTTTATTAGAAGCTCCCTCGCCGTCAGGCGTTTTAAAATCGCCCGAAGGGCACATTTGAAAGTAGCTTCCTATTAAGAATCAGCTTCTGTTGCCTGATACGTAGAAGGTAATCGATGAAACTTCTTCTTAAAACACTTGGTAAAATAATTGGCACTGGAAAAACCCACCTCCAACGCCACCTCAAGCACCGTATAATTGCTTTTCAATAACTCAGCCCCCCGCTTGAGCCGACACGACCGGATAAATTCAGTCGGATTCTCCCCGGTTAAAGCAAGTACCTTCCTGTATATAGTAGAACGATCCATGTAAAGCTTCTTTGCCAATAACTCCACATTAAAATCCGGGTCGGATAAATTCTTGTTTATCACATCTTGCAACTCCTTTATAAATTCTTCATCAATAGTCGATACCGATATCTTAGCCGGCTGAAAGGTCATCTCTCGGTTTATATTTAATTGGAGTTGGCGGCGCAAATCAATAAGATTCTTGATCCGCGCCATTAATATAGTGGTGCTGAAAGGTTTGGTGATATAGTCATCCGCACCAGTCTCAAGTCCCCTGACAATACTCTCCTCCGAGGCTTTGGCAGTTAATAAGATCATGGGAATATGACTGGTCTTGATGTCCTTTTTTAAAATATTACACAACTCATACCCATCAACTTCAGGCATCATGATATCACTAATAATGAGATCCGGGATGATTTCCCGCGCTTTTTGAATTCCTTCCTTGCCGTCTTTTGCCTCCACAACAGTATAAAGCGGCTCAAGCGATCCCCTGATGTAATCCCGCACATCAACACTATCTTCCACTACAAGAATGATATCCTTTTCCCCTGCCACCACATCGACAGCTTCTTCAGCCTCTGTCGTATCGGTCTCATCACTGTCGTCTGTTTCGAACCTGATTTCAGCCGGGACATGCGCTTTAACTACAGCAGGGACATCCTTAACGTCAACGGGGACACCCCGCTCAACAATTTCATCTGCTGCCAGATGTGCATCGCCCATGGGTAGTGCAATGATAAACTCGGTTCCCTTTCCTTCACGGCTGTATACATCGATCTTTCCATGATGGACCTGCACCAGTTCTTTGACTAAGGCAAGCCCGATGCCGGAGCCTTTTTTCCGGTGTTCATAAGTGCTGTCCGATTGGTAAAAACGGTCAAAGATATGGGCCAATTGCTCCCTGGGTATTCCCAATCCAGTATCGGAAACCGATATTTCCAGGAATCCATCAGGAAATGTTTCATCTTTTCCCGCGATCCGTTTTGCCGCCACTGTAATTTTTCCCCCGGCAGGGGTAAATTTTACAGCATTTATCAACAGGTTGTAAATCATATCTTCCACTTTCCCGGTATCCACGTACAGCGTTATATCTTCCACATCCGCCTGAAAGGCTAAATCCAGTTCATGTTGGTCCGCCAGCGGCTCAAAGTTTGCCACAAGACCTTTTAAAAAAGGAATAATATTTTGACGGCTGGCCTGGAGTTTCACTTTTCCACTCTCAAATTTCGAGAGTTCCAGCAATTGATTGATCAAACCCAATAATCGCTGCGTATTTCGCAGCATCAAATTCAGTTTCTTTTTTTGTGTGTCGTCACTGCTGTCTGACATCATTTGTTCCAGGGGACCCATGATCAACGTAAGAGGGGTTCGGAACTCATGGGAAATGTTGGCAAAAAAACGGGACTTGACTCTGTCCATCTCTTTGAGTTTTTCCGATTGCTCTTTTAACTGGACCGTCTGCGATTCCAATTGCAGATTCTTCGCCTCGATCAGGTCTTTGGAATGTTGAATTTTCAAACGGGCGTTTTCCAATTCAATGTTACGTTCTGTCAAGTCCCTGGTACGCACCTCCACCAGCGAACTTAGTTGCTTTTCCCTGGTTTTTAATTGCCTGACCCGGAAACGGTAGAATGAAAACACCGACAGGATAACAAAAAGAATAACCGAAAGGTAAAACCAGGCGGTCTCATAAAAATAAGGCTGCAAATAAAAAGAAAAAGAAACTCCTTTATCGTTCCACACTCCATCGGAATTGGCGGCAATTACATTAAACGTATAATGCCCCGGTGGAAGATTGGTATAGGTGGTACTGCGGAGATTTCCCTGATCCATCCACTCACTGTCATACCCGGCTAATTTCAATTTGAATCTTATCCGCTGCGGATTGATAAAGCTTACTCCTGTATAGTAAAATTCCAGCCTTTTTTTCCCGGGTCCCAGTTCCAGGTGTTTCTTTTCTTTTGCCTGGATATTAACCGGTTCACCATCCACGATGAATTTTTCAATAATAAGGGACGGCGCAAGGTTACTCTTTTTGATATGATTGGGATCGATCACGGCAATTCCCACGCTGGTGGGAAACCAGAACCTGCCGTCTTGCGTTTTACACCCGGCACCGGTGCACCACCGGGATTTCATCCCGTCTTTTTCATTGTACCAATCCGTTTGGACATGGGCGTTCTTCCCCCCGAAACAATCCTCTAACTCTTTTTTTCGAACCCGCGAAATCCCATTTCGACCCGCCAGCCACAGGTATCCTTTTTCATCTTCAAGTATGGAATATATATCGTTTTCAATGAGGCCGCATTGTACGGTATAGAGAGTGGTTTTTTCTTCCTTCAACCGGATAAGGCCGCTGTTTGTACCGAACCAGAGTACGCCTTCTTTATCTTCATAGGCACATAGGAAAAGTTCCTTCTCCATCCCGGTCGCCGATTTGAGTTCGGTGATTACCCCATCCTTTAAGCGGTTGAAACCCTCTTCAGTACTGATCCAGAGATTCCCCCTGCTGTCTTCATAGATAAATTCAATGAAGTTACCGGACAGTCCTTCCCTGGTGGTGAATACGGTAAATCTACCGCTGTTATTATCGAACCGGTTCAGGCCGTCTTCCGTGCCGATCCAGGTATTACCCTGCCTGTCTCCGTGTATACACCTTACCCTGTTATCGGATAACCCGTGTTTTTGTGTCAGGATGGTGAGGTTTCCATCTTTAAACCTATGAAGCCCGGCCAGGGTGGCGATCCAGAGGTATCCGCCAGGGTCTTCAAAAAGGTCTAAAACAGAGTTGTCTAAAAGTCCATTCCTGGAGGTCAATACAGTGCTTAATGTTTCTTTTGTCCCGGTTGTTCTTTTTTTCAACCGGCTCAATCCTCCTTTCGTACCGATCAGGATGTCCCCGTCCCCACTCTCATAGATACAATTGATATAATCATGGGGCAGTCCTTCCCGGGTGGTATAAGTAATGAATTTGCTGTCTCTTAATTGATACAAACCATGGTCCAGGGTGCCCACCCAGAGACTGCCTTCCCTGTCTTCGTATATAGAATAGATAGAACCCTCGGACAGTCCGCCATAACCGGAAAACGTACTCATTTTCCCGTTACTCATCCGGGTCAAGCCGCGACCATCAGTCCCTATCCAGAGATTATTCATCCCGTCTTTATAAAGGTAAGTAATAGCCGGGAAGAGTATCCCCTCTTTAGAGCCGAACGGTGTGACTTTACCGTCTTTCAACCGAAAAAGACCGCTGCTGCCGGTTCCTATCCAGAGCTCTCCGGTTTCTTCTTTAAAAAGGCAGGCGGTTTTTGAATGGGATAAGACGTTTTCAGGGGCGTAGACCTTGAAAACTCCGGGTTTGACCACTTTTACAACCACGGCTTCGGCAGCAGCCCAGAGGTCCCGGTTTCCATCTTTATAAATGAATCGTACTTTATCATGGGGTAATCCGTGTTCTGTCGTATAAGGGGTGAATTTACCCCTGCTCAAACAGGTGAGTCCTTCGGTTAAGCTTCCAATCCACAGGTTGCCCCATTGGTCCTCATCGATGGCACTTATCTTGTTAAGCTCAGGGTGCTGCGTAATGGAATACGTTGTAAATTCTCCCTTTTTAAATCGGGTGAGTCCACCGGAATCGGTGCCGATCCACAGGGTGTTGTTTTGATCTTCGTAAAGCGCACGGATTACATTGCTTTTTAATTGGGGGACTTTTCCCCGGTTAAACAGTTCAAAGTTAACACCATCAAAACGAACCAGTCCATTTTGTGTCCCGATCCAGAGATACCCATCTTGTGTTTGCCGTACAGCAATTACAGAGTTCCCCGGCAGCCCCGATTCCATATTCCATACCTTCACACTGTATTGGGTGATGGTTTTGTCAGGGTCCAGCGCCCTTAAGAATGCCGGCGTCCATAAAAAGAAAAAAACAAAACAAAAAACACAACCATTCAAAATAATCCGCACCCGATTCCTCCACATTTCTATCAAATCTTAACCGATAAAGCAATAAAAATCAAGGGGGCGGCACCCCCGGCCCAAGAAGGCCCTTCGGGCCATATAAAGGCTTCCTTCCCCACTACAACCAGTTAGTTGATTTCTATGAATATTGACATTTGTTCTTGAAAAGATCGTTAATCCGGACGTATGGAGGAAGCCTTTAACTTCTCTTCTTATCTTTTTTTCTTAGTGTTTCTTCGTGTCCTTTGTGGCTAAAAAATGAAAATCTTCAAGGGCTTTTAACTGGATTTTGTTTAACTGGCATTGGCGGCAGGATATTTTTCCTAAAGACCTGGTGGAATAAGCCGCGTTCACCGGGCACACCATACAACTTTTTACATCCTGGCAGAGGAAACAAAAATTAGTCTCCTTACATTCTACTTGGAAAAAATTCTGCCGCAGATCGGAATAATTGGCCAGGATTTCAGGGTAACGGGTTTTATGATTGGCAATAAAATCCGTCAATGTTCCAAAGTAGTAATCCTGGTATTGGGGGTTATCTTTCCTGGTTTTGAAATAGTCGTGGAAAAGAAAACATCCCCAAACGTTTCCTTCCGGTGTCACGGCCATATGGTCTTTCCCGGCGCTGCAGCGGAAGATTCCCGGACCCGGAACCGGGACCTGGAAATTTTTCACCGGGATTTTCCCGGTTTTCTTATAATACAAAACCAGGAAATCAGTGAGCCGTTTCAATTCTTCTTTTAACGTTTCCAGGTGTGATGGTTCCCACTCTTCCATGGTGGAAAGGTTAAAGGTAATCTCAGGTCCCCCCGGTTCGATCATAAAGCGCAGGGATTCTGAAAAAGTCTTAATGGTTTGGGGGGTAAACACACTGTTAATTTCAAAGTCGATGTTAGGATAATCCTGGATTTGTTTCATCAACCGGATCATTTGATCCAGTGTGCCTTTTTTTCTTCCCATATCCTGGGCGAATCCGTCATAGCTCAGCGTTACGGCGAATTGGCTGCGGTTAAAAAAATCCAGCATCTTATCCGTTAAAAGTGAGCCGTTAGTAGTCACAGAGAAGGTAATTTTTTTATTTCCTGTTTTATTTTTTTCCTGCACCAGGCGTACGGTATGTTTAATTTGTTCATACGCCAGCAGCGGTTCACCCCCATAAAAGCCGATATAGACTTTCACATCCTGCTTTAAAAAGGGATAAAAGAAATCCACTGCTGTCTTGATGCAGGCATTATTAATGGTCTTTTTTTCTTTTTTTTGGACGCAGTAGGCACAATTAAAATTACATTCGTCGGTCACAATAAATGTCAGGTTGGATATCTCCATTTTTTTTCTCCTATTTTAGCCATTTTAGCCACGAAGGCATTTACAATGCGGTAAAAGTGCAAAGGGACACGAAGGGATATGTAGGGCGGAGCAGGTTGCTCCGCCCTACTTATAGATACCCACCTATTACTCGATTGGGCTGTCGCCAAACCTGGGCCTACCGGTACAGGTTGAACCTGAATCTACCTGGGTACTGGTGTCATCGGCAGAGCCGGTGGTTCCTGTTCCTGCTGTAATTTCTTGCAGTTGGCAGAGTGCCAGCTTAGCGATTTCTTTTTTGCTGCTCCCCGGTCCTTCATCGATGTATTCCCTTAAAAGGGAAATACATTTGTTTACACTGTCATGTTTTAAATTACTCATTTTATTCCTCCTTTTTTTGTCAAACGTTTTTCCTGGGAAAAACGTTAAAAACCCCTCCACTTTCCATCACATCCCCTTGCGCAAGGAGGTTGATCATTTGACGTTTAATTTTTTTCGCTTGTCAAACGATACGCCTATATTATGGTATGAAAAAAATTTAGAAGCGAACAAAGAGGTTTCAAAATGACAAAAGAATCGTTTCACCAGAAGGTAGGAAAATGCCACATATGTTTCAAGTATACAATTTTTGTTTCAAAATAGGAGATAAATTGAAAAATGGACCGGATGGAAGAAAATATGCTGGTATTCTGTTTTAAAAGTTCGTCATGAAATTCCAGCAACTTAACATATCATA
>WVZO01000585.1 GCA_011772425.1 Candidatus Aminicenantota bacterium
TTTGTAAAATCCATCAAAAATGATGGAAGGTGGGGATTAAAAAAAAAGGCGGTGGATTTTGGTGATTGACAATTGTTGCCTTTTTTGATATCCTGATTCACAGGAGTAAAGAATGGCAAAATGTTCAATATGTGACTCCCGGAAAGGGAAACGGCTGTGCAAAATCTCAGAGACCGCTATTTGCAGTTTATGCTGCGCGGAAACCCGGAAAAAAGAAACCTGCACCGGATGCCCCCATTATCGAGACCCGAAACCACAAAATAAGTATGCGGATTTACCCATGTTCCCCTTGCAGCGAATGGCAGATGATATTGAATTACAAGATTACGCCAATACAATCGAGTCCACATTGTGTGCCTTTGATCAATCAATGGGGAATATGCTTACCGATAAAACCATATTGGGAATACTTGAATTGCTGCTGGATAAATACCACTTCAAAAAAAATGTTTTGATGCCTGAAGATAATCTCCTGGCTAAAGGGTTTCCCCTGGTAGAAAGTACAATTAACAGTGACCTGGCAGATGTACCGGATGAGATAATTGAAAAAATATTGGGTACAATATACTTTGTTGCCAAAAGAAGATCAAAAGGCAACCGGGAGTATTTGGATATTATACATGAGTACGTGGGAATCAGGGTTGCCAAAGGAATGAGAGCTATGCCCCCCCTAAAAGACCTGAAACCATAATTATTGAAGTTCTGAAAACCGATTGACAATCACAACCAATTAAGGTATTTTCTAGTCATGAAACTCTCGGTTATGATTATTACTCTTAATGAAGAAGACCGGCTGGAAGACGCCTTAAAAAGCTGCAGGGATATTGCTGACGAAATCGTGGTGGTGGATTCCTATTCCACGGATAAAACCATCGAAATCGCCAAAAAGTACGGGGCACAAATTTTTAAAAAAAAATTCGTCGATTACAGCTCCCAGAAAAATTTCGCCAAAGACAAGGCCACCTATCCCTGGATACTCAACCTGGATGCTGATGAACGAGTCTCAGAAACCCTGAAACAAGAAATTCTAAAAGTGAAACAACAAAACCATGAGGAAATCGATGCAGACGGTTTCCTGGTTAAACGCAAAACGTCGTACCTGGGCAGATGGATCAAACATTCCGGGTGGTACCCGGACAGAAAGCTGCGATTATTTCGAAAAGACAAAAGCCAATGGCGAGGCAGAATCCACGAGGGGCTAATCCTGGAAGGCAAAACCGCTAAAATGGAAGGAGATATCCTGCATTTTACGTACCGGGATATCACAGACCATATCAACCGATTGAACCGATATGCCAAAATGCAGGCAGAAGATATCGTGGAAAAAAAGAAAAAACTCCTTTTTTTGCGGGCAATCCTGCTGCCTCCGGTTACCTTTATACGCTTTTACCTATGGAAAATGGGAATCCTTGACGGGTTCCCGGGATTTATTATTGCCCTGGTCTCATCCTGGGCAACCGCCATGAAATACCTCAAAGCCATCGAGATCAAAAGAGAGCGAAATGATGAATGATGAACAATGAATGATGAAAAAGAAAACCTATAGGCGAATGAATTTTCCTTCATCACTCATCACTCATCATTCATAATTAAGTCCTGCAAGTTAACAGGTATTCGGCAAGTTGAATGGCTTGTTTCATGCTGGAGGGGTTAGCAATGCCCTTACCAGCAATATCAACCGCTGTACCATGATCTGGTGCCGTCCTGATATACGGTAGGCCAAGGGTCATGTTCACACCAGAATGGATGTTTAAAAGTTTAAAGGCAATCAATCCCTGATCGTGATACCAGGAAATCACCACACTGTCTTTGCTATCCCTGGCTTTCAAAGAAATGGTATCCGGCGGATAAGGCCCATGAATATCGATCTCATGGGTCAACGTTAACACATCGATGGCCGGAATAATGGTATCCCTTTCCTCGGTTCCCATGATACCATCTTCCCCGGCATGAGGGTTTAAACCGCTCACCAGGAAGGTAAACTTTTTTTTAAATAACCGGGTCAATTCCGAATCCACGAAGCGAGTGAAACGAATGATCTTATCCTGTTGGATATGCTGAAATACATCTTTTAAAGGGATATGAACAGTATAAAGCGCAACCTTCAAATTCTCAGACCAAAAAAACATGCAGTGATCTTTGACACCGGCTGTTTCAGCCAGCAGTTGCGTATGACCTTTGTAGGTGATCCCGGCGCGGTGCCATTTTTCTTTAGAAACAGGTGCAGTGACTAGCGCATGAATGTTTTTTCCCAGTGCCCATTCTATGCCTGTGCGTACATATTTATACGATGAGTCCCGGGAAGCAGAGGAATTGACATTGTAAAAGAAGATACCTTTATCCTCCGCCTCTTCAATATTGGAGATAACTTTTATGGACTTATCGGCATAATAATCAAGCTCGCCAAGAATAACAACAACACATTGGGGTGAATATTCTCCGAGACTCTTGTGAATGATCTCGGGCCCAATCCCTTGAGGATCGCCCATTGTTATAGCAATTTTTTTCTCTTTTTTATCTATTTGCTATCCCTATTCTTCATCATCCCCAGCTTCATCGGGAATTTTATACATGTATTTTATAAAATGTTTGAACACGATAAAGTTCTCGTTATCATCCTTCCTGACTTTGATGCACTTTTCATCATACCACTCAATCCGTCCTTTTATTACCTCTCCGTTCACCAGTTCGATCACCATTGATGTCCGATTGTTCATCTGCTTAATGTAATAATAATTCTCCGCATGGGTTTTGTATGCCGGGGGTGGCTTTCTCTTGGCTTCTTTTTTTTGAAACTTTTTTATCTCATTGAGATCTGGCTTTATCAGTTTCCGCGTCATTTTTTCTCCTTCATATCATATCCTGATAAAATTGCATATATAATAAACCAAATAGAGTAAAATGTCAACACATTAAAACAGAACAAATAAAAATGCCTTTTCATCTCACCACATTCCAGTTTTTATTGTTTAGGGTTTACAAACTTTTTTTCCTTTTTTCCTGGTGACCCAACCGGGAAGATTCCGTTGTTTTTGTCTTGCTACGGCCAGTGATTCCTCCGGCACCTCTTCGGTGATAGTAGAACCTGCTGCTACATAGCTGTTCTTTTTTACCACCACCGGTGCTACCAATTCGGTTCCGGACCCAATAAACACACCCTCTTCTATAATGGTTTTGTTTTTACGAACGCCATCGTAATTACAGGTAATGGTGCCAGCTCCGATATTAACATTCTTCCCTATATCTGCATCTCCAATATAAGTCAAATGCATGGACATGGAACCTTCACCCAATACACTTTTTTTCATCTCCACAAAATTACCCATTTGGGCACCCTTCTTTACTAACGCACCTTTTCTCAAATGCGTGTATGGACCGATTTGAACACTTTCTTCCAGGATAGAATCCCTGACAATACATCCAGGAAGCAAGGTACAATTATCTCCCACCATCGAGTTCTCAATATACACATGAGGGTAAATGTGAACATTTCTCCCAATCTTGCTGTCACCTTTTATTACCACACCGGAAGAAATTCGCGTTTCCTCCCCAATGGAAATCATGCCTTCAATAAAAAAATGTCCTAAATCTTCAATGATTACTCCTTTATTAATCAGCACTGCAGCCTGGTAAGTAATAACTGCATTTTCAACCGCTATCCGGTCTTTGCTCAAATCAAGGACTCTAAACCCCTGGTTCAGTACGATGTTCCTGATGTTTCTATTGATTCTCAGCTTTGTAATGAGCTTTTCATCCTCTTTTAGATTGAGTTTTAATTTCTTAAAGGCACCTCGAGATATGGCAAAAAAAGGCTTCCCTTCAACAGAAAAAATACTTTCTTTCTCCGGGTCTAAATGGAGCAACTCATTAAATATTACTTTGATGCCCTCAGCCTCTGCTTCTAAAAACAGGTTGGGGTCGAAAATAATCAAAACATCAAAACTCTTCTCCTTTTTATCATTGTTTTCGTTGAAATCATATGGTTTTAGTCGATTAAATATGTGCCTCTTCCAATAGTAGGTATCTCGGCCTCTAAATACGGTCACTGGCCGTTTATTAACTCCTCTTATTGGTTCAAATGATGTAATTACCATCTCTACATTCAATTCTTAGTACGTAATATACAATACGTTATATTACTCTCATTTTCTTTCTTTTTATTCATCTTCCCCTGTTTCTACCAGCGCAGCATATCTCTGGTTTTCAAATAAGGGGTCAAAATCAGGCTCATTGTAAGCAATGACTTTATAATATTCATCCTGATCGATCGCCTGTTTCAGGTAGTTAAAACATGTTTCTGTGTCCTCTTTTTTAAGATATACAAGGGATATCAGGTAGTTTAAATAGGGGTCCTGATAATTTTTTTCTTTGAGGTAATTAAACCGTTCAAGGGCTTTATCCGGATTCCCTTTATTCAACTGATAGATACCGTTGAATAGATAGTCTTCATCATCACGGAGTTCAATTTTTACAGGATTCAACTGTGCTTCGCATATCTTCCTGTAAACTTTTGAACGGCCTTCTATCTCTAAGATACTGTAGTATTCTGAGCCTTCATACTCCTGGACGATTTCAGCAAATACGGCTAATGCCTCCTTATACCGACGCTGCCTAAACAAATCAATACCCCGGGCGAACTTCTCATGTATTTGTTTAAGCTCTCGCTCTTCTCTTAATTCCATTTGCAACTACCTCCGCATTCCAATTTCGCAATTTCACATTTGCCTACAGCAAAGAGCTACATTTTACAACTTTTTTCATTCTTTTGCAATCTTTTTTGTTGCATCTCACTTTAGAAGCACAAAAATACACCCTTTTGCTTTCTGTCTTCGAAATCGTTTTCGTATTCAGCTTGTTTTTAGATAGAATGGAACGCTACATGCATGCTACACTATTGAGAACCTGTTTCGTAGGTTTGTGTCATAACTCCGAGAACTTCGATTCCCGAACCCTTGGCAATGTCGATTAACCGCAATACATCTCTGTACAAAACGCTTTTGTCTGCCCTGATAAAGATGGTTTTATCCGTTTTCCTCTGGTAAAGTTCCCTTAACCTGGTTTCCAGCAGATCCATGGGGACCGGGTCCTGGTTTAACTTAACCGAGCGATCGCGTTCCAGAGTTAATACAACACCTGATTTTGATGAGCCTGCTTGGCCTGGCTCAGATTGTTCCGGCAATTGAATGTCGATTCCCTTTTGAGCAACCGGTGTAATGACCATGAAGATGATCAAAAGCACCAACAAGATGTCACACAATGGCACGACATTCGGCTCTGATTTCGTGGTTGCACTTCCGCTTACATCAACACTCATTAGACCTCCTAATGCATATTTTTATCAAATATGTGAGAAGTTGTCAAGCCCATTTTAAAAAAAACCTGGATACTTTTTTTTAATCCATCAATATAAAAGGGTTCTCGGGAGCCATAAAAAAGTTTGCAAATGGCTTCCGGGTTGACAAGAGCACAAAAAATAAGGTATCCTAACCATTCGTAAGGAAAGCAAAGAGGTATTCTAAGATGAAAAAGTACATGAAGCGAATTGTGTTGATTTTAATGACGTTCTGGGCTAATGGTTTAGTGGTTGGGGAAATCCCATTAAAACAGGCGATTGAAACCGGTATCCGGACAGACTCCCAATACAAAAACCATTTGCTGGAACACGATATCAGCCGGCTAAACCAGGCAAAAGCTCGGATGAAAAAGTTGTTTCAACTGGATTTTGGCGGGTCGTACCTGTTTAAATCCCAACAGATGGAAATCCTGTTCCCGGATGCCCATCCTGCACCCGGCGTGGTGATACCCGGAAGCAAAATAACCGCCGGTGCAAAACATAACTATGATCTCAAATTATCCCTGGTCCAACCAATTTTCACCGGCGGTGTTCTTGCCAATGCCGTTAAGCTGGAAACACAAAAGGAAATACTGACCAAACACCAAACCACCCTCCGGGAGATTGAAGTCGCAGCAAAGATAAAATATTCTTACTTTACCTACCGGTTACTGGAAAACAAGAAGAAATCACTTTCCCTGCTGATAAAGAACCTGAAACTGCATCTAAAAAAGATTACTGATTTTTACCGGGAAGACCTGGTGAAAAAATCAGACCTGTTGGAAACGGAGATGAACCTATCCGAAACCGAGATGAAGCTGGAAGATTTAAACCAGCTGCTGGAGGAAGAAAAGATCAATTTTGCCAGGCTTTGCACCTTTAACATCGAAGACATTGAGAAAATCTACGATGAAACCAACGGAACCTTCCGGGAGTCGTTGGAATTTTTTAAGGCTCATCACCCCGTATTAAAAACAATTGATAATAATATCCAATCGCTTTTTCTAGGGAAAAAGATCACTTCAGGTCGGTATCTTCCCCAGGTAAACGGCTTTGCTGAACTCCATTACGGTAAACCCGGGATCGATTTTTTTAAAAATGAATGGTCCTTGTACTTCCAGGGAGGAATTGCTGTCAATTTTAAAATTTTCGATTGGAATCAATTAAGAAAAGATAAGAAAATAGTGGATTTCTCAATTCAGCAATTAAATAACCGCAAAGAAGAGCTGATTACGGAGACCAAAAAGACCCTGGCCCAAATGTATGCCAAAAAGAGAACCATTGAAAAGCAGTTGGAATTACTGGAGAAACTGGTAACGGCTGCAGCCCAGGATGCCGCACTAAAGGAGGAATTATACAAAGAACACCAGGTCGCCAACATCGATTATCTTGCTTCGCTGCTGACCAAAGAGAGATATCAATCCATGAAAAATGAGCGGGCCGTGGAGTACCAATTGGTTAAATTAAGTATAAATACATTAATCGGCCGCTATGGAGAAGAAAAATGAAGGGATTAGCCACGAAGGACACGAAGAACACGAAGGAAGTTCGGTTTTTTATATTTTTTTCGGTTTTGGTTATGTTTTTGGTTATGGTAAGTTGTTCCGAAGGGGATAAGGGAGTAATCAAGGCGCCGGGGATTGTGGACGGTGATATTATAACCCTGAAATCGACAGTGGCAGGAACGATTCAGCAGATGGACATAAGCGAAGGTGAAAAAGTGGTCAAGGGTAAACAGTTGGTACAGGTCGATGTTGATAAAATCGAAAATCAACTGAAGGAACTGGAGATTACCGGTAAAGAGATTGAAGTGAATTCCCAGAAAATTTCTAAAAAGCTGGGGTTCCTGGAGTCCAACATCCGGTACTTGCGCAAGCAAGTGGAGCGGTTTCGGCGGTTAAAAAAGAAAAATGCCGTTCCCGGTGAGAAGCTGGAAGCCATGGAATTGAAATTAATGGAAGCGGAAACCTCCCAATTTGATTTGAAGAAGGCATTGGAGGGCCTGGAGATTCAAAAGGAAAAGATTGAGAATAAGCGGGAATACCTCCATTTGCTGTTGGAGGACCATGTGCTCTTATCCCCGGTGGATGGTGTTGTGATGGAAAAATTCGTATCCGCAGGGGAGACAGTGTTCCCGGGTACTGCCATTGTGGATATCCTGGATACTTCCAGCCTCTATGTTGAAATTTTTATAGAAGAAAAAGAGATGGGCCGTCTGAAATTAAACCAACAGACTAAAATCCGTGTGGATGGAGCAGATAAAGAATTAACCGGTGTTATTTCTCTTTTTGGGAAAAAAGCGGAGTTTTCACCCAAATATATTATTTCGGAAAAAGAACGGAAATCTCTGCTCTACCAGGTGAAAATCACGGTCCAGGACCCTGAGGGTATATTGAAGATCGGTATGCCGGTAACAGTCACTTTTGGAGTAATGGAGTAAGGGGGAGCTAATTATGGTTAAACTGGAACATGTAAACAAATCGTTTGGTGAGATAGCGGCTGTGGAGGATGTCTCCATTGAGATACCGGCGTCCCGGATCACGATCATAACCGGGGCTGATGGAGCGGGTAAATCCACGTTGTTTAAGATGATGGTGGGGTTGGTGAGAAAAGACAGCGGTGATATTTTTTTAAAGGGGGAGAATATCGATGATGATTACAGGAAGATGACGGCTGTTACCGGGTACATGCCGGAGCGGTTTTCTTTGTACCCGGACCTCAGTGTGGAGGAGAACCTGAATTTTTTTGCCGACATTCATCAAGTGCCTTTTAAAAAAAGGGAGGAGCGTAAGCAGCGGATGTTGGAGAAGACAGGTATGCTGCCGTTTAAAGGTCGGCGGGCCGGTGCACTTTCGGGGGGCATGAAGCAAAAACTTTCTCTTTCCTGTATTTTATTGTCTGCCCCGGAGTTTATTATTCTGGACGAGCCCACTACGGGTGTGGACCCGTTGTCGCGGATTGAATTCTTTAATATTATCAAGGAATTGAAAGCCGAGGGTAAGACCATTGCCATGTCCACGCCTTACCTGGATGAAGCGGAACAGGGGGATTACATCGTGTTTTTAAAGGACGGGAAAATCATAAAAAAGGACACCATTGAGCAATTAAAAAAGAACTTCCCGGCAAAGCTCTTCAAAATACTGCCCAGGGGTAATATTTTCGATATTATGAAAAGCCTGGAACATCAAAGGGAGTTAAGGGATAATCTCTACATCCGGGGTAAGTATATCAAGTATCTTCAAACCGGCCGGCAGAATCATATTGACTTAATCCCCCACGTTCACGTGGAAGAGGAAGAACCCAAATTGGAAGATATTTATATTTATTATGAACGTCAAGAATCAGCGCATGTGAGATAAAATGGCGGAAAACATTATCGAGGTAAAGGAACTTACAAAGCGGTTTGGTGCTTTCACTGCGGTGAATCGTATCAATTTCAACATTTGCCGGGGTGAAATCCTGGGGTTCCTGGGGCCTAACGGTGCCGGGAAGACCACTACTATTAAAATGATCAACGGTTTATTAAAGATCACTGATGGTGAGGTGTTGATTAAGGGCATGGATTCGGTGAGGCACCGGAAAAAGCTTAAACAGATTATGGGTTACATGTCGCAGAAGTTCTCGCTTTATCCTTTGCTCAATTCATTGGAGAACATCGAGTTTTTCGGTGGGATTTCCGGGTTGTCCGGGGCAAAGATACGGGAAAAACAGGAGGAGATCAAATCCGGGATCGATGAGGTGTTGTTGAGGCAAACCACGGCTGATATTCCCCCGGGGATTCGGCAGAAGGTTGCGTTGTTTGTGTGTTTGATGACAGACCCGGAAATTATTTTTTTGGATGAGCCTACATCCGGTGTGGACCCGGAGGTGCGGCGGGATTTCTGGTTTGAAATTTACCGCTTGAAAAAGCAGGGAAAAACCATCCTGGTGAGTACGCACAACCTGGATGAGGTGGAGTATGCGGACCGGATGTTGATTATTCATCAAGGCAATTTGCTGATGCAAGGCGAGCCGGAGCAGTTGTTAAAGGAATATGGCAAGGATTCTATCGATGAGTTATTTAAAGACGCTATCACAAATGAATGAGTAGGAAGTAGGAAGTAGGAAGTAAGAAGTAAGAAGTAAGATGACACCAATGAGACTATATGCCGGGAACGAAGGGCAATGCCTTTGCCGTCCAAACAAAAGTTTTTCGGGGGGTCCAGGGGGGCGGTTTTTCAAAAAAGCCCCCATGGCCGCCGGAGGCAATAATGAAGCGTTTGAAAGCTGTTATTGTTAAAGAGTTTGCTCATATCTTGCGGGACCCTACCAGTCTGACCATCATCTTCTTGATGCCGTTGTTGATGATGTTTATCTTCGGTTATTCAATCAACTTTGACCTGGACGAAATCGAAGCTGGTGTCATTGATTTTTCCGGGGGGGAAATCTCAGGGGAACTGGTTAAGAAATTTTCTAACAATCGTTATTTTGTGATTGAGGACTTGAAAAAGAAATACCCGTTTTCCGATCCAGTGATGGAAGGAGAAAAGTTGTTGAAGTCCGGGCGATTGAAAGAGATCATTATTATCCCGGCGGATTTCTCACGAAAGCTTAGGAACCGGATGAAAACCGATGTGGGGATTGTGATTGACGGCAGTGATTCCAATGTGGCCAACCTGGTGTACCAGTATAATGATTTGATTATCCTGGATTTTATCTCGGAATTCCAGGACCTGGAAAAACTATTAAACGTAAAGACCAAAATACTGTTTAACCCGGAAGTTAAGAGCACGTATTTCTTTGTACCCGGTTTGATTGCCATATTGTTGATGATGATATCGGCGATATTAACGTCCATCAGTATTGCCCGTGAAAAAGAGTCCGGTTCTATTGATTTGATTTTTATTTCGCCGTTGAAGTCGGTGGAGATCATTATCGGCAAGACGGTTCCTTATATTTTTGTTGCCCTGGCTGTGGCAGGCCTGATTCTATTGTTTGCCCGGTTTTGGTTTGGTGTTCCTTTTCGGGGTAATCTCCTGGTGTTGTTGATTTTTTCCCTATTATATATTATCGCCGGTCTTTCAATGGGGATATTGATTTCAGCGGCGGCACCCAATCAAAAAGCTGCTATGTTTGCGGCGCTGCTGAGCACGCTGCTGCCTTCTGTAATGCTCTCGGGTTTTATATTTCCATTGGATTCCTTGGCTCCTATTCTCCGGGCGATTGCCCATGTGGTGCCGGCCACGTATTGTTTAAAAATTATTCGTGGTGTAGTGGTCAAGGGTGCGGAGTTGAGGCACTTTATTGTGGAAGGTGCTGCCCTGGTAATTTTTAGTACGGTTTTGCTTACTATTGCTGCCATCAAATTCAATCAAAACAGGAAGCGGTCAAAATGAGACTTTTACATATGGTAAAAAAAGAACTGATTGAAATTTTTCGTCAAAAAGAGCTGCTGCCACTGCTTTTTATTGCCCCTATTCTTCAAATTATCGTCCTTGGGTACGTTGTAAAAACCGATATCGAGAGGGTACCGGTGGAAATCGTCAACCTGTCGCAGAACAAACATGCGGTGAGGATTATCAACCGTATCCAGCAGAGTCCCCTTTTTAATGTCCGGCAAATTCATTACCGGAACCGGGATACCGTGGAGACCCTTAAAAAAGGAGACGTCAAAGCGGTCATCCTGTTCCGGGACTCCTTGAGCAAGGTGGATAGAAAAGCGAAACAGGAAGCCCCTTTAAATTACCCGGAAATCCAGGTTCTGATGGACGGTATCGATGCCAATACCTCGTCCATTGCCGCCGGGTATTTTAACGGTATTATCAAGACATATATCCTTTCCGACATCAACCGGCTGGGTGTGCAGGTGCCGGTGGAAAACAAAACCCTGATTCGTTTTAATCCCCGGTTGAAGAGTATCAATTACATGGGCCCCGGCATCGTGGCACTGCTGTTGACCATATTGACGCTTTTTTTAACGTCTGTTTCTATTGTGCGGGAGAAGGAGCAGCAGACCATGGACACGTTGTTGATATCGCGGTTGACTCCGATTGAGATTTACATTGGCAAAGCGCTGCCTATGGCGATTATCGGTCTTGTACAAATGTTTATCGGTCTTGTGGTGGTGGTGTTGTGGTTTCAAATCCCGGTCCGGGGAAACCTGTTATATTTGCTGCTTTCTGCTGGTATTTTTCTTTCCGCCATCCTGTCGTATGCGTTAATGATTTCCACTATAGCCAGCACGCAGCAGCAGGCGCTTTTCTTTTCCTGGTTTTCTATGGTTACGTTTATCCTGCTGTCCGGCCTGTTCACGCCCACCGAAAATGTACCGTCTGTGTTTCAGTTCCTGGTGAAGATTAACCCGGTGGCATATCTTATCAAGATCATCCGCGAAATATTTTTGAAAGGAAACGGGATCGAGTATTTTTATAAGGACCTGCTGGCACTGATTGCTATTGCCGTAACGATTATTACGATTTCATTATTAAATTTCAAACGGTTTATTTCAAAATAAGGTTAGCCGCGAAGGCATTTACAATGCGGTAAAAAGTGCGAAGTGACGCGAAGAAGAGAAGATGTTGAGACGATAAGAATGAAGCGAAACGAAAACGATGAGGCAGGATGATAGAAGCCACGTAATCCAGACTGACCGTGTATGAAAAGTTTTGTGGGGGTCCAGGGGGTGGTTTTTCAAAAGAACCCCCTGGTCGCCGAAGGCAAAGAATAGTTCTAATAGAGTTCTTATAGGAGCTCAGGATGGGCAGTCTGAAAGCTATACAAATTTTTTTCAATTTTCTGCCCATCCTGAAGATAAAAAATATGGGTTAGTAGATCCGCACGGAGGGCATCAGTTTTTTCAAAGTGCCCGTGCGGTACGAGAGTTTTTTTCCTTCTCCCTTTGCGGGAATGGTGCAAAGGTTAATCGAACAGTTGAAATTTTCCCGGGATTATGGTAATTTAAATAAAATGAAAGAAGAAGTTTTTAAAAAAGATTTAGCTGAAATAATTAGCATTAGTAAAGAATATGGTGCGGAGAAGGTATACTTATTCGGTTCCTGCCTTGAGAAAGTTGAATTGGCACAAGATATCGATATAGCAGTAAAGGGAGTTAAACCGGAAAAATTTTTCGAGATGTATGGTAAGATTTTAGGAGTGGCAGCCAACGAGATAGACTTAATTCCCCTGGAAGAGGTAAGGGTGCATTTCGCCAAACGTATTTTAGAAAGCGGGAGACTGATATATGGAAAGTAAATATGAGCAATTGAAATTGGATGTACTGGATGAAATAAAGGAAATTGAACAAGTTTTGAAAGACTTGACCTCTGTCAAAAGGGATTTAGTGCCGGATAAAGTTGATAACACAAAAAAAGCAGCAATAGGAACATTTCTCATGAATTTTTATGTGGGGGTAGAGAATATTATTAAAAGAATAAGTAAGGTATATTATCAAAAAATGCCCATGGGCCATAGTTGGCATAAAGAACTTCTTGAGTTATCTTACAAACCGCCTCAAGAGAAAATTCCCATTTTTGATAAAGGTCTGGTGGATAGACTAAATCCTTATAGAGGGTTCAGGCATGTATTTATTAGTGGATATGGATTTAAACTGCGATTGGAGTTGATGACTACATTGATCAATGATATTGATTCTCTGTGGATTGATATAAAAAAGGCTGTTGATAAATTTTGGCTAAAGGTGGAATAGATTATTGTATTAAGTGCTGTATTAAGTGCCAGGTAAATTATTTTGTCCCAGGCAGGCTATAAATTCGAGCAAATACGGTTTGTTCAATTGTTTCATCAGTGATATTGTATAAAAAAAAGGCACTCAATTCAAGTTCAATATGGCACAGGCGAAAAATTCCACCAGCTTTTGGTGGTATTTGGTTGACATTTTAAAGGATTTTAATTATATTTGTTTCAGTAAGAAGGAAAAAATGATGTTGAAAAGAAAAACAGGAATCAGGAGGTCAAGACGATGAATTTAGACATTGAACTCCAACCGCAAACAGAGCAAAAAATAAGACGAATATTAGATCAACATTCGGATAAAGAAACGTTTTTTCAGCATATAATCGAGAACCAGATCAATGAACTAAAAAATGGAATCATCAATATTGAAATCGATTTAAAAAAGTTTGAGCAAAAATACCGGCAATCCACAAAAGATTTTTATCAAGGGTTTACCAATGGAAAATTGGATGACAGCGAAGATTTTGTAACCTGGGCGGGCATTTATGAAATGCAATTGGAAAACAAGAGAAGGTTGGCTGAGCTTGAATGATAGAAACATATTTTGAAAGCATAGAAAAAACAATACTATATTTCAAACGCATCATAAAGTCCTATTCCATTGAAAAGAAAATTTACAATCAAACCCAGGGATTCATAAGAGGAGATATATTTTTTATCGATGACAGCCAATTTTGCTTTGTGGAAGTTAAAGATGCAGAAATAAAGCCTAAAACGAAATACCGTTATCAATATATGGACAAAGATAACCAATTGATATTTCGGTATGATAACGCAAATCACCACAGAGAGATTACTACATTTCCTCATCATAAGCATGTTGAAGATGGGGTTTTGGAGAGTCCTGAGCCGGAATTGGTTGAAGTTTTGATGGAAATCCAGCAATTGGTCCGTCAGAAAGCCGGGTGATTTGTTTTTTAATTCTCTTCTCTTTCTTATTAAAGCTAATCTCTCCTACCGCACGGGCACTCTGAAAAAACTGATGCCCTCCGTGCGGATCTACTAAACCCTATTTTTATCTACAGGATGGGCAGAAAATCGAAAAAAAATATAAAGCTTCCTGACTGCCCATCCTGAAACTCCTATAAAACTCTATCAGAACTTTTTTTTGCCTCCGGCGGCCAGG
>WVZO01000258.1 GCA_011772425.1 Candidatus Aminicenantota bacterium
AATAGTCATTAATCCTAAATTTTAAAACAGAATTTTTTCGTGTGGCCCCTTTTATGTTTGAGATTTTAATGCGTTTGTGATATCATATAGTTTCCTGGAAATTCATATTTTTGGAATGGCTAATAAAATTTAAAAATCCAATATAGGAGGGTATCATGAAGACAAAAACTTTCGCCAGGCGTTTGGTTTTGAACAAGACAACCGTTGCCAACCTGGAGGACCGGCAGTTGGACAACGTACGCGGTGGTACATGGACTATAAGCTGCAACGAGCCCTGCCTCACTACCAGCCTCCACGAGCCCTGTGGCTGCAATACCAGCGAAGCCGAACCCTGTATTCCCTGCTTTACCAGGTTCCCTGGCTGCAATTCCAGCGATGCCGAACCCTGTAAATGTGTATAGTCCGCAGCGTTGACTTCGGATAATTATCCGGCGAATCGCCAGGTTATCGTTTCAGTTTCGAATTATTGTCTCCTGGCGATTCGCCGATCCATCGATTCAAACAAACCGTTAGTTATCGGACAGCTAAGGTAATGGGGGTGGAATACTCTTTTCCTTCCCTGGTGTACACGATGGTGACGGTATCCCCGGGTTTAAACGTTTTTAAGGCATTGGAGTATTCCTTCAGGTCATTGACAATGACATCTCCCAGTTTGATGATGACGTCGCCTTTTTTTAATCCTGCTTTTTCCGCTGGCGAAGCAGGGGAAACCATACCGATTTTGACCCCTTTACCGGCAAAAGAGAAGTCCGGCATAAACCCGGTTCGTGCCCGGCGCCCGGTTTTTGGTGCTCCGGGCTTTGTGGGTTTGGAGGTTATGCCTTTGATGGTCACTGTCAACGGTTCCTTCCGTTCAGACAGGTAAACCACGGCCTCTCGTGCCACTGCCGCGACTTTTACCAGACCCGCCGCATCGATTTTATCCACCGTGTCCGTGGGTTTATGATAATCCAGGTGGGCACCTGAAAACAACTGGATACCGGGAATGCCTGCCTTGATAAAACTGACCTGGTCGCTGGCATCCAGTTCCTGTTGAATCAGTTCCGTGTCAACGCCGGTGGTGTAACCGATGCCCATGAATATAAAGCGCCACTCCCTGGCCGAAGAACCACCAATAACCAGTAATTTTTCCTGATCGCTCAACCGTCCGACAGTATCAAGGTTCACTACACCCATAATTCCTTCTAACTGTTTTTTGTTTTTTATTTGCAGGTTTTTTATATAATAAGAAGAACCCAGGAGCCCGCTTTCTTCAGCGGTAAAGGCGATAAATACAATGGAGCGTTCCGGTTTCAGGCTTTTTCCCAGGGTGTGGGCCAATTCCAGCATGACCGCTACGCCACTGGCATTGTCGTCGGCACCGAAATGGATTTTGCCTTTGTTTTCCGGGCTTCCTCCTTTTTCGCCCAGTCCCAGGTGATCGTAATGGGCACAGAGGATGACAGACTGGTCCTTATACGCCGGGTTCTTCCCCGGGATGATGCCGATCACATTACGTAAAGGTATAGGACCACCCGAATCCCAGCTCTGGTAATAGGAATTGTCGCCCCCTGGCTGCAGTCCTGCGTTTTTAAAAGCCATGGCAATGTAATGGGCGGCTTTTTCCAGGCCCTTGTAATTCAATCCCCTGCCTTCCAGTTCCTCGGAAGCCAGGTATTTGATGTGATTCATCATTCGATTAGAGGAAAAGAGTGGTGCCAGGCGTGCCAGGGGCTGCCGCCGCGGCAGCGCTGCTTTTACTTCGTCCGGTGCAAAAGATTTATCCAGCATGACCGACATGGGGGAGTTGACCGCTGCCCATTGGCCTTTAAAGGTATTGGTAGGTTCATCACCTTCAAAGGCAAGGTAACTGTATTTACCGTAATGGGGAAGTTTGCGTCCCAGCCCCGGCAGCGCCGCCGTGCGGTCGGTGGTCAGCAAAACCACTACCTGCGAGGGATTCTTGCTGTTTTTTACCGCTGCAATAATACTTTTTTCCTGAACCGAAAGACGATGTTTGTCGATACTGATGGATTTTCCATCCATCTCAGCCGGGAATCCTGCGATACCTGTTTGAATGGCTTTTTTATGGATATTGTCCCACCCGAAAAGCCAGACCGCTTTATCCTCCGGCAGGGAGGAGACCTTATTGTCCTTTTTAACTTCAATTTTCCCCTCGCTCTCTTTGGCCCACGTTTCTGCCAATCCTTTGTATCCGTTGAGGAATTCTTTTGAAGCTTTGGAAGGCAGCAGTATCAAGACTTTTTTTGCCCCAAAAGCATTGGACAGGGTGGCGGGGATTTCATTGGTATGCAGTGTGCGGAACACATCGAATTGCGGGTCTACGTCGATGCGCAGCGGACGTTGACCAAAGGAAAATTCAAAGGTTTTGTGTTTTTCCGCCGTGTCCAGGTGTTTA
>WVZO01000673.1:0-15092 GCA_011772425.1 Candidatus Aminicenantota bacterium
CCCCAGGGCCGATATTACCAAACTATTCCCGGACTGTGCCAACAGCAAGGGGGCCGCGGCTTATTTTGATTTTGATACCACCGCCTATAAAAACGGGGTTCATACCATTGAATGGTCTGTTAAAGACGATGCCGGAAATACCACCGGGATCGGCAGCCGCTATTTTACCATCCGCAATCCCTGATTTAGGTTCTCCAGCAATTCTAATTTTATCGAATTGCCCGGGTGAACACAAGGTTCACCCCTACATTTGATGCCCCTTTTTTTATGCTTTTGTAGGGGCAAACCTTGTGTTTGCCCGTACTTTAATGGACAAAATTATAATTGCTGAGGTTCTCCCTTTTGACTTGACAATTTCTATTATTTCCTACTATTATATTAGACTGATTATATAACCATGAAAAAAAAAAGCACATCAATTCATCAGATCAATGCCGATTTCAGGATGAGCCGCGTGGAAAAAGTGTTGTATATGGTGCTAAATCGTGTGAATAACTCATTTCCCGATCTAAAGGTTGATCAGAAAATAATTTATCGTGATTTTAAATGTGAAAATCTAAAAGAACAATGGGAAACCGTACCACCGCAAAGCACCCCGGCCCGGAAATTGTGTGACCTTTTCTTCATTAAATTACCCTGGAAGAACATTCAATCTGAACTGGGGGAAATACATGTCCTGGATTGCGGCTGCGGTTCCGGCCGGTATGGCGAACGATTATTGAACTACAGCCCAATTCCTTTAACCACATATACCGGCATCGATGTGACAAAAGCCGAAAAATGGCAGATACTGGAACAGCAGCACCCCAATTTTAAGTTCCACCAACTTAATAACGGTAATGATATCTCCGCTTATATACCGGAGAAAACCAATTTTTTCCTGAGTGTGACCGCGCTTGAACATTTCGAGGAAGATATCTTTTATTTTGAACAGATCAAGGATTTTATCGATTCCCGGAAAAGAAATGTGCTGCAAATTCATTTTTTCCCCAGCCGGGTTTGTTTAAAACTTTTTCGCTACCACGGTATTCGCCAATATACTCCCCGAACCATTGGGAAGTTCAGCCGGCTGTTTCATTCGTCTTCTTATATGATACTTTTTAACCTGGGGGGGAAAATGTGCAACCGGCTGCACAGCCGGTATATTACCCGGCCGATGGTCAGTAAAAAACACGTTGATTTGCGGAAATCCCACCTCGACATCTACGATAAAAAGCTGTTCAATGCCATGCGGCAGGATATGGCAGTTCCCTCTATAGACCCGACTTTTTATGCCCTGGTGATTCATTCTTATTTTCGAAATAAACTTTTTTGAGTTTTCCTCTGGTCAGCCAATTGTTAATTGCGCTTACCGGTGAAGTTGAAAAAACCTCGATTTTATGATACTATAATCATCTTTAAATTCAGGGTATTATTTGATGTTAACTGCTTTTTCTACATTCTCTTGCAGACCCGAAAGGGGGGAAGGCGGCAGCTTGCAATGCGGACGAGGTGAAATTTGCCGGGGCTAAGTTCAGACCTTCCTGTCACTACCTACACACCGGGGTCCAGGCTTCGCCATCCCATTCTCCTTCTCAGGGAAATGTGGAGAGACTTGAAAGCCTCCAGGGAACTGGCATGGCGGTTGACGGTGCGGGACATCTCCGCCCAGTACCGGCAGACTGCCCTGGGATACTTCTGGGCTGTCTTCCCTCCCCTGGTAACCAGCCTGGTGCTTATTTTACTAAGGGCCTCCGCAGTAATGGATGTTAAGGGCATTGGCATCCCTTACCCGGCATATGTAATGATGGGAACTGTTTTCTACCAGTTATTTGTCGATGCCCTCAATGCCCCTTTAAAAGTAGTCACCGAATCAAAAGCAATACTCACCAAAATCAACTTGCCCCGAGAAGCCTTTGTCCTTTCCGGGATGGGACAGGTGCTGTTCAGCTTTGGTATCAAAGTGATTTTATTGATAGGTGCGTTTATTTATTTTAACGTACATATCACTTGGACAACGATACTGGTCCCGATTCCTTTGTTGGGGCTGCTTCTCCTGGGCACCATGTTTGGCGTCTTGTTGATACCGGTAGGATTACTTTATAAAGATATCCAGTCTGCTCTTTTGATTGCCACATCAGGGCTGGTTTTCCTAACCCCTGTGGCGTACCCCCCCACCACACCAGGTACACTGGGAAAAATCATCAACTTGAATCCCATCACCCCTTTGCTGATGGGGGCCAAAGACGTAGTAATCCGCGGAATTCCCGGAGATTTAGGTCCTTTCTTTCTTGTGTTTGGACTGACGGTGACATTTTTGTTTATCGGATGGGTGATCTATCGGCTTGCCCTGCCTATTATAATCGAACGAATAGGAGCCTAAGTTGAAAAATCCGAAGCACGAAATTCGAAATCCGAAACAAATACGAAATTCAAATGTTCAAAATTCAAAACAAGAGCAATCCGGTTCGTGGTTCTTTTTTTTGTTTTGGTCATTTGAATTTTGGTCATTTGAATTTGTTTCGAATTTCGATATTCGGATTTCGAATTTTTTTGCCAGAAAATTCTTAATAAGGTATCTACTGAATGTCTAAAAATGAGACCCTGGTTAAGGTTGAACACCTGAGTAAAAAGTTCTGCCGGAAATTGAGACGATCACTTTGGTACGGGGTCAAAGATATTGGTGCTGAACTGAGGGGAAGCAAACGAAACCGCGTCAAATTACGAAAAGACGAATTCTGGGCATTGCAAGATATCAACTTTGAAATTAAACGGGGAGAGTTGGTAGGACTCATTGGTGCCAACGGCGCAGGCAAAACCACTCTCTTAAAATTACTTTCCGGACTGGTCAAACCCGACAAAGGGAAGATTACCATACGAGGAAAAATCCAGGCATTGATCGCCCTTGGTGCAGGATTCAACCCGGTTCTAACCGCACGAGAAAACATCTATATCAACGGTGCGGTGCTGGGATTCTCTAAAAAAGAAATGGATAAAATGCTGGAAGACATCATGAACTTCGCTGAAATCAGGGAATTTATCGATATGCCGGTGCAAAGTTACAGCTCCGGGATGCAAGTGAGATTGGGGTTTGCCGTTGCGGTTAATCTGAAACCCGATATCCTGATCGTAGACGAGGTCCTGGCAGTAGGCGATGCCGCCTTTCGCAGAAAAGCCAGGAACAAGATGATGGAACTGCTGCATTCGGGGATATCTGTGCTTTTTGTGTCCCACAACATGGCCACGATCTCTTCCATTACATCCCGATGCCTTTACCTGCATAAAGGCCATATGGTCGCTATTGGGCCTTCGGATGAGGTGACCTCCCTCTATTTAAGCGATTCCCTCAAGCGATCAAAAGCCTCACAAAACCAAATGGCAGGTGAAGAAGATTTAATGACCTCTGCTTATTATACGGTACCGGAAGTTTTTGCGCTAAAAAAAGTGCGCCTTCGCAATACCTCCGGCAGCGATACCGATGAATTCAATACATATGATAATATTACCATTGCCTTTGAAATGGAATTCAGCAAAAAGATAGAGAACGTCCAATTGGCCTTCAACATTCGGGACCAGGTAAATGATATGGTGATTAGTTCCAGTAAATTGCAGTGGAATGCCCGCCCCTGCAAAGGCATTGTAAAAGCAGAATGCGAAATTAAAAAAAACAAACTGAGAGAAGGCAACTACAATCTTGGGTTTTACGTATCGGATTACGACGGCGGTGCATTATTTAAATCCAATGCTGTTGGGTCATTTACCATTCTTGCCGATATGGAAATTATCCGAAAAAGTGACTCTACCCAGGGTATTATGGTAATGGATACTAAATGGAAGGTTTTATAAAGAATTATGACACAGCAAGATAAAATCATTTTTGCAATTATCGGGATCCTGGTTTTTCTTGTTTTTGTACTGATACTGCGGGATGTCTATGCCTTTGGTGTGGATGACAGTTTTATTTTTTACCGCTATGGGGAAAACCTGTCCAATGGTCACGGTATTGTGTTTAATGTCGGTGAGCCTCCCGGTGAAGGATTTACCTCCTGGGTCTGGCTGCTGCTCCTGGCATTTTCCCGCTGCATTGGCGTGGATATCATTTTAGCTTCGAAAGTTTTGGGAATTTTTTTCCATCTGGCGGGCGGCGTTTTCATTTTTTGGTTGGTGATGAAACTGATCGGTGTGGAGAATGAGTCCCTGGCAAAAATCAGCGCCTTGATCTTATCCGGCAGTTTTTTGTTAAATTACCGGTTGATTGCCCACAGCGTCAGTGGAATGGAAACATCACTTTACGTGTTTTCCATTATTGTATTAATTTTTTTGACCACGCTGGCGCTTCAGGCTCTGCCCACGGATAAACGGTGGTGGTTATTTATTAGCCTTGCCGCTGCAGGGGCATTCCTGGTGAGACCCGAAGGCATCGCTGCCGGGGGTATCTCCTTATTGGCCCTCGCCCTTCACCAGCGTCATAATCTTCTGAAACCCAAAACCTGGTTATACGTTTTTATCGGGTTGGTTCTCCCCCTTTCGCTGTTTATCGCCTGGAAAACCATGGTTTTCGGTTATCCCCTTCCCCATTCCTACTACCATAAATTAATCGTTATTACCGAAGAGTATGAAGAGTCGCTGCGGCAAATGCTGCTGTTTTTCAAAAGCTATTGGTGGTTGATGGTCCTGGCAGTCATCACCATGATATACATGTACCCCTCCCTGGAAAGTAAAATCATCCTGCCTTATTATTATCCCGCTTTATTCCTGGCCATGGTGGCTGTCTACCTGCTTTTTTACCCTGCCATGAACTATCTGCATCGTTTTTATATTCCCTATTTGCCCCTATTACTGGTTATGATCGCACCCGGTATTTATATGCTGGTGAGAAAGACGCTTTTTAAAAAGGTGGGTATCCGGGCACTTATCATCTTCCTGATTCTTGCCGTGCTGGTGATGGGTATGAATTTCCAGATGAAAACGCCGCGCTTTAAAATCAAAAATTGGTCAAAACTGGTAAACCCTTACACCGGGGGTTCCCGGGCCAAATTGGGGGTATTGATGAGCCGGCTGCCCTCAGATGTAGTGGTGGCCAATACGGAAATGGGGGTTATCCCCTTCTATTCAGGACTGGCATGTATCGATATGGCAGGGTTAACCGACCCTTACACCGCCCACCGGGGAGTTTCCATGGATTACCTGCAGCAGCGAAAAGTAGAGTTGGTCATGTTCCCTCGCGATGTAAAAACCATGGCAAAAAAAGATTGGAATCACTACACACACCCGTATGGACGTGTATTTCTTGCAAGCGCCTTCACTGAAAACTTTGAATTTGTCGGCTGGTATGCCAACTACTATTTGTATGCCGATAAACGGTCTTCCAGGTTTAATGCAATAGAAACGTGGGGGAAAAAATATCTGAAACCACGTCCTTTGAAATCGAAAGCAAGGTAAAAAATAAAAGTGACATTAAATACCGTAATCCATATCGGTTTTCCAAAAACCGGGACCACCACGCACCAGAACCATCTGTTCAGTAAACATTCGCAAATCCTTTACCTGGGAAAACCCTATAAAAACGAAAACTTCGAACGGGAGATGCAAAACCTTATTAAACAAGAAAGTACCATCTATCAATCTTCCGGCCTGAAGGATTACCTGGATACCCTGGAGATCGATAAACAGCTGAAAAACGTGCTTTTGGTTTCGGATGAAATTATGGTATCGGTTTCAAAGGTTCGCGATAAAGGCGTGGTGGCGCAGCGGCTAAAAGATGGTTTTGGCGCTTTTACCCCCTGTAAAGTATTAATTACCTTGCGAAACCAGTTGGATATTTTAAAATCCACCTATATCAGCGGCTGCCGGCTGCTTACCAAAGTCCAGGTGCCCAAAAAATACCGCGGACGCTTTGTGGACTTTGAAGAATGGCTGGAATTTTCATATGAAAACCTGGACCGAAGCCATATGGGTAACTTTATCTATATAAATACCATCGATTACTATTCCCGGTTGTTTGGCAAGAATAATGTCCTGGTTCTTCTATTCGAGGAGTTCCTTCACCACAAAGAAGAGTATATAAAAAAACTGGCGGATTTTTTGGACATCGATAGACATGAATCCATGGAATTAATAAAAACCGCGCATGATAATGAACGCATCAATCAAGCCCGCCTGGATTTCGAGCACCTGGTGGGAACCCGCTTTCCCATCGGAAAAAATCGCTTTATCTCTAAAGCAGCAACTGTGTTCCAGTTTTTTCACAAAATTTTCAGAAGAGATAAAAAAGCAAAAGTCGGAATTCCCAATTACTGGATGGAACAACTGAAAAGCATCTATGGGGATGGAAACCGGGAATTGATGCGGAAATTTAAACTACCATTGGAAGAATATAATTACCCTTTATAGGAAACAAAAAAAATTAAATTTAAAGGATAAGTAATTA
This sequence comes from Candidatus Aminicenantota bacterium, assembly GCA_011772425.1. Taxonomy (GTDB): domain Bacteria; phylum Acidobacteriota; class Aminicenantia; order UBA2199; family UBA2199; genus JAKAGC01. The sequence continues at coordinate 6,410 of WVZO01000673.1, forward strand.
ATAATAGTAAAAAATACTCCTTATCAGGCTCTTGCGGGTTGACAGCATGATTAAATTATATTAAACTTACTTACTTAGAAGGAGGTATACATGAGAAATCTAACTTTAGCGAAGATATTAGTGGTAGTCGTGATAATACTAACAGCCAACATTAGTTACTCCTATTCCCAGTCCAAAACGGATGCAAATGTACAATATGTTGAGATCACATTGAAGAACGGGACCGTTGAAAAGTTTGATTATACCGCATTTACATTGAGTTGGATTTATCCCATAACTTTAATAAGACCGCTGACCTGCGATGAAGTCGAAATAAACAAACACGAAATCGAAGAAATTTATGTTGTCGGTGAATTTTCCAATAATTGCGTTAACCAGGGCAAAGATGATTGGGAGTTCACGGTTTATTTAACCGATGAAAGACAATTGCTTGGATTCTTTCGAGTCTCTGAATTCACGGCAAAGGGTGTTTTATATGACAGCGGGGAAGAGAAGTCCATTCATTTTAAGGATATAAAAAAAATAGTGTTTCGAAGATAAGAGATGTTATATGTTTAATATTATAGAGGATAAAGATAATGAAAACAAAAAAGACAGCAAATAAAGGGCGTTCTCTGGCAGTGTTTATTTCTATTTTATTATTTCTTTTTTTAACGAATTCTTCTTTGCAGGCCCAATGCGGAACAAGTTGGGGACTGGTCAATTATATCCGTGGGGATTATGTGATTCGTTCCATTGCCAGTAATGACAGCATTTATGTTGCCGTGGGTGACGGCGGTTTGCTATGGACCAGTGGGAATGGGATCGATTGGACCATCATGCCGAGAAATACAACCAACCAGTTTTCTGTTATATATGAAGCGGCGGATTCCCAATTTGTTGTGGTTGGAGACCGGGAATATATTGCCACAAGTTCCAATGGAATTAACTGGGTACAGAGAAAATTTAATTTATCTAAACCGGCGTTATGGGGGATTGCCTCTGATGGTACCACCTATGTGGCAGTGGGTGATAAGGGGACTGTGTTTACCAGCACGGATGGGGCCACCTGGACCCAGCGAAACAGCGGGACTACCGCAAGACTGTTTGATGTGGTGTATGGAGAAGAACGCTTTGTTGCAGTAGCGATTAATGGATTTTATTCCAGTTCCGACAGCGGTGTGACCTGGCAGAATCACGGGAGTGCGACCGGGTTGATCTCGGTTACATATGGAAATGGCACTTTTGTTGCCGGCGGCAAAAACGGAGTAATATATACCAGCGACAACGGGATAAACTGGACTAAAAGAAGTACAGGTGTAATCAATTATTTCTGGGACCTGGCCTTTATTCCGTCGTCCAGCCTTTTTGTCGGGGTAGGTAACCGGGGAACACGTTCAACCTGCATGATAATTACCAGTCCCAATGGAATCAGTTGGACCTGGCGAGAGTCTTATGTCCCCTCTGAGCTTCTCGGTGTGGGTGTAAGCAGCGACAAGGTATTGGCCGGAGGACTGTCCGGTGCGGTTACAATAAGCATGTGCGATCCTTACGACCCTCAACTGGTGGTGGCGTCTCCCGTTGGAGGTGAGGTATGGGACCAGAACACGACCCAGACCATCCGCTGGGGGAGTTTCGGAACCGTGGGCAATGTAAAATTGGAATATTCTACGGATAACGGCGGATCCTGGGCTGACATTATTTCTTCCACTGCCAATGATGGCACCCATTCATGGTTAGTTCCCCAAACACCCTCTACCCAATGCCGGGTTCGGGTGAGTGATGCGGCTGCCGGTAATCCATCTGATACCAGCAATGCTGTGTTTCAAATTAGAAGTTCTTCTGCTGGCGGTACCCTGACCGTCACTGCCCCCAATGGTGGTGAACATCTGGCAATCGGTTCCAAATACACCATCACCTGGACCTCCAGCGGTGTGACCGACACCATCCGCATCCGGTTTTCCTCGGATGGCGGTAACAATTTTAGCAAAATTGCCGATAACCTTGCCAACAGCGGTTCCTGGACCTGGACGGTTCCCAACATAAACTCATCAAATTGCCTGATCAGGATTAATGCCATTAATACCGATGGACTTCCGTACGATGTGAGTAACAGCACATTTACCATAGGGGAGGGGGGCGGAGCGCCGTCTATTACCCTCATCTCGCCCAATGGTGGTGAAACATTGGTGGGTAATACCACTCACACCATTCGCTGGGCATGCTCCAAAGAATACGATAGTATCGATATCGAGTATAATGACGGTTCTTCATGGCATGTAATAAAGAATGGGACGGAGGATGATGGTGAGTTTGACTGGACAGTTCCCAACATAGCAACCACCAAAGCCAGGATGTGGATAAAAGGTTGGGCTGATGATGGAGACGCTGTGGATTTTACGGATAATTATTATACCATAGAAAAGGGCGTGCCTATGGGTACGATTTTGGTGACCTCACCCAATGGTGGTGAAGGGTGGCTGAGCGGTTCCACGCATCCTATTACCTGGGATTCCCTCGGCACTGTGGGAGACGTAACCATATCCTATTCTGCGGACGACGGTGACACCTGGACCACCATTAAAGCATCCACGGCAAACGACGGATACTATTCCTGGACCCTGCCTACCGATCTTACGTCGGACCAGTGCCGGGTAAAGGTCACAGATGAATTATATCCACAAATCTCCGATAGAAGCGATTATGTGTTTTCTGTCGGCGGCCCACCAGAGATATCCTTAAGCAAAGCCAGGTTTAATTTCGGCTATTTAATCGGAGGTGCCGTACCCGATATACCGCAAACGCTCTTCATATCCAACAACAGTGTTACCCCATTGAATTGGACGGCCACCGCGGAGGCCTCGTGGATCAACCTAAACCCGGCATCCGGGACCGGTGACGGTGTTGTCAACATCTCTATCAATCCCTTAGGCATGGGTGTGGGCGAGTACACCGGGACCATTACCGTTAGTGATCCGGATGCCCTCAACTCACCGCAAACAGTAGACGTGTATCTTAAAATTAAATATTCATCGGAAGATGTCCAGCCTTTCGGTCAATTTGCTACACCGGACGACGGCATCACCGGGGTATCCGGTTCCGTCCCGGTCACCGGATGGGCACTTGATGATATCGGAGTAGTCAGTGTGAAAATATACCGGGAAGTAAATGGTTTCCTTTCATATATCGGTGATGCGGTCTTTGTGGAAGGTGCCCGGCCGGATGTTGAACAGGCTTACCCGGATTATCCTTATAATTCCAGGGCTGGCTGGGGTTACATGATGTTGAGTAACTTCTTGCCAGATGGAGAGTTGGTGCTGAAGGCAATTGCCAGTGACACCACCGGCAACGTAATTACCCTGGGAACCAAAACCATTTACCTTGACCACCAGAATGGGGTGAAACCATTCGGTGCGATAGATGCACCCGCCCAGGGGGGTGAAGCTTTCGGCTCCACTTACAGGAACCAGGGATGGGTATTGACACCCCAGCCCAACAAGATTCCTGAAGATGGTTCTACCATAAATGTGTTTATAGATGGCGTCTTTATTGGCAAGGCCAATTATAATATCTATAGAGCTGATATTGCCCAGTTATTCCCCGGGTATGCCAACAGCAATGGGGCCATGGCTTATCTTGATTTTGATACCACCACCTACAGCAACGGGGTTCATACCATTCAGTGGTCTGCAAGCGACGATGCAGGAAATTCCGATGGCATCGGGTCCAGGTATTTCACGATACAGAATACCAACAGCGGGGAAAGGAAAAGCTCCGGTACTTCGGAAATACAGGAAACCGGGTTCTTGAAGAATAAATACCGACCGTGGGTACGGATGCAAATGCCCACCGGTACGGTCACCTCTATACACGATATCGCGGATATTCCAGTGGACTGCACACCTGCACGGTTTAGAAAAGGATATAATGAAAATTCCAGACTCCTGGACATTTACCCTGCGGAAGGAGACATCCTGGATGTGGAGATCAACGAAGGAGAACGAATCGAACTCCAGTTGGGTGACGGTGGCCCGGGAACACAAAACAACCGATTTACCGGTTTCATGGTGGTTGGTGATAAGCTTCATTTTTTACCCATCGGTTCAACCTTGAAAGCCAGGGATGGTATCTTTTTCTGGCAGCCGGCAGCCGGGTTCTTCGGGGAATACCAATTGGTATTTATCGCCCGGGACCGGCAAGGAAGAAACCTGAAAAAGAATGTACTTATAAGAATTCTACCCAAATTCTCAAAATAAAAATTAAAATAAAAGTGAATCGTTACACATAAAATATTAAAGCAAAAAGAAAAAACAAGCAGTGGAGCCACCGAAACTATTGATCCTTGGAAAAGGTGGTAAAAAAGAGGGTATGGGCCACCTGGTCAGGATTAGCACCATGGTAGAGGAGTTTGCTCCTCATTATGATACAACGGTATTGGTTAAGCAGGACAAATACGGTGAATTCTTTTTTAAACAGAAAGGCATCGATTGTTTTACTTACAAGGATAATCCTGGAATGTATCGTTTCCTGGAGAAAACCGGGAAATATCACGTCATTATTATCGATATCTACCGGATTTCCATCGATGTCATTAAAAAAATCGAGAAACACTGCGATTTCTTAATCAATTTCGACGATATGCAGCGGCGGGTTCAGCATCAAATCAGGGGAGCATTCATATGCCCACAAGAACCGTTTAACAGCGAGGTTTACCGATGGAAAACCTTTACCGCGGCCAAAGGAGCCGATTATTTTCCTTTGCATAAGGAATTTAGCCAATACCGCGAAAAAAAACGCTTTCAAAAAAAGGTTAAAGATATAGGTATTTGCCTGGGGGGGGTGCCCAACCCGGAGGAAACCCAGGAACTGATCCGACTGCTGGACCACTTCCTGGATGAAAAAATAAACCTGCATGTGGTGATGGGTTTTAAACCGGGAGAAATTGACTTCACTGCGTTTTCTTCGCGGGTAGGGTTTGTTCAAAATGTTGACAACATGGCTGCTTTTATCGAAAAGATGGATGTGGGAATCATTGCCGGGGGGTTTGTCAAGTTCGAATTTATGTGCATCGGGACCCCATTTCTAATGGTTTCACGGGCCAAACACCAACACCAATTGGCCAAAAAATTTTCGGAAAAAGGTTTTGGGGTCTATATGGGAACCCTCAAGCAGGTGCTTGCCCATCCCCAGGCATTCGAGCAAAAGATGAACGCTTTTTTGAGTAATAATAGATTAAGAAGAAAAATGTTTGAGAATTCACGCCGATTGGTGGATGGGAAAGGAACCTCCCGGATACTGGACATGGTGAATTCCGCAATAGGGGATAGTCAATAGTCAATTGTTAGTGGATAACGAAGGAGAAACACATGGGTAAGATAAAAGTAATGGTTACCGGAGCCGGAGGATTTATCGGTACGAAAGTTGTGCAGGAGTTGTGGAAGCGCGGCTGTGAAGTTGCGTATTTTGACGTGATTGAACCCAAAATCAAAGGCATTAAACGAGTGAACCGGGGAACCATCCTGGATCAATATGACCTGGCCCTGGCCGCCCGGGGATGTAATTATGCCATTCACCTGGCAGCCCTGTTGGGGGTGCAAAAAACAGATAGTGATCGCCTGGAATGTTTATACATCAACATCCAGGGGACCCTGAACGTTATCGAGGCCTGCGTAAAAGAAGGGATTAAGAAAATTGTTTTCAGTTCCTCTTCGGAAGTTTACGGGGACCAGGATAAACTTCCCATAAGCGAAGAAAATCCCTTAAACCCAAAATCCGTGTATGCGGTTAGCAAGATTGCCGGTGAAGAGTATTTGCGGGCCTATTCCGAGATGTACGGCATTAAATATAATATTACCCGTTTATTTAATGTATATGGAGAATACCAGCGGGAAGAGTTTGTTTTACCTAAATTCGTTCAGCGTGTGGTTAATAATGAACCCCCGATTATTTACGGGGATGGGGAACAGGTTCGTTCTTTTTGTTATGTGGAGGATGCGGCCCGGGGGATCGTGGATGCGCTGCTGACCGACCAGGCCAACCAGGTGTTCAATATCGGCAATGACCGCGAGCCGATATCAATGAAAGACCTGGCTTACAAATTAATCGACATCTCCGGGAAATCCATCAAACCTGAATTTGTTTCTTATGAAGAATCGGACAGAGAATCCTCACGGGAAATCGAAAAACGAATCCCTTGTATAAAAAAAGCCAAACAGGTATTGGGCTATGAACCCCGGTTTCCCCTGGATGAAGGTTTAAAACGCATGATCGCCTTTTATGAAGAAAATAATAAAAAATAATCTTTATTTCACCGTAGAGAACGAGGGAATAATATTATGAAGCTAAAATGGATTCATTACGGCAGTCAATATGTCGATGAAGAGGATATAAACGAGGTCCTGGGTGTTTTGAGGTCCGATTTCTTGAGTTCAGGCCCAAAAATCAAAGAGTTTGAAGAACGGATCCTGGAGCATACCGGTGCACAGTACTGCGCGGCTGTGGCCAATGGGACCGCTGCCCTTCACCTGGCAGTAAAGGCCCTGGATATCGATAAAAGAAAAACTGGTATCACTTCTCCCATTACCTTTATTGCTTCTGCCAACACTTTTATTTACAATAGTCTGAAACCGGATTTCGCAGATATCGATGAAAAGACCTACTGCATGGACCCTGTGGAGCTGGGAAAAAGAATTAATAATAACACAGCAGTAATAATCCCGGTTCATTTTGCCGGTCAGCCTTGCGATATGGAAGCAATAAGGAAAGTCTCCCCCAAAAACGTATATATTATTGAAGATGCTGCCCATGCTATCGGCAGTAAGTATGAAAACGGAAAACCTGTAGGCTGCTGCTGTTACTCGGATATGACTATATTTTCTTTTCACCCGGTAAAAACCATTACCACCGGTGAAGGCGGTGCCATTACCACCAATGATAAAGCCCTTTACGAAAAACTTGTCATGCTGCGAAATCACGGCCTTACCAAAGACCAGGACAAGTTCAAGGTTCAAGGTTCAACGTTCAATGTTGGTCCCTGGTATTACGAAATGCAAGAGTTAGGATATAATTACCGGATTACCGATATCCAGGCGGCATTGGGCCTGGGGCAGTTAAGAAAATTGGAACGCTTTATTAAACGAAGACGGGAGATCATTTCCTTTTATAATGAAGCTTTTAAAGACCTGGAGTGGTTAACCACTCCATATGAACGTCCCGGGGTTTTTGGTGCCCTCCATTTGTATGTAATCAAAATTGATTTTGATCGTATCGGCAAAACCCGGACACAGGTCATGACAGAATTAAAAGAAAAAGCCATCGGCACGCAGGTGCATTACATACCGGTTCATTTGCAGCCGTATTATAGAGAGCATTTCGGATTCAAGGAGGGTGATTATCCCAAAGCAGAGCAATATTATCGACAATGTCTTAGTATCCCGCTTTATCCCAAAATGACGGATGAGGATATCAACCGTGTCATCAATGCAATTAAAAATTTGTAGCCACGAAGGAACACGAAGAGCACGAAGAGAAGAAACGGAGAAACGAAGAAAGGCAAATAAAATGAATAAATTACCGCATATTATATTGGAAACGGCTAATTTTCATGGTGGGGATGCGGCGCTGTTGAAGCGCACGGTGGAGGAGTTTTCAAACCTGGATTACCCTGACCTGGGAATTAAATTTCATGCTTTTAAACCGGAGAACGTGGTGCTGCCGGATTTTTCCTGGTATCCCACTGTCAAAAATTTCTTTATTGCTGAGAATCAGTGGGGGGAAATTATTCAACTGGCGGTTGAAAAGGGCTTCAAGGTTTGGTTGGACCTTTTCTGTGTGTACGGTGTGGAAATACTAGAGAAAAACCTTAATAAAATACATGGTATCAAGTTTCAACCGTCTATCCTGGATAACCTGGAAATCCTGGGGGCTTTGAAGCCACTGGATTTAAGTGGTAATGAATTAATTATTAATATATCCGGCCTGGAATTGTCAGTTATTGAAGCCAGTATAAAGAAATTCGAGGAATTTAAGTTTAAAAAGATCATTTTGCAAATGGGGTTTCAGAATTATCCCACCCAAATTGAAGACACCTCATTGAAAAAAGTGGATATATTAAAATCCGCATTTCCCGGGGAGGCACTGGGTTATGCCGATCACATCGATGCGGGGCTGGGTTTTGCAAAAGGCTTTCCTGTTTATGTATGGTTAAAAGGGTGTACGTACCTGGAAAAACACATTTGTATTCGCCGCAAGGAGACGAAATACGATTTTGATTCTGCATTGGAGCTGGCTGAGATAAAAGAAATGACAGAAGAGATTCAGCGGGTGAGGCGGTGTTTTGCTGCTGAATTTATCTCGGACAATGAAAAAAAATATTTTAAAAAGACCCTGCAAAAGCCGGTGCTTAGAGTCCCGCTCAGGAAGGGGCAGTTAGTGGCGGCCTCGGATGTGATATTCCGTCGCACAGACCAACCCGGGATGAATTACAACGAATTAAACGAGTTCCAGGGGCATTTTTTCTTGTTGAACAGGGATGTAAACAAACTGGAAACCCTGTCGGTGAAGGATTTTAAAAAACCCAGGATTGCTGTGATTGTGGCGGCGCGGATGAAATCCACCCGCTTAAAACAGAAAGCGATTTTACCTATCCAGGGGATGGCTTCCATTGAACGGTGTTTGACCAATTGTTTAATGTTTCCTTTTGTGG
>WVZO01000673.1:15126-15720 GCA_011772425.1 Candidatus Aminicenantota bacterium
GCGCCTGTGATGCTTATGATATCGATGTCGTGGTTCGTTTGACAGGCGACAGCCCGGTGGTATCCCCGGAAATCGGCGAAATTATTTTGAAATCTCATTTTAATTCAGGTGCGGATTTTACTGAAGTCCGCAAATTTGCCGTGGGAACCAACAGCCAGGTATACAATGTAGAAGCCCTGAAACGAGTGATCGAAATGGTAGGCCGGGCGGATTATTCCGAACATATGACCCTCTATATGATCAATAATCCTGATATTTTCAAAGTCAATTATGTGGACACGCCGGAAGAGTTGGTCAGGGATTACCGGTTGACATTGGACTACCCGGAAGACCTGGAAATGTTTAGTGAACTGTTTAAAAAATTATCCCAGGAGGGCCTGGACAGTACATTGGTCAATGTGTTTAATGTCCTGGATGAGAATTCCCATATCCCTCAAATCAATGCCCACCGGGCGCAGATATACAAAACCGATGAAAAATTGATAAAGCTGTTGAAAGAAAAAACAACGATAAAGTCAGAATTGAGTTCACCTCGTTCACAATTGGAATAAAAGGAAAAAGGGGAGGGACGAATAAAATTTTCGGAAGTGGGAC
>WVZO01000099.1 GCA_011772425.1 Candidatus Aminicenantota bacterium
TCTCAATGATATTAGAGATGAGGTTAAGGAGCAAGAAAAAGATAATTCAATATTATCCGCCGGTTATATGATGGTTGGCAATATGTTGAGGCGGCTGCCCATCGGTTCCTTTTTTGATATTGAAACCGGCATATTTTACTGGCAGCCGGGGCCTGGATTCTTAGGAGAATACAAATTTGTTTTTTTAACCGGGACAGGGAATGGAAGGCTTGCCCGGAAGCATATAACAGTAAAAATCGTTCCCAGGTAACTTGACACTGATAGTATTATATGATACTATTAATCCGTGACTGTTTAAGTGTCTTCCTTCAATCTGACCTCCAAAAGAGTGGATTTACGTAGGCGGATCGCTGCATTGACCGGTAAAATAGGAATCAGGCTGAAAATAAAAAAAAAATAAGGTTTGTCAATAAATCAAAAATGGAGATAAAATATGAAAACCAAAAAAATCAACAAAAAAATGGTTTTGAACAAAAGAACCGTTAGCGATTTACAAACTCAACACATGGCCGCTGTTTACGGCGGCGTGAAGACCGACTACACCTGTGGAGGCTACACCTGTGGGACACTTTGCAATACCGATTTAACCTGCGGTTATACCTGCCTCCCAAGCGGATGCCAAACCCAATGCAACTCATGCCCGCCCACTTTTTGCGACACTGAATGCAGTTGTTGACACAGCACTTGCGGCTCTGTGCAAGATAACCGTAACTGCCGTTAGATTTTTTTTTACCTTGGCCAGGAACTGCCTGGCTAGCTTTTAGACTCGATGGGAGTTCGGTAGAGTAGTGTGTTGTAATCTCTTCAAATTTTCTGGTGGCTTCTTCTACAGATAGGTGAACCACTCCGAATTTGAATTTTAGATCTTCCAGGTGTTTTAATATATCCAAATATTCCCGGTATTTTATTATAAAATCCTTTGACTTTTTTTTTAACAAGTGCTACAATGTGGGAGTTAATACTTCGGACATCAACACTTAATTAAGGATAAACCGGAAAATGAGCAAAGTAAAAGTAGTTATCGCCATGAGCGGCGGCGTTGATTCTTCTGTTGCAGCAGCATTGCTGAAAAAACAAGGATATGATGTCACCGGTGTAATCATGGAGATTTTCGATGAATCGATAACGTCTTCTGAGGGCTCCCGGCACGCTTGTTTTGGCCCGGGAGAAAAAGAGGACATCGAAGATGCTCGCAAGGTAGCGGAAAGATTGGGAATATCTTTTTGCACCTTCAATTTAAAAGAAAAATACAGGAAACATATTTTAAATTTTTTTATAAAGGAATATGCAGAGGGTAATACCCCGAATCCCTGTGTCAAATGCAATTATGAGATGAAGTTCGGTGCCATTACCGAAGAACTCAGGAAGCGGGAAATCCGGTTTGATTACTTTGCCACCGGCCATTATGCACGAATCCAATATGATAAAAATAGAAATCGGTTTTTGTTGAAAAAGGCGGTTGATTTAAAAAAAGACCAATCCTATTTCCTGTATAATTTACCCGGGGATCAATTGAAGAATATTATTTTCCCCCTGGGGGATTATACGAAAGATGAAGTAAGAAAATTTGCCGGGGAGTTGCTGCCGGACCTGTACATTGGTAAAAAAGCAGAAAGCCAGGATTTTATTGCCGGAGGTTATCACCAGTTATTTGACACCAGGCAAAAGCCGGGACCGATCTTAAATACCAGGGGTGAAGTGATGGGAGAACATAAAGGAATTGTATTTTATACCATCGGTCAGCGAAGAGGAATTGGGATTTCCGGTAATAAACCTCTTTATGTCATTTCCAAAGACAAAGAAAAGAATGCCATAATCGTGGGCGAAAAAGAAAATCTTTTGGGAACCGGGCTCATTGCCGGAAACTTAAACTGGTTAACCCTGGAAAATTTAAACCGACCGGTAAATCTAAAGGCCAGGATAAGATTCAATCATAAGGAGGCGGATGTCGAAGTTACTCCTATTAACGGTACTGACGGTACCTATAAAAACGTTTCGGTTAAATTCAAGGAACCCCAGATGGCAATAACACCGGGACAGGCAATTGTTTTTTATGATGGTGATATTGTTGTCGGGGGTGGAATCATTGAAAAAGAGTGCAAGTTAATATAGTTGAAAGAGGATAAGATGAACTCCAGGTATTCAAGGCAAGTGGTTCTTGAGCAAATCGGCCCGCAAGGCCAGGAAGTACTTTTAAGAAGTAAAGTAATTATCATTGGTTGTGGGGCATTGGGTACGAATATTGCCAATAACCTGGCCAGGGCCGGGGTGGGAACCCTGCTGATAGTGGACAGGGATTTCGTAGAATTAAACAACTTGCAGCGGCAGACATTATTTGATGAAGAAGACGTTGGGACTCCCAAAGTTAGTGCGGCAGTTCGTAAGTTGAGAAAGATTAATTCCGGGATCGAGATAAAGTATCTGATAAAGGATTTAAATAACACTAATGTTGAAGGTATAATAGATGGTTTCGACCTGGTAGTGGATGCTACCGATAATATTCCCACACGGATGATTATTAACGATGCTTGTGTGAAGAAGGGGATGATCTGGATTTATGCGGGAGTTATTCAGACTATGGGAATGGTTATGAATATCCTACCAGAAGGCCCTTGTTTACGGTGTCTCCTTCCGGAAATTCCAACCGCAGGTTCCCTGCCCACGTGTGAAACGGTCGGGGTACTAAATACAATCCCGGCTATTGTCGCAGCTATCGAGAGTACGGAAGCCTTAAAAATACTGTTAAAAAAAGATATTGAAAAAAAGCTGATTATTTATGATGTGTGGGAGCATGCGTTTAGGACGGTTGAAATAAAGAAATCTAATAAGTGTGAATGCTGTATAAAAAAAGACTTTAAGTTCTTAAACCAGGAAAACAGGGAGATAATTACTGTTTTGTGCGATAATGGAGTTCAAATCATCCCTCCCCGGGATATGGTTCTCAACCTAGAAAAAATTTCCGGCACCCTGGAGAAAATCGTAGATCATTTAATGGACAGTGAATTTCTTCTTAAGTTTGAAGCAGAAGGAAAAAAAATCACACTGTTTAAAGATGGAAGAGCCATTATAAAAGGAACCGGAGACGTGGGTGCTGCCAAATCGTTTTATACCAGGTACCTGGGGCTGTGATATTAAGTGCTTAATTGCTTTTGGTAAAATTCAACCGGCTTTGCCCATTGGTGAAGAAAAGCCGGAGATTATTGCCGTCGATCTCGTACCTGGTTACACCGTCCAATGCCGTGTGAAATTCAGCATCCCTGGAATCTGGCCCACAATCGGCTTCGGTACAAAGGGAGTGATCGATAATGGTTATGGCTCCATTGTTTCCTAGTTCAAAGGTACCGGAACAGGTGTTGCAATCCACTTCCAGGTCCATACTTCCATTTTGCCTGAACAAAATCGAAAAGGTATCCTGGATAGAAACGATATTTAGTGTTGAATAGTGAATCGATTCAAGAACCCATTTGATGTTAAACAACAGATCACTGTTTGAATTTGGATTATCTGTTTTGCACCCGGGGTGAAATGTTACTCCGACAAAGCATACAACCAAGATGGTCATAAGTAAAAGCCTTTTCATTTCTTACCTCTATGTTTACTATTTAACTTCCAAACCTTTAACACCGCAAGTTTATTTTTCTTGCTCCTATATTATAGATGATTTCAAAATAAAATCAATATTTCAAAATAAAATCAAGGGGAAACCACAGATTACACAGAGTACGCAGATTTTTTTATATTTTTTTTATAATCTGTGTAATCTGTGTAATCTGTGGTTTTTCTCATGACAGGAGTAAATATTTATAAATATTTACCTCTTGAAAACAACTCTAATTGGGCTTCCTGGGAAAAAAGGTAAAGTCCTATCCAATTTAACGATAACGTCTTGTACTTATGTTATTTTAATATGTCTGGTATTTGTATTATTTTGCCCATGACAAGAGAGGTAAAGATATGAATAAGAAAACCATAGGATTGATTTTCATCGTTTTTATCTTGTATCAGGTAGGAACATATGGACCGTATGTGAAGGCCGAAAAATTACCAAGGCCTAGGTTTGACAATACGGTTATTTTTTCCTTTTACTATGATATGGTCAATCAACCGGGTTCTGAAATCGAGTACCTTAAAAGCCAATTTGGTAATGGCCTGTACGCTTCCCTGCATATCTCCAGGTTTGCCGGTGTCGACATCAATTGGCATCAAAATATCCAAAACGTGAATATCCAGGGATTTAAGGATATCATCGATTCTTTGGTGGAAAAAGCCAAATTATATAACGTGGGTATTCATATCGGTTTAAATGTGGGGTTGGCGAGAAGTAAATATTTTTATCAACTCGCCAAAGAAGAGGATATCAGGAATGCCCAATGGTATAACGACAATAACCTGGCATCCCAAAAGCAATTGAGTCAGACCTCCCAGGCGAACGATCTTGAACAAACTCATTTTTTTGATCTAAACATGGCAGATGAGTCCACGGTTACACACTCCAGAGTGCAGTCGAATATCGATAGTGCCCTCATTAATAAATATGTTTGGGGCACCTTTTCCCGGTATGCCAGGAAATTGAGAACACACCTGGCAGCCAAGATGAAAGCAGCGTTTGCATATTTAAAACAAAAACAGGAAAAAAACCCGGATGTATTGATTATTGTCAGTGCTCCTGGGGAAGCGGAATTAAACTACCGGCGTCTCAATAATGCCGCGCCTTTGCAGGATTTCTTTTGCGATTATTCACCCTTTGCGGTATTGGAATTCAGGGACTGGATTAAACATGAAGGAATGTATGGACCCGGTGGAAAATATGAAGGTGAAGGATATGTGAACGGCGGTACCCGGTACCGGGGAGCAAACGGTTTGCAACGTTTCAACCAGGATTTTGAGACAACTTTTACCACCTGGGACCTGAAATATTATAATTGGGGCCTTTCGGATCCAGTGGACAGCGATTATACGGATAATGTTAATCCTGACCCAAATATCATCCCTATCGATGATTATACCTTTGATGGGATGATGCCCACGTCAGGTGTAAATTTTATTAATGGAGGGTTTGATCCGCCGCGGGTCATGCGGCAGGATGGAGAAGATTCCTTCTGGGACCTGTGGCAAACCTTCCGGCAAACCATGGTGTACCACTACGTAAAAGATATCACTAAGATCGCGGTGGACGCCGGGTTCCCGCCAGATCAATATTATACCCACCAGATACCGGGGGATTATCTTTTTGGAACTCGTCCCCATGATCCGCAAATTCCATTTCTGAATCCCCGCTTTTACAGTTCCGCTTCCCCCCTGTGGACCGCGAAAAATGATTATGGCACCGGAATGGGGGTGACCATGTATGATATCAATTTCGGAACCTATTATGCCGCCACATCAAAATATATTTTGCCGGATTTATCTGCTGTAACGGACAACTGGTGTGCAGTGGAATATAACCCGGAAATAATTATCACAGGTGATGCCAATGACATCAATAGGATTCAATATATTTATGAGCAAATGAAGCGATTGTACGATTATAACGCTCACACCGTCTGCTTCTTTAAATGGGAAGACGAAATAACGTACCAGTACAAGGGTAACAACCGGGAATTAGCTGCAAAACAATTCTTTGATGTTGTGAAGGATAAAGCCCGGCAGCCCATTACCACTGTGTTTACTCCAAGAATTGTCAAGCGTTTTGCCGGTCAATACATGGATACAACCGATTCCGTGGAATTAACGTGGTCGGAAAAGATATGGAGTGACCTGGATTATTTATGGGCCAATTGGGGAGATTTTAAAGAGTTTGTAATATATCGCGGGTATACAGAGGATTTCCCGTGCAATTCCTCTTCGGAAATTGCCCGGTTAACCGGGTATTCTTATATAGACCGCAGCTTTTTCAAGGTTGGAACCGTTTATTACAAAATTAAAGCGGTGAATACCGATGGGGAGGAAGGAACGTACTCCATCATCAGTGTCTCAATACCGAACCAGGGTACAGCAACATCAGTATTAAGCATTTCCAGGAATTCTTTAAATTTCGGTGCATCTGTTGGCGGCCCAACGACTCCCGCCCAGGTATTTACCATTGAAAATACCGGCAGTGGGGCATTGGTGTGGAATGTGGACACGGATGTGGATTGGATCACCTGCAGTCCTAGCAATGGAGTCAATGACAACCCGGTGAATGTGACCGTCGATGCTTCCGGTAAGACGGCTGGAACGTACAACGGCACCATTACTGTCAGTGCCGTCAATGCCTTTGGGTCCCCGCGCACCGTCAATGTAACGCTGCGGGTGACTGCATCTGGACAGGATGCTGCTCCTTTGGGAAAATGGGAAACCCCTGCCAACGGCAGCACCGTACGCAGCAGTATACCGGTTACCGGCTGGGTGTTGGATGACATAGCCGTGGAAAGTATTAAAATATACCGCCAGAAACAAAACGGCCTGGACCATATCGGTGATGCCGTATTGATTGAAGGTGCCAGGCCCGATGTGGAAACCGCTTATCCATCCTACCCTTGCAATTATAAAGCCGGCTGGGGATATATGCTGCTCACCAATTTCTTGCCCAACCAGGGCAATGGTACATTTACCTTTCATGTCATTGCCAGGGACGTCACCGGGCACGAAAAGACACTGGGCACCCGGACCCTTACCTGTGATAATGCCAACGCGGTTAAACCTTTTGGCGCCATTGATACACCAAGACAAGGGGGTACGGTATCCGGTTCTTCTTATGTCAATTTTGGCTGGGTATTGACACCCCAGCCCAATATGATTCCCACGGATGGTTCCACCATTAATGTGTGGATTGATGGGGTCAATGTGGGGCACCCGGTTTACAATAATTACAGGGCGGATATTGCCGCGTTGTTTCCCAACTATGCCAATAGTAATGGGGCGGTGGGCTATTATTTCCTGGATACCACGAAATATGAAAACGGTGTGCATACCATTCAATGGGTGGCCGCCGACGATGCAGGAAATACGGATGGAATTGGCAGCAGATATTTTAATATACAAAATACAGACGGTGTTTCTGACTATCGAAGTCAGTCGGCGTCGGTGTTAAGTGTTAAGTGTTCAGTGTTAAGTGAAATCTCCGAGATTCCTTCGGATTACTCTCAACCTGTCAGGTTTAGAAAGGGATATAACAAGCATATAAAATCACATATCATGTATCCTAATGACAAAGGTACAATAACGATTGAACTTAAAGAGTTGGAGCGATTGGACTTACAGCTCCATGATCCCAATTTTAAAAAGGATTTAAAGAGTTTTACAAGCTTACACTTTACACCTAACACCAAACACTTAACACTAAAAAACGCCTTGTCTCGTCAGTACACAGGGTTCCTGGCGGTAGGAAATGCATTAAGGCCTTTACCTATTGGTTCGACCCTAGATTCGGAAAGAGGCGTTTTTTCCTGGCTGCCCGGTCCCGGATTTATCGGGGAATACAGGTTGGTTTTTATTGCCAGGGATAAAAGCGGGAAATTCACAAAGAAGAATGTTATAGTAAAAATCGTTCCGAAATTTTCCAGTTGAAACCAGGGTTTTCCCGGCTTTATTTAGAGGAGATCATACGATGATGATAAAGAAAAGTGAAACAAAGGATGTTAATAATCAGAGGAAATATAATTGGTGGTGGTTATTCCCGGTTTTCGGATTGATTGCGTTAATCTGGTACCTGGTACGGGTGGTGCCAAAGCCTTCCCGTGCCTCTTATCCCTGTCAGCGGGCGGCTGCCCCGTTGGCTGGCGGTTTTATTCTTTGGCTTGTGGGTTTGGTGGGTTCTGTGACAATATTTCGTAAAGCCGGGCATTTTTTCAAGCGTTCACGGTTTGGCTGGGCAATGATATGTCTTATCATATCGTTGAGCCTGGGAATTGTTACCTTTGTTCGCCTGCCGGAGGAGCCGGTTAATGCATCCGCTTCACAAGTCAATGCACCCATTGGCACGGCCAGGGGAATTCATCCCGGCCGTGTGGTGTGGGCCTACGATCCCGATGCCACGGATTGGGAAGGTTTCAATTCATCCGATCATTGGTGGGAGAGTGACCATACCGACCTGGCAGTGGTAGAAAAAATGATTTCCCGGGTGATCCGGGGGGTATCCGGTGAGAGTACGGATGCTGCGGCCTGGGACTCTATTTTTAGATACAACAACCGCAGCAGGGGCAACGGCGATGTGGGGTATCAAGCGGGTGAAAAAATCACCATAAAACTCAACCTGGTCACCTGCATTGCCAGGGGGAATTTTGTAGACAAGACCACTTATAATAAGAATGCGGATGTTCTGAACCGGATAGATACCTCCCCCCAGGCTGTACTGGCTTTGCTTAGACAACTGGTGAATACCGTGGGCGCGGCCCAGGAGGATATTACCGTGGGAGACCCTACCGCAATGTTTCCCAATTGTTATTGGAACATTCTTCATCCTGAATTTCCCAATGTGCACTATTGGGATAATTATGGCGGGTCCGGCCGAACCCGCGCGGAATTCTCCGATGTGCCCTTTTACTGGAGTACGCCAGATGCAGACGGTAAAGTGCAAGATTATTTACCCGAAGCTGTTGTAGAAGCCGATTATCTGATCAATTTTGCCGTATTAAAAGGTCATTCGGCAGGAGTGACATTATGTGCCAAGAATCATTACGGCACGTTAATCCGCTGCCCCGATGGTCTTCTCAGGGATCAAGGCAGCCTGGACTATTACAATACGCATCTTAGTTTGCCCAATGCAACCTGGAGTCCCGGCAGGGGGCATTACCGGTCTCTTGTGGATTTAATGGGGCATCCTGAAATCGGCGACAAAACCGTGCTGTATTTGATTGATGGCCTTTTTGCCGGCTACTACTGGGATGCGCAGCCGGTGAAATGGATATCCGCACCCTTTGGAGACGGCATAAATGGTGATTGGCCCTCCAGTATTTTTGCTTCCCTGGACCCGGTGGCTATCGACTCGGTGGCTTACGACTTTCTATTGATGGAGTGGCCCAATGTGGTTTTGAGCGGGGGTGGGCAAAGTATGCAGGGTGGGGCGGAAGATTACCTACACGAAGCCGCGCAAGCGGATTCTCCTCTCTCCGGCACCTTTTATGACCCGGACAGGGATGGCCTTGCCATGTCCAGTCAGGGAGTCCATGAACATTGGAATAATTCCACGGATAAGCTCTACAGCAGGAACCTGGGAACCGGTGACGGTATCGAATTGTTCCACATCTATAATATTACCAACAGTCCGTC
Source organism: Candidatus Aminicenantota bacterium (assembly GCA_011772425.1). GTDB lineage: Bacteria > Acidobacteriota > Aminicenantia > UBA2199 > UBA2199 > JAKAGC01. The sequence continues at coordinate 9,250 of WVZO01000099.1, forward strand.
AGAAATTGCCTTAGACCGAAATCAATTGAATTTTGCCTATGTCATTGGTGGTAGTTTACCAGGTTCACAAACCTTCAGGATAGCCAACGCGGCTGAAGGAACCAGCAGTTGGATCATTAGTGAATCCATATCCTGGTTAAGCTGCACGCCTACCTGCGGTAATAATTCAGGTCTCATTGCTGTTTCAGTGAATACTTCAGCTATGACCGCGGGTACTTATACCGACACGATTACCGTTACCAATCTTAGTTCCACCGGTTCCCCGCTAACAGTTCAGGTAACACTCAAAATTTATGCTTTCGGGAGTGATTCGGAACCCTTTGGAAGTTTTGATACCCCGTTAAATGAAGCCACTGTTTGCAGCAGCGTACCGGTTACTGGCTGGGCATTGGATGATGTGGCAGTAGAGAGCGTAAAAATCTATCGTGATCCTGTATCCGGTGAAGGAAGCGGTAAGATATACATTGGAGATGCCATTTTTGTTGAAGGCGCAAGGCCCGATGTGGAAACAGCTTACCCCGGCTATCCCAACAACTATAAAGCTGGCTGGGGTTACATGATGTTGTCCAATTTCTTACCCAACCAGGGTAATGGAACATTTAAGTTATATGCCGTGGCAGCGGATGTTAGCGGAAATGAGGTAACCCTGGGAACAAAAACCATTATTTGTGATAATGCCGGTGCATTTAAACCTTTTGGTGCCATCGATGCCCCGGGGCAAGGTGGGACTGCCTCGGGCAGTGAATTTATCAATTGGGGTTGGGTATTGACACCCATGCCCAATTCGATTCCCACCGATGGTTCCACCATAAACGTATATGTAGATGGTGTCAATATAGGAAACCCGGTTTACAACAATTACCGGGCGGATATTGCCGGTTTGTTTCCCAACTATGCCAACAGTAATGGGGCCGTGGGATATTTTTATTTAGATACTACGGCTTATGCCGATGGTGTGCATACCATTCAATGGACTGCCACGAATACCGGTGGAAACACCGACGGAATTGGCAGCCGGTATTTTACCATTCAAAACACAGGCGAAAGCAGAGTGCAGCAGACAGCGTCACGCGCGCGGTCCAAGGAGGGTAGGGGCAGCACCCTGCTACCCAATGATTTTTCCGGACCTGTAAGAATTAAAAAAGGTTATAATGATAATATCAGACATCAAAGAATTTACCCCGATAAAAAAGGAATAATCAATATAGAAATCAAAGAATTGGAACGGCTGGAAATTCATCTCAATGATATTAGAGTTGTGGCTAAGGAGCAAATAAAAAATAATTCAAAATTGTGTGCCGGTTACTTGGTGGTGGGCAATAAGTTGAGGCGGCTGCCCATCGGTTCGACGCTGGACAGGGAACGGTGTGTTTTTTCCTGGCAGCCGGGTCCCGGATTTTTCGGGGAATATCGATTGGTTTTCGTCACTGGGAATAATGGTGGAAGATACACCAAAAGGAATGTAAAAATAAGAATCGGGCCAAAATTTCAGGAATAAGAAGCAGTTTTTACTCCTCTTCCTCGTCGAGTTCGGAAAGGGTCCTTTTATCAGTATCCTGGGATTTTTCTGACAATTCCTGTTGGATGACTTCATGGTAATTCAATTTTAATTCCTGGAAATACCCCAGGATCAAATGCCGCACCAACGGCAGTTTATCGATCAATCCCAACATCTCGTTGATTTCTCGGCTTAGTTCATCATCCGCGGTTTTCTTTTCATAAAACATAGAACCCCATCCCAACACCAGCCAGTCCAGTGAAATACCAAATCGGGTGGCTAAAATATAAAATATCTTAAGACCGGGAGCATTATATCCGTTCTCTGCTTTTCCATACGCATTACTACCCATTCCAAAATAAGCGGCCATTTTCTTCTGAGTGTGACCAAAATGGAGCCGTACTTTCTTTAATCGGCTGCCAATACCTCTCATGGCCTTATTTTGTATTGTTTTAGCGCTTTCTACTTTCATGGTTCCGTTCATATGATAATATATGCATCGGTTTCCTGTCAAGGCTTTTTTTGTAAATTTTTTTGATTTTTTGGTATTTAAACTACTGTTTAGGTAAAATTTATATAAACTTGTACGATAAATACTTTTTATCCGGGATTTTTTTTATTAATAGTATTTTATATATTATTTTGGTTCTTTAAATATAATGTTGGTATTTTTATTACGATTTTAGTTTTTTTGGTGAAAATTGGCCTGGCCTAATAAAGATGTGTATTTTTATTCCATTATCCCATCATTCCAATAGATCGCACAGCTTTCTTCCATTACTCCATAACTCCCTGTCTGCGTGCTCCTTAGGACACGCGACACGCCCAGGCAGGCATTACTCCATTACTCCAAATTTACAATTGCTTTGGTGTCCGCCTGGAATTTGCGTCTTAATGCGACCAATGATATAATCCAGTATTCATCATTCGGCTGATATGAATATGCAAGAGAGGAGGTGCTCATCATGAGCCAAACTCAGACAGCGGATTTTATCCGGGAATTTTTCGATTTGTTGAACAAAAAGGAATTCGACGCCCTTAAAGATCACCTTACTCCCGGTGTGGTGTTCCATTTCCCGGGAACCAATCCTTTACATGGTCCTAAAAAGGTAACACAGCTTATGCGCATCATTTATCGTAAATATCCGGATTTGACCTTCCAGGTACAAGACATTATCGCTCAGGGGAATAAAATCGCTGTAACCTGGGAAAATGCGGGCAGAGATTCCAGCGGAAACCCCTACAACAACCAGGGGGTCACCATCATGAAGATCGACCAGGGCAAAATATCCTATTTGAGCGACTATTTTAAAGACACATCATTCAGAACTTAGTTCGTTTCTCAGATTTCAGGAATAAGAAGCAGTTTTTACTCCTCTTCCTCGTCGAGTTCAGGATTAGAATATTTTTCACAATACGTTTCAATTCGGTCAACTGCATCATTCATAATTTAACAGCCCCCTTTTTAAGAATCAGTTTTGCAAACGGGTTGTTTCGAGTACCATCACTTAAGACAAAATCGATCTTTTGCTCTTCTATGCTTTTAAAAATTTCCTCTTCAATGAGAAAAAGTGAATGGTCATCTATTTTATCGGAAATCAACAGGATATCGATATCGCCCCCTTTTTTTGTATCATCAGCCCTTGAGCCGAAAAGATAGACCTCAGCATCAGTGTCAAATTTGGCAACTGCTTCTCGTATTACTTTTCTTTCTTCTTTCAATAATCTCATCGGTCAATTATCACCTTCAATATAAATAATACAAAAAGATAATTCTGTCAATAGTATGTTTGGCCCAAAATCCACCGCCAATTATTTAAAAACTGGCGGAACTGAGGTGTACGTTACGTGATAGCGTGTTTCGAGGCAGCGAGGTATTGAGAATTTCTGAAATCTTGCGATGTTTATTCGGGGCTCGTTTACGGGTGATGTTTGCGGCTCTTTGTGCTTCTTTTCTTGTTTCTTTAATAAGGCCGTTTGAAAATAGCCACGATGTCACGGGTTTGCCCCTGGGACATGTTGGTATCAAAAGCTGTGGTCAATTCCCAGCCGTCGCCTCCCAATTCATTTATATAGGTATCCAGGGCTTTTTCGTCGAATTTGCCGCCTAAAAAGCCGCCCTGGGCACTAATTTTGATGGTCTGGATAAAAACTTGCCTGGCCCCTTAAACAAAAGAACAGAAAATAATCTTTTTTTAAACTTTTTTCATGCCTATTACGTTTAAATAGAGTTAAGAGAAATCGATTGGTGAGAATGAGGTAAAAATGAATTTGCAAGATATTTTAACCAGGTTGGTTGAGACCAATGAAGCTGTGTTGCTAAATGATGGAACCAGGGATTGGGAGGCTGGTGCGCTCCTTGAAGAACTCTCCACTCCGATGTTAAAGAGATCGGCCTATCTCCAGCCAGGCATGTATATCGCTGAAATCGACAGCCGCGGTTACCTTGGCCAGGTTCTTTACAAGGTGAAGAAAAAAGCGTAAAAATTTCTTTATATACCTTCAATCCTCAGCTTGTCTATTGACATATTATCGTACTTCCCTTATAATTTTTTCTTGATAATTAAAGGAGTCAGAAAGGAATTACAACACTCCTCTGGAAAGAGGGAGGCGTAGAATGAAAATTTTATTAATAAAACCGCCGTTAAATCCCAAGCTGATCAGTACAAAAAGGTATGAGCCCTTGGGTCTTGAATATATTGCTGCGGCTGTGTCTGAGTACGAAGTGGACATATTTGACATGAGAATAGAGAAAAACCTGATGAAAAAACTGAGAACTTTCAGACCAGATGTGGTAGGCGCAACAGCATACACATGTAATGTTAACACAGTTAAAAGAATCCTGAAGGAAGTTAAACTGTATGACAATAATATAAAAACTGTGATTGGGGGGCATCATGCAACGTTTGTACCCCAGGATTTTGCTGAGCCCTTTATCGATACTATATTTATAGGATATGCGGATCAAACGTTTAAAGATTACATCGATATTATTGCCAATGGAGGGGATATTAAGAGTGTCAACAATGTAGGTTTTGTAGAGAATGGGGGACGGGGAATTTTTTTTACTGAACAGCGCCCTGTTAATGTGGACCTTGATTCTCTTCCCATGCCGGCGAGGAATTTAACTCAAAAATACAGGTACCATAATTCATATAAAAAGAAAGTTGCCCTCCTTATGAGCAGCCGCGGATGTCCTTTCCGCTGTACTTTTTGTGCCTGCTGGAAATTAATGAAGGGTAAATATGTAACACGAAATGTTGAATCCATTATCGATGAATTAAAAAGTCTGCCTGAATCTGTTGGCATAATCTGTTTTTCCGATGACAATACAATTCAAGATATAAAGCGGGCCTGGAAACTCAGCGAAATGATAAAAAAACATAATATAAAAAAGAAATTCGTAATGTACGCGCGTGCAGATACCATAGTAAAACATCCGGACCTTTTGAAAAGTCTAAAAGAAGCCGGATTTGATTCTTTAACGGTGGGATTTGAATCTTATAAGGAGGAGGGATTAAAAAAATTAAACAAAAGAACTTCAGTAGAAATAAATAATGAAGCAATCCGCATCTTAAAGAAATTGGATATTCATATTCACGCACAATTTATTGTTGATCCTGAATTTTCCCTGGAAAATTTTGAGGAGCTATTTCAATATGTGTGGGATAAATGCCTGTTCAGTCCTGTCTTCGCGGTGTTAACTCCTTTACCGGGCACTGAACTGTTTAAAGAAACATCTCAACATCTCGCCATAAAAGACTATGATTTTTATGATTTTGCCCATTCGGTACTCCCTACAAAATTAGAACGGGATGAATTCTACAAACAGCTTGCTGCTCTGTATAAAAAGAGTTATTCATTCCAGCGGTTCTTTCATTATAAAAAAATCAGATCACAGAAATCCCTGCAATCCCTGGAAAATTCCCCGGACTTCTATGCTTTTAACACTGACGGCATGACATTCTTTAAACTGGTTCTGGTGCACATATTTACCATATTCCAATTTTTGAAATTTAAAAATGCCTATAAGTCAGAACCAGTGGTACAAGAATAGGACAGAACATTCTATAATCTTGCCTGACCTCTTTTTCACCCAAAAGCCTTTGTTTAGAAACGTTGAAAAAATTTGTTCCTTCTGGTAGTCTATTGTATGTGGAGTTGAGCATATGTCTAAAAAAAGATTGTTATTACTATTTCTTGGGTTATTTGTTTTATCAACCAGCGCTGCGCAGCAGGCTGCGACCACCAACACCAACCGCAAAGACAAAAAACAGGACAAAATTGAAGGCTGTCGATTATTTCCTGTCAATAACATCTGGAATACACCGATAGAATCATTGCCGGTGGATGCCAATTCGGATTTATATATCAACACCATTGGCGCCAGCAGCTACGTTCACGCGGATTTCGGTTCGGGACTGTGGGAAGGCGAGCCCATTGGTATTCCTTATACCACGGTTCCAGGGACACAAGAAAAAGTTGCGGTCACATTTCTTTATGATGATGAAAGCGATCCCGGACCTTACCCGATTCCCCCGGATGCTCCCATTGAAGGAGGGAGCAGCAGTGACGGTGACCGTCATGTGTTGGTGGTAGACCGGGACAATTGTATACTTTATGAATTGTATGATGCTTATCCCCAGCCGGATGGCAGTTGGACAGCCGGTTCAGGGGCCATTTTTGATCTTAAGTCCAATGCGCTGCGGCCCGCGGGATGGACATCGGCCGATGCTGCGGGTTTGCCTATTTTACCGGGATTAGTCAGGTATGAAGAAGTAGCTGCCGGTGAAATCAACCATGCCATCCGTGTTACTGCCCCCCAGACCCGCAGGGCATACGTCTGGCCTGCCAGGCATTATGCTTCCAGTTTGACAGACAGTCAATATCCCCCCATGGGACAACGTTTTCGCCTGAAAGCTAATTTTGATATTTCCGGGTTTTCACCCCAGGTCCAGGTCATTTTGACGACATTAAAGAAATATGGAATGATCCTGGCGGATAATGGTATGTCATGGTTTATTTCCGGTGTACCGGATGAACGCTGGAATAACGATATACTGCATGAGCTGCACAATGTCAAGGGGTCTGATTTTGAAGCAGTGGATGTATCCTCTTTGATGATTAGTCCCAATTCCGGTGCCGCCGTATCCGCTGCTACCACACAGCCGGTGATCTCCCTGAACCGAACCCAATTGAATGCCGGTGCTGTGGTTTCCGCTGCAGCAACCGGTTCGCAAACCTTTTTAATAAGCAACAGCGGAACAGGAACCTTAAATTGGACTATTACCCCTGATGCCGGTTGGCTCAGTGTTAATCCTACATCCGGGACAAATTCCCTTGTTGTTACTGTTTCTATAAATCCATCCGGGTTATCCACCGGGACCTACACCGGCACCATCACTATTTCTGATACCAATGCCGTCAATTCACCACAAACCGTGACCGTAAATTTGATGGTAATGAATGTCTCACAAGATCAACCACCCATAGGCAGTTTTGATACTCCAATCGACGGTTCAACCGTAAGGAGCAGTATACCGGTGACCGGGTGGGCTCTGGACGATGTAGATGTAGATAGTGTAAAAATTTACCGCCAGGTAGGAAGCCAATTGGTTTACATCGGTGATGCCGTTTTTGTTGAAGGCGCACGGCCCGATGTGGAAACAGCGTACCCGGGTTATCCCAACAACTATAAAGCCGGGTGGGGGTATATGATGTTAACCAACTTCTTGCCCGATAATGGTAATGGAACGTTTCAGTTACATGCCCTGGCAGAAGACGTTACCGGTAATCAAGTGACCCTGGGAACCAAAACCATTATTTGTGATAATGTCAATGCGGTGAAACCCTTTGGGGCCATCGATACCCCAACGCAAGGTGGTACTGCTTCGGGAAGTGATTTTATCAATTGGGGCTGGGTGTTGACACCTATGCCCAATTCAATCCCCACGGATGGTTCCACGATAGATGTATATGTGGATGGTGTCAATATTGGGCATCCTATTTATAACAATTACCGGGCGGATATTGCCGGTTTATTTCCCAACTATGCCAATAGTAATGGGGCAGTGGGATATTTTTACCTGGACACAACTCAATATGAAAACGGTGTGCATACCATCCAATGGACGGCCACGGATAATGCAGGAAATACGGATGGAATAGGAAGCAGATATTTTAATATACAAAATACAGACGGTGCTTCCGACTATCGAAGCCAGTCGGCGGCAGTGTTAAGTGAAATCTCCGAGATTCCTTCGGATTACTCTCAACCTGTCAGGTTTAGAATGGGATATAGCAAGCATATAAAATCACATATCATGTATCCTAATGACAAAGGTGCAATAAACATTGAACTTAAAGAGTTGGAACGATTAGTCCTGCAACTTAATGGTAGTAATTCTGAAGAGGATTTAGAGAGTTTTTCAAGTTTGCACTTAACACCTAACACCAAACACTTAACACTAAAAAACGCCTCGTCTCGACAATACACAGGGTATCTGGTGGTGGTTAATGAATTAAGGCCATTACCAATTGGNNATCTGGTGGTGGTTAATGAATTAAGGCCATTACCAATTGGCTCGACCTTTGATCGTGGAAGGGGCGTTTTTTACTGGCAGCCGGGTCCCGGGTTTTTGGGAGAATACAGCCTGGTTTTCATTTGCAGGGCAGAAGATGGAACGATTTACCAGAAGCCGGTAACAATAAAGATCATCCCCAGATTTTAAACATTCTGCTTGACTTCAAATTTACCAAATTTCACTGTGTGTCCTATTTTTACAACATATCTATTTTAGCGACATTAGCTGATTTAGTAACTGCCTGTAGGAAATATGGGTCCTGACTGTCCGCATTTTATTACAAATTACAAACGTATTGTTGGCAATGTGATTGCCTGAAACTGGATATGAAGAAAAAAAATGCATAACAGGCAGTAAAAAGACGTAAAAGATAGTATAATTATAATATAACAGCGAGGTGTTGCTATGAGAAACAAATCAATTTTCGCAGTTACATTGTGCGTGATGATGTTCTTTCTGGTGGGAGGGTGCAAAAAAAGCGAAGATACTCAAATGTCTCCGACAGGTGCGCTCCTGGAGTACAACGGTTGTAAACAATTCCTGCAAACTACAGCAACAGAACCTTTTGCGCCGTCGGCGGAGAACGACTGCATCGAATTTTCTTATGACGGAGAAAGCACACTCACCTTAAAACACATCAATGCGGGATTCAATTGCTGCCCGGGTGAAATTACGGCCACTATCGATATCGGTTCCAATCGAATTATTATTAAGGAGAATGAAAACGAACAGGGCTGCGATTGTCTCTGTCTTTTTGACGTTCAGTATGAGATTATCAGTTTGCCCCCGGGTCAATACACCATCAAGATAATCGAACTGTATCTTGATGAATCCGACGAACCCATTGAAGTGGAGGTTGATTTCAGGGAAACTCCTTCCGGGATTTTCTGTTTTGACCGGGATCATTATCCCTGGAGCGTAATTTAAACAAAATGAAAAAGGGGAAACCACAGATTACACAGATTACGCAGATTTTTTTATATTTTTTTTATAATCTGTGTAATCTGTGGTTTTTTTCATGGCAGGCAAATTAATATCAATCATGGATTGAATTCAGTAAGGACACCGCCTTTTTAATTTCTTCATCCGTATTGTAGAAATGCGGTGCGAAGCGAAGATATCCACCGCGCGACGAACACACAATCCCCTCTTTTGCCAGTTCCTTCTCAATTATATTGGGATCATCCTGGCGGCAGATTACAGAAAGAATGCTGGAGCGATTTTGCTCTGGAAACACCAACGGTGTAAATCGGTCTCGGTCCAGTAAACCGATAATAAGCTCTTGAAGGCGAAGCAGTTCTGCATGGATTTTCTCAGGGGTGTAGCGAAGAGGTAGTTCTGTGATACAGGTTTCCAGCGCTGCTGCCAGTGAAATAGGGGAGGTGCTGTATTCAAAGCGCTTGGCAGTAAGATGCGGATGCCAGGAATGGTTGAGATAGTCTGTACCCTGGATCATCAGTTCTGCACCCACCATAACGTCACTGAGCTTCTTTCTGAATTCTGCGGAGGTATACAAAAGTCCTGTGCCAACGGGTCCCATAAGCCACTTCCACCCGGATGAGACGATTGCCGAGATATTGTATTCCTCCGGGTAAATAGGAAAGGCCCCCAGGCTCTGCGCAACATCCAACACCAGGTCGATACCATAGGTACGGCAGAAGTCACCCAGCTCCTTGAGATCAGCC
>WVZO01000536.1 GCA_011772425.1 Candidatus Aminicenantota bacterium
TGGACATTGTTTCACTCCTTTGCTTTTGATTTCTCCGTGTGGGAAATGTATGGGGCGTTGTTGTACGGAGGGAGATTGGTGGTGATTCCCCGGATGACTGCTCGGGACCCCCAGGAATTCTTGGAGGTATTGACTACCCAGGAGGTCACGGTACTCAACCAGACCCCCGCCGCTTTTTATAATTTGTCTAACCTGGAGATGCAACGGCCGGGAAGAGCCTTGAAAATCAGGTACGTCATTTTCGGTGGAGATGTATTGAATCCTCTTCAATTGAAACCGTGGAAAGAAAAGTACCCGGAGACCCGGTTGGTCAATATGTTCGGTATAACCGAGACCACGGTGCATGTGACTTACAAAGAGATGAAAGAAGAGGATATTGATTCCGGTGTCAGCAATATTGGGCGGCCGATTCCCACGTTAAGTACGTATATTGTTGACAGTCATTTGCAAATGGTGCCTGTTGGTGTGGTTGGCGAGATATGTGTGGGGGGTGAAGGGGTCTGTTTGGGGTATTTGAATCGGACGGAATTAACCAGGGAGAAATTCGTGGAAAACCCCTATATAAAGGGTGAACGGCTTTACCGGTCCGGTGATTTGGGTCGGTATTTAGGCACTGGCGATATCGAGTACCTGGGACGCCTGGATCAGCAGGTGCAGATCAGGGGTTACCGGGTTGAGCCGGGGGAAATAGAGACACGCCTGGTGGAATCTGGTATGATCAGGGAGGCTGTGGTGATTCCCCTGGAGGATAATAAAAGCCTGTGTGCTTATATTGTCCCGTTTTCTTCGGATTCTACGGATACGGACACGTTGGCGGAGTCGGATTCTGGGTCAACGTCATTGGTTTCTCGATTGAAAGAATGGCTGCTGCTTCGTTTACCGGAATATATGATACCGGTGTATTTTGTCCGGTTGGATCGTATCCCCTTAACTCCTAATGGCAAGGTGGACCGCAGGGCTTTGCCAGAACCGGAAGCAGGTGTTTCCGATGTTTATGTTTCACCGCGAAATGAACAGGAAAGAAAACTGGCTGTTGTCTGGGCTGAAGTTTTAAATATTGAGAAAGAGAAGATCGGTATCGATGACGATTTCTTTGAATTGGGAGGGCACTCATTAAAGGCCACGATTTTAATTTCAAAGATTCATGAGGAATTGGATATTGAAATACCGCTCCGGGAGGTATTTCAACGCCCCACTATAAGAGAACTATCGGGTTATATAAGCCGGAATCAAATAGAGGGAGCCAGGTATATAGGCATCAAATCCGTTGAAAAGAGGGAATATTATGCCCTGTCTTCGGCTCAGAAACGGCTTTATTTCCTTCAGCGGATGGACCCTGAAAGCACCAGTTATAATATATCCCTGGTGTTACCACTTGGCAGAGATAAAGAAAGAGATAAGCTTGAGTCCTCATTGAAACAATTGATCGCCCGGCATGAAAGTTTACGGACATCCTTTACCGAGGTGAATAATGTGCCGGTTCAAAGGATTCATGATGAGGTGGAATTGGAAATTGAAAATTACAATTTACAAATTCCAAATTCCAAATTACAAATTACAAAAATAATCCAGGAATTTGTTCGACCATTTGAGTTATCTAAAGCGCCGCTCATGCGGTGGGGTTTAATCAAAACACACGATAATAATCATATCTGGATGGTGGATATCCATCATATTGTGTCGGATGGAACGTCTCATATGATTTTGGCAGAGGATTTTATATCCCTGTATAAAGGGGAAGAATTGGGGCCGCTTCGACTTCAATATAAAGATTTTTCCCGGTGGCAGAATCGTTTATTTGAAAGTGGTGAGATCAAAGCCCAGGAGGAGTATTGGCTTGAACTGTTCTCGGATGCGGAAAAGATACCGAGGCTGCCGCTGCCCACGGACTATAAACGCCCGGAGGTTTTTACCTTTGCTGGGGCCAATTATAAATTTAAGTTGGACGAGGAAGAGACAGATAGGTTCAAAGAGTTGGGGACCCGGAACAGCGCCACCCTCTATATGAATATCCTGGCAGTGCTGAATACGCTTTTTTATAAGTATACGGGCCAGACAGATGTAATCATTGGCAGTGGAATCGCCGGCCGGCCGCATGCGAACCTCCAGCACATCATCGGCATGTTTGTTAATACACTCTCCATGAGAAACTACCCGGAAGGAGAGAAGACTTATGAGTCTTTCTTAAAAGAAGTGACCCGGAACAGTATTTCAGCTTTTGAAAACCAGGATTTCCAGTTCGAGGAATTAGTGGGCATACTGGAAGTGGAGAGGGATCTCTCCAGGAATCCGCTGTTTGATATTTCCATGGTGGTTCAGAATTTCAGGCAGGTGGACCGGGAGTTTGTAACCAAAGAGAATACCGGCCAGGTGGAAGTACTGCCGTATAATACCACCGCTAAGTTTGATATGACATTTTTTATTAATGAATTTGCAGATGGTGTTTATATAAACATTGAATACTATACTGGCATTTTTAAGGAAGAGACCATCAAACGCCTGTCACTGCATTTTAAGAAGGTCATTGAAACAGTCGTCGCTGACCCATCCATAAATTTAAACGATATTGAGATTATTTCCGAAGGGGAGAAGAAACAGGTTCTTTATGAATTCAATGCCGCGGGGGAAGATTATCCCCGGGATGAGAGTATTCACCGGTTGTTTGCAGAGCAGGTGGAGAAGACCCCGGACAGTGTTGTTGCGGTACATGAAGATAGGACGTTGACTTATAACGAAGTGGACCGGAAGGCCAACCAACTGGCCCGGTATCTTTACGAAAAGAAAGGAGTTCAGCAGGAAGAACGGGTGGGGATATGGATATCACCGTCGTTGGACCGCCTGATTTCAATCCTGGGGATACTTAAAGCAGGAGTTGCTTATGTGCCTATCGATGCCTCCCAACCGTTGGAAAGAATCAAATTTATGATCAATGATGCCTCTATTGGTATAGTGATCTCGGAAAAGAAATTTGTAAAGGATATAAACCGGTTACAGTGGGAGTGCCAAGGTTTTCATAGTTATTTGTGTATGGACAGTTACGATATTTATGAGGAAAATGAAGTTGAGCGAAATGAGCTAATGGATGAAGAGTTGTGGCATCATGTGGGGGAGACGTCCACCGATGATATCACCGGGGGCGGCTGGTTAAGTAGTTATACCGGGGAACCGCTTTCCGCTGAAGAGATGGATGAATATGGGGACAATATCCTCAGAAAACTGGAACCCCTGGTTCACCCGCGAATGAAAGTGCTGGAAATCGGCTGTGCTTCTGGTATCAGTATGTACCGGATCGCACCAAAAGTAGGTTTTTATTATGGCACTGATCTGTCCCGGGTCATTATAGAGAAGAATAAAAAACGAGTGGAGCAAGAGGGCTATCAAAACATAAAACTTTCCTGCGCCGCAGCTCATGAAATCGGTAAAATAGGAGAAAATAATTTTGACCTCATCATCATGAACAGTGTTATCCAGTGTTTTCATGGGCATAATTACCTGGGGAAAGTGGTAAAAACTTGCATTGATTTATTGGGAAGAAGCGGGTACCTGTTTATTGGCGACATCATGGACCAGGATGAAAAAGAAACACTGGTGCGTGAACTTGAAGCGTTTAAAAGAAATGCCGGTAAAGATAAGACCTATACCACCAAAACTGATTTTTCTTCCGAGTTATTTGTATCAAGGGGATTCTGGAGGGACCTTGCCGTGGAATTGAAAGAAATTGAGAAGGTGGAGTTCTCCGGCAAGATATACACCATTGAAAATGAGCTGACCAAATTTCGTTATGATGCATTGATATCTGTTAATAAGGAAGTGTCGGCCGGGGAAAATAGATACAAGATAAAAATGGAAAAAGAAAAACACCAGGAGGATCTGCGAACGCTTTCCGCTTTTGGTACTGAAGCGCTTTGTTTAAATGTACCCTCTGGAAGCCTGGCGTATATTATTTATACTTCCGGGACTACGGGAAAACCAAAAGGTGTGATGATCGGGCATCGGTCAGTGGTAAATCTTTGCTGCTGGCATAATCGTGTTTATGAAGTAACAGGAAGGGACCAGGCCACCCTTTATGCCAGTTTCGGTTTTGATGCCTCGGTCTGGGAAATGTTTCCCTACCTGGTTAAAGGTGCCTCGCTGCATATCATCGGCGATGATATAAAACTGGATATTCGACAACTGGCTGACTATTACAAGAAACACCAGGTTACCATTAGTTTTTTACCTACCCAGTTCTGTCAGCAGTTTATGGTAGAAAGGAGGGACATCGATTCGCTGCGGGCATTACTTACCGGTGGAGACAAACTGAATGGTTTTATTGAAACCCGTTACCGGCTGTATAACAATTATGGTCCTACGGAGAATACGGTAGTCACCACCAGTTATCTTGTCGAGGCGTATAAAGAGAATATTCCTATAGGAAAACCCACAGCCAACACCTGTGTTTATATTATGAATAAAGATAATATGCAATTGCAGCCGGTGGGGGTCGCCGGGGAGTTGTGCATCGGAGGAGACGGCCTGGCCGTGGGTTATTTAAATAGCTCGCAATTAACAGCAGAGAAATTTATCAATTTTTTGGAACAGGCAAGCCTGTTCCCTACACCTTACTCACCCACTCACCTACTCACCCACTCACCTACTCACCCACTCAACTATATACAGGACTGGTGATTTGGCGCGGTGGTTATCGGATGGAAACATTGAATTTATGGGCAGAATCGACCAACAGGTGAAGATTCGCGGCTTCCGGATCGAACCCGGAGAGATCGAGAACCGGTTGATGGCTTTGCCAGGCGTAAAAGAGGCGGTAGTCCTGGATAGGGAAGATGCGGTTCAGGAGAAGTATTTGTGTGCCTACGTGGTATCCACAGAAGAGACGGAACTGGATGTTTCAGAATTGAGAGAGGCGCTTGCCCGGAATTTACCGGATTACATGGTGCCGTCGTATTTTGTCCGGATGGAAAGAATACCGTTAACACCCAATAGCAAGGTGGACCGGCTGGCGTTACCGGAACCGGTTGTTACCCTGGATGAGTATTTTGCCGCGCCGGAGACCGAGGAGGAGAAAAAACTGGCAGGGCTGTGGTCGGAGATTCTTGGAATTGAGAAAACGAAAATTGGTATCCATGATAACTTCTTTGAACTGGGCGGCCATTCGCTAAAAGCCACCATATTGACCTCCAAAGTCCATAAAGCATTCAATGTTAAATTACCCCTTCCAGAGGTATTTAAGACACCGTCTATCAAGGAGTTGGCCCGCTATATCAGGGAGGCCAGACAGGAGGCATTTATCTCCATAGAACCGGCGGAAAAGAAAGAGTATTATCCCATGTCTTCTGCCCAGAAGCGGTTATATGTGCTTCAACAAATGGAATCCGGTTTAATGGCCTATAACATGTTACAAATTTCACTGTTAGAGGGGGAGTTGGATGAAGAAAAACTGGAAAAGGCTCTTTGGCAGCTCATCCATCGGCATGAGAGTTTGAGAACCTCTTTTCATATGATTGGCGAGGAACCGGTGCAGAGAATACACGATAAAGTGGATTTTGAGATTGAATATTATGATCAGGAATTGCCAACTGCCCACCGCCAACTGCCAACTGATTTCTGTCGTCCCTTTGATTTGTCTCAGGCACCATTGATGCGACTGGAAATTATCAAGATAGGAGAGGCGAAGTACATCTTGATGAGAGACCTTCATCATATAGTTAATGATGGTACTTCCCAAGGAATATTTCAAGACGAATTCATGACTCTTTACGGTGGAAAGAAACTCCCACCACTGCGGATCCAGTACAAAGAATATGCGGTATGGCAGCAAAGTGAAGCACAAAAAATACGTATAAGACAACAGGAAGAGTACTGGATTAAAGAGTTTGAAGGAGAAATACCGGTATTGTCGCTCCCCACGGATTTCCCCAGACCTGCTGTCCAGAGTTTTGAGGGGCATCATCAAGGGTTTGTGCTGGAAGGTGCGGTCATTAGAAGGATAGAACAGTTAGCTGCTGATCACGATGCCACTCTCTTTATGGTGCTGCTGTCGCTGTACACCCTTTTACTATCCAAACTCAGCGGACAGGAAGACATTGTGGTGGGAACCCCGGTAGCTGGCAGGGAGCATGCCGATCTCCAGTCCATCATCGGTATGTTTGTCAACACCCTTCCCCTTCGCAATCCTCCGTCAGGAGAAAAAACCTTTACCGGTTTTTTAAAAGAGGTAAGGGAGCGGACATTAAAAGCCTTTGAAAACCAGGAATACCTCTTTGAAGACCTGGTGGAGAAGGTAAACGTTGAAAGAGATACANNGTTGAAAGAGATACAGGCAGGAATCCAATTTTCGATGTGATGCTGACGCTGCCCAATATGGATAAACCGCAGATTTGGGCCCCTGGTTTAAACTTCAGTCCTTACCCCGGTTTTGAGCCTAAGGTATCCCAATTTGATATGACCCTGCTTTGTGTGGAAATCGGCAGCCGGATGTTTTTAACCTTTGAGTATTGTACCCGCCTCTTTAAAGAGAGTACCATCGAACGGTTTATCAGGTATTTTAAATGCATGGTTTTATCTGTCCTGGATAACCCGGATCAGAAGATCAGGGGCATTGAGATAGTATCTCGTGAAGACAAGGAGCGGATTTTGTATAATTTTAATGACACCGCAGCGGATTATCCTAAAGAAAAAACCATCCATCAATCGTTTGAGGAACAGGTGGAGAGAACGCCGGAAAGAATAGCTGTAGTTGGCAGTAGGCAGGGGGTGGCACCCCCGGCCGATAAGGGGGCAGTTGGCAAGGAAAGGAGAACCGGTGAAGTATTGCACTTAACATACAGAGAATTGAATGAAAAATCCGATCAGTTGGCCCATTTATTGATAGAAAAAGGCGCCCTGGCGGGCGATATTATTGCAATTATGGCGGAACGGTCAGTAGAGATGATGATAGGTATATTTGCCATATTAAAAGCAGGGGGCGCCTATCTGCCCATTGATCCGGGGTATCCAGGGGAACGTATTCAATACATGTTGTGTGATAGTAATACCAGTGTACTTTTAACGAACAAAGGGGGTGAAAAGAAATCCGAAATTCGAATATCGAAGCACGAAACAAATTC
Source organism: Candidatus Aminicenantota bacterium (assembly GCA_011772425.1). Classification (GTDB taxonomy): domain Bacteria; phylum Acidobacteriota; class Aminicenantia; order UBA2199; family UBA2199; genus JAKAGC01. The sequence continues at coordinate 7,107 of WVZO01000536.1, forward strand.
CAATGACCAAAATTCAAATGACCAAAACAAAATAAGCACGCCCATTGTTTTGAATTTTGAAAATTTGAATTTTGAATTTGTTTCGAATTTCGAATTTCGTGCTTCGAATTTATACTCTTCACTCGCTTACGTCATCTACACTTCTGGTTCTACCGGTAAACCCAAGGGTGTCATGGTGGAGCACCGGTCTGTGATCAACCGATTGAACTGGATGCAGCGGGCTTATCCCCTTGGGCAGTCGGATCGAATCCTGCAAAAAACCCCGGTGGTTTTTGATGTATCCGTATGGGAATTGTTCTGGTGGTCGTTCCAGGGGGCTTCGTTGTGTCTCCTGGGGCATGGGGATGAGAAGAGCCCCGAAGCCATTGTGGAAGCCATCCGTCAGCAGGGTGTCACCACCATGCATTTTGTCCCTTCAATGCTTACTACCTTTCTTGATTATCTTGAAGAATATGAATATAGGGATACCAGGGATTTAAGAAGCCTCAGACAGGTTTTTGCCAGTGGTGAAGCGTTGGGTTCGCATCAGGTTAAGCGATTCAACCGGCTGTTAGGAATAGGTAATATTAATAAGACACGGTTAATCAATCTTTACGGGCCAACTGAGGCCACTGTGGATGTTTCTTTTTTTAATTGCGATCTTATTGAGGACCAGACCCCGGAACGGATTCCCATTGGCAAACCCATCGATAATATTCAATTGATCATCCTTAGCAGGTATTTGCAGTTGCTTCCTATCGGGATAGCAGGTGAATTATGCATTGGAGGTGACGGCGTTGCCAGGGGATATGTAAACCGACCTGAATTCACAGCGGAAAAGTTTGTTGATTATAGGTTCTATATGTCCTATAGGACCTATATCTTCTACAAAACAGGCGACCTGGCACGGTGGCTGGCAAATGGGAACATTGAATTTCTGGGGCGTATGGACCACCAGGTCAAAATCCGTGGTTTTCGGATTGAATTGGGAGAAATCGAAAATCATTTACTAAAAAGAGAAGACATAAAAGAGGCAGTGGTGATTGCCAGGGAGGATAAAGGAGATACCTCCCTGTGTGCATATATCGTGATTGCTGATACAGGAACAGGAGGAAGTGAAGCCGAATTCAAACGGTATTTATCCCGGTTGCTGCCGGATTATATGGTTCCGGGGTATTTTGTCCAACTTGACTCGATGCCCTTGACTCCTAACGGAAAGGTTGACCGAAAAGAGCTGCCCAAACCCCGGTTAACAAGGGGAGACTTGTATGCAACTCCTCGCACACAAACAGAAAAAAAGTTGGCAGAAATATGGGCAGATATCCTTGATTTGGAAGCGGAGATCATCGGTATTGATGACAGGTTCTTTGATCTGGGTGGTCACTCCTTAAAAGCCACAGTCATGGTTACCAGGATTCACAAAGAATTCAATGTCAGACTCACCCTTGCAGAGATATTCCATCATGGAACCATTCGGCAGTTGGCCCAATGCATTAAAGTAAAAGCACAGGAGAAGTACCTTGCCATCGAACCTGTTATTAATAAGGAGTACTATCCTGTATCTTCTGCTCAGAAGCGGTTGTACGTACTTCAGCAGATTAAGCCTGACAGCACCGATTACAATATGCCCCTTTACGCTTTAATCCATGGAGACCTGAACATCGACCGGTTACAAGAGGCACTCCACCAACTCAGCCAACGCCATGAAATCCTGCGCACATCCATCCGCATGATAGATAACCAACCCGTACAACTCATCCAGCCTCACTGCACATTGGACATCGAATACATGGGAATGCAAAGCAAAGAAAGGGGTGAAAATATCGAGCTCCAGGACCGGGAGTTGGACCGCTTAATGCAGGATTTTATCCGTCCTTTTGATCTGGCGGAACCACCATTGTTCCGGGTTCAGTTAATAAAAGTCGCTCATTCTAACTATCTTATAATGGTGGACATGCATCATGTTATCACGGACGGTGCTTCCATGCAGATATTCATGAAGGAGTTTATGACTTTTTACGCCGGTAGGAAGCTCCCGCCGGTAAAGTTCCAGTACAAAGATTTCTCTGAGTGGCAGAACCACCTCATTGCCAGAGGTGAAATCAAAAGGCAGGAAGAATACTGGCTCCAGCAGTTCAAGGGGAACATTCCTCATCTGGAACTACCCCTGGATTATCCGCGTTCACGTGTTCATTCTCACAACTCTGAATGCGATGGTATTCGTTTTGACATCCCTGTTGAGCTTGCCGCGAAGGTAAAAGCACTCACCGTGGAAAGGGAAACTACCCCGTATATGGTACTGCTGGCTGTTTACAACATTTTATTATCCCGCTATTCCGGCCAGGAGGATATCGTTGTGGGGTCTGCCGTGGCTGGCAGACGCCATCCCGACGTGGAAAACATCATGGGAATGTTTGTCAATATGCTGGTGATGAGAAATTACCCTTATGAAAACCTCACCTTCCTGGAATTCCTGGAACAGGTCAAAACCACTGCCCTTAATGCCTATGATAACCAGGACTACCAGTTCGATGAACTGGTGCACAAGCTGGGAATCGAATTCCAGGTAGGGAGAAATCCCTTATTCGATACCCATTTCACTTTTCAAAACGCCGCGGAACTGGCAAAAGAAAAGGAACCTATCCGTTTTACCGACTTCATAATAAACTCGATCTCATCCTGGCAGAGCAAGCAGCCTTTTGACCTGGGCCTGAACGTCACCGAAGCCAAAAATACCTACAGTATGCTGTTGGGATACTTAACTTCCCTCTTTAAACACTCCACCATTGAAAATATGGCAAAGCATTATGTAGAGATTTTGGACCAGTGTATGGAAAATAAGACCATTAAAATCAAGGATATTGTAATTTCTCTTGACCTGGTGACTAATAAAGTAGAACTCACCCAGGAAGATGTTACTGCTTTTAAATTTTAGAACGCTTTATTATTAAATCCGGGACTTGACGCTATCTCTTATTTATGATAATTAATAGTTTTTAAGGAGTTGGAAATCATCATGGAAAACAAGAGTGAAATGTTTAATAATATTGAGTTTCAGCCTTTAACCGGGGAGACGTGGTCTCATTTCGAGATGTTGTTTGGCGAAAAAGGCGCTTGCGGCGGTTGTTGGTGTATGTGGTGGCGGTTGAAACGTTCGGAATTTGAGAAACAAAAGGGCGAAAAAAACAAAGAAGCCATGCGGCAAATTGTTAAATCCGGGGAGATTCCCGGGATAATAGCGTATTATAAACAAGAGCCAGTTGCCTGGTGTTCGGTGGCACCACGGGAAACTTTTCCCTCTTTGAACCGTTCACGTATTCTTAAACCCGTCGATGATAAACCTGTTTGGTCGATTGTGTGTTTTTTTATTGCTAAATCTTACAGGAAAATGGGATTGTCGGTGCGAATGCTGGAATATGTCATCGAATTTTGCCGAAGACAAGGTGCAAAAATCCTGGAAGGCTATCCGGTCCATCCCAAAAAACCCAGTATGCCGGATGTATTTGCCTGGACAGGGTTTTTATCGGCATTTCAAAAAGCCGGTTTTAAAGAGGTGGCCAGACGTTCGCCAACCAGGCCAATCATGAGATATGAACTTGAATAACTCTAAATTCACCGCCGCCTCCGTTTAAAGCGTTGGGTTGGGGCTTGAACCCGGGGCTGTCAGCTTAATTGTTACTGCGGACGCTGTCCGCGTACAACCATTTTAAAAAATTACAACTTTAGTTGTACGTTTTTTTAAAAAATTTTCATACCAAAAATAGGACTTATGGAGGATTGCGTTCTTCTCTTTTTTGTTGCATTATATTAGAGATTAAAATCCAAAAATTTTCAAGGAGGTCTTTCAAAATGAAGAAATTCAAATTTTTGTTAGTATGTCTACTTTTGTTAAGTGTAACCCTCGCCTTCGGGGCAAAAGGGAATAAGGTTACCCTGGTGTCTTCATCGCCCGATGGAACGATTCTAACATTTGAAGTCAATGAGTATCGTTTCAAAAACGTGAAGACAGGTAACGGTAATGCAAAAGAATTAGTGGCCCCGGATACTGGAAAAATCCTGAGAAAAGGCGCACCCGGGTTATTAAAATTAACCGCGTCTGTTATCATTCCTGATGAAGAAAAAATGAGAGTGGAAGTCATTGATTCGGCATTCACTGAAATCAGGAACATTGACATCGCGCCTTCCAAAGGAAACCTGTTACGAACGGTTAACCCCGATGATGTCCCCTATGAATATGGGGCTGAGTACCGGAACAATGATTTTTACCCGGCGAACCTGGCAGAACTCAACACACCCTATATTGCCAGGGACTTCAGGGGCCAGACCGTGGTTGTGAATCCATTCCGTTATAACCCGGTTACAAAAGTATTGCGGGTTTATACCCAGGTAACGGTAAAGATTGCGGCCACAGGGGAAGTGGGTGAAAACATGTTTAACCGGACCGAAGCTGTTACCAAACTCAATCCTGATTTCAGGGAAATTTACAAAAGACATTTTATCAACTTTTCCCAGCAGACCGAATACACCCCACTGCCCGATGATTATGGAAATATGCTGATTATTTGTTACAGCGGTTTTATGGCGGATATGGCCGATTTTGTTTCTTGGAAGCAGAGTATCGGTTATAATGTGGACCTTGTGGACTATTCCACCATCGGAAGCTCCAACGCATTAAAAACCTATGTTGCCAATTACTACAATACCAATGGTTTGACTTACTTATTGTTGGTGGGTGACCATGCCCAGGTACCCACGTCCAGCACTTCGGCCGGCGATTCGGATAACAACTACGGGTATATTGTGGGCAGCGACCACTACCTGGATATTTTTGTCGGTCGTTTCTCTGCCGAAAATTCGACTCATGTGCAAACCCAGGTGGAACGCACCGTCCATTATGAAAGAGATGTTCTCTCTTCTGCTGAATTTATCCGGCATGCCATTGGAACCGGTTCTTCGGAAGGGCCCGGTCATAATGGTGAGTATGACTATCAGCATATTAATTTAATTCTTGATGACTTAGAGACGATTGGTTATACGCGACATGAGTGTCATCAGAGCGGCGGCAGCCCGGCGTTAATGACCAGTTTAATCAATGCCGGCGCAGGAACCATCTTCTACTGTGGTCATGGAGGAGTAACCTATTGGTATACCTCGAGCTGGCAGTATTATAGCTCGGACGTCGATGCCCTGGTGAATGAATATGAATTGCCGTTTGTTTTTTCCGTGGCCTGTGTGGTAGGTAATTTCAAAAACTATACCTGTTTTTGTGAAACCTGGCTGCGGGCCACCAATAACGGCAATCCCACCGGGGCCATAGCCCATGCCGGTTCCACCATTAACCAATCATGGAGTCCCCCCATGGATGCCCAGGATGAGTTTGCCGATCTTATCGTTGCCGGTCAACGAACCTTCGGCGGTGCATTTGTTAACGGGCTGTTCAAGATGATCGATATCAATGGAAGTGCTGGAGAGAGCATGGCAGACACCTGGACATGTTTCGGTGATGCGTCGGTGGACCTGCAAACCCCGGAACAGGGTAACCAGTACCCCGTTGCTGATTTTACTTACACCATTAATGGATTAACCGTTACCTTTACGGATCTGAGCTATGATCCGGACGGCTACATTGTTTCCTGGCTGTGGGATTTTGGCGACGGAACCACCTCCACCACTCAGAACCCTGTACACACTTATGCTGTTGACGGTACTTATACGGTTTCCTTAACCGTTACCGATAATGAGGGCGCTTCAAGTACGAAAACCGTAGTGATTACGGTGGGCACCGCACCCGAGATGTATGTATTCGACATCAGCATGAGTATCAAAAAGCAGGGTAAAAACTACACGGCTACCGCAGTGATCACTATTAAAGATACCCTGGGCAATGTGGTCCCCGATGCCACTGTAGATGTGGCCTGGAGCGGTGTGGTGAGCGGTACTGATTCAGATGTCACCGGTGGTGACGGTACAGTAACCTTTACCTCCGCCAAGGTAAAATCCCCGGGGCCATTCACCATTACAGTGACTAATGTTACCCATGCCACCCTAACCTACAACCCATCGCTCAACATTGAAACCTCTGATTCCATTACATATTAAAATCATTCTACTGTTTATCGTTTAATTAAGAGTGTAGGGACAGGTTCTGAGCCTGTCCCTACCTCTTCATTCCATATACGGGTATCGATGCATTAATTAAAGCTGAAGGTTTAAAAAAAGTAGAGAGGTTTGGAGAAAAATAAAACAAAGATTTTGTCCTGGAAACAGGACATAAATGTTGTAGATTCCTGGCATCGAAATTGCTCCATAATTTCCCTGAAAAAAAGAAGATAGCCGGTAAAAATGGCTGAAAAAAGGAGTGAAAGCATGAAAAGATCTACTTTTATACCATTAATTACCCTAATTTTGCTAACATGCTCCCTTTCTTTAGTTGCACAAGAAAAAGAAAATAAGAATACTGTATTCAAGCTGAGTTTAATACCCCTGGGCGGGGGTGTGGAATTTCGGTTAAAAGATAGTTTTACTTTACTGGGCCAGGTTGGAGTTGGGATGAGTATTGAGGTGAAAGAGAATGATTCCAGGGTTATATTTCCTTTCTATGCATCAATAAGTTCCCGATATTATTATAATCTCAATAAAAGAAAGGCACAGGGAAAAAAGGTGGATAAATTTGCCGCCAACTATGTGGGAGTTATCCTGATGAGTGTGTTTAAATCATCCACTGTTGAACGGCGGTTTTCTATCGGCCCGGTCTGGGGACTGCAGCGAAATATTGGCAAAAAAGGCTATTTTGATCTCAATTTTGGATTTTTAGTCAACTTTATGGAGGATGAAACAAAGTTTGGCGGACAGTTGGGATTCGGTTTTGGCTTGGCCTTTTAAGGATTTATAAATCAGACAGTGACTTTCTTGCCCGTCCCTTTTTCCTTCTTATTTGCCTGAAAAATTGACATTCCGACAAAGAAAAGTGTTCCTTTTGGGCTAAACTTTGAGAATGCGCCAGGAAAAAATGTTCCTTTTGGGCTAAACATTGGCAATAATCCGAAAGAAATTGTTGCTTATTGGCTACACTTTGGAATTGATTCACCTGAAATTGTTCCTTTTAGGCCAAGATTCGTTGATAATTCACCCGAAATTGTTCCAAATGGGCGAAGGATCGTCGATAATCCACCTGAAAGTGTTCCAAATGGGCAAAGGATCGTCGATAATCCAGTTGGATTTGTTCCTTTTGCGCGAT
>WVZO01000306.1 GCA_011772425.1 Candidatus Aminicenantota bacterium
TTATAATGGAAAAGAATTGATAGAGATTGAGAAAACCTGCGACTTTAAACAGCATCCCCAAAGAACATTTGCTGTGCGTAAGAACCTCGACAGCAAACCGGGCCAATCGCCTCACTGTATCTTTGTCGTGGTCTGCCCGGAATGGACCGAATTGGAACACCTGGATGATATCGATGCAGCCAGAAAAGAACTACTGGCCGATAATATAAAGGAAACAAAAGTACAAACCGTCAAGGATTGGGGCAAAGTTACGATTAAGTTATGCCTCCGGCGGCCAGGGGGGCGCTTTTTGAAAAAACTGCCCCCCTGGACCCCCCGCAAAAACTTTTCAATAAGGAGTACTAAAAGATGAAACAATTAAATCAAAAGCCGGTTATATTCCTGGCTTTTGCTAATGACCGGGTCAGGGAAGGCGCATACTTAAGAAATCTTCCCGAAGAACTCCGTGGGATTCGGAATGAACTGGATAAAGCAAAAAACGCCGGGCTGTGCGAAATCGTAGAACGGGCAAACGCCACCATCGACGATATACTGGATGTGTTCCAGGATAAAACCTACAAAAACAGGATCGCTGTCTTCCACTACGGCGGACATGCCGACAGTTATAAACTTCTATTAGAAGACTTTGCCGGCGGCCCTTCTTCTGCTTACAAAAAAGAATTGGCTTGTTTCTTTGCCATGCAAAAGGGTTTGAAATTGATATTTTTAAACGCCTGCTCAACCATACAACACGCCCGGGAACTCAATAATGCCGGCATACCCGCAGTCATCGGGACTTTAGAGAAAATCGAAGATAATGCCGCCTTGATACTGGCCACCCGTTTTTACAATGGCCTGGCCAATGGGTTACCTATAGAACGGGCCTGGCGCGAAGCGGAACTGGAAATCGAGATCAAGCTAGGACCTTCCAATACCCAGGCCCTGTACCAGGATGGATACGCAGGAGATACGGACCGGTTCCCCTGGGAAATCCTGTACAAACAAGGCGCAGAAAAAGTAAAAGAGTGGAACCTGCCCGATGCGGCCCATAATCCCTTATTCGGTTTACCCGCCATTCCCGAAACCTATACATTACCCGAACCCCCTTTTCTTTTCCTGGACCGCTGCACTAAAAAACATGCTAAAATATTTTTCGGACGTTCCTATTATATCCGGGCATTATACGACCGGGTCACCGATAAAAACACTGCCCCTATTATCCTATTGTACGGTCAATCCGGGGTAGGAAAATCCTCTCTCCTGGAAGCCGGCCTGCTCCCAAGACTGGAAAAAACCCATACCTGTATTTATCTCCGTCGAATTCAAGAACAAGGGTTATCAAACACCCTAATCAAAAGCTTTTGCGGGGGGTCCAGGGGGGCAGTTTTCTCGAAAAGAGCCCCCCTGGTCGC
>WVZO01000537.1:0-318 GCA_011772425.1 Candidatus Aminicenantota bacterium
ATACTTAAAAACATATCAAGATCAAAGGAAAAATCCCCGGCTAAAGAGGAATGATATAATGAAACAAAAAAAAGTAATCATTTTCTGCCTTTTGTTTTCGTTGATAGGAATCACCGGGAAACTGACAGCGAAAAAGAATTCTAGAATAAGAGTTTTCGCCTCAACGGGTGTATCTTTTCCCGTATATCCCGGTTGGTTTGCCGGTGGTCGTAAACCCGCCGTCAACGTGGGATTCGGTCTTGAATTGAACCTGTCACCGCGGTTGATTGTAAGGGAAAGCTTTAACATGTATTCCTATTATCCCAGAGAGGATTATTA
>WVZO01000537.1:400-591 GCA_011772425.1 Candidatus Aminicenantota bacterium
AATGAAAAAGGGTCGTTTTTCGTATTATATTGCGGCAGGCGGCGGTGTATGTTTTTTGTACTATGTATCCGGTGGTTATATAGGAATCGAAGGCGAATTTTATTATACAGAAATCGCGCTGCATGCCCTCATTTCCGGTGGAATAGGAATTAGTTATAAGGTGTCCGAAAGCATCGATCTTTTCTTAGAAG
>WVZO01000537.1:693-11342 GCA_011772425.1 Candidatus Aminicenantota bacterium
GACTGGCTCACGTTTTACCAGGCGTAAAATCGCTGAGATTAGCTGCTGTTCATTTAAAAAATTTTCGATGCCCGTGTTTTTACCAGTTTATTAAATGGGGATTATTTTTTTGTTTTCCTGGGAATCTTCTTAAGTACGATCAACTCATCATTAATAGAATCAGGGAGAAAATCCATATGCGGTACCAATGATAACCTGTTGGCTCGATACCCATTTTTGTCTTTTTTCCAGTGTATTTTCTTTTCAATAGCATAAACCATTTCTCTTGTAATGCTGTAGTAGTAGATTGTTCCATCTGACATTTTAATTTCCCATAGTGGGAATAGGAAATCTCCCAATGGCGAAAAGTAAGCTAATCTTTCCATTTTTTTGATTTCACGATAATCAATGGTACAATCGATTGATTCTGATAATATATTTTTTATATCTCTATCATTTAGATATTTGCGGAATCTTTCCATTTTTTTTCTATCTTTAGCTTGAAGCACCATTTCGATGTCTTCTTCTCTCACAGCAGCGCCCTCTGTAAATAAACCGTATGCGTCCATTGCAACATGCATGGCTATATCCCCATCCTTGTCCATTATATAAATTAACCAGGAATAATCGTGGGATAGCTTTGCTGTACGGTTCTTGACTTTAATTATTTTCCCGATTGTATAAATCGGCTTAGGTTCCAATAATTTCTTTAAAATTATTTCAGTGGCTGGAACTTCTCCAATCCATTTATCAGGGTTATCATTACAGTATTTATCAGCATAGTATTTTAAATCGGCAATAATTTCTCCCCTTTTTTTAGGGTAAGGAAAGGGAACATACGAGGGTGATTTTGGGTCTGTAAGTTCTTTCATTGACTTTGGTTTCGGTCGTTTATCAGCAAAGGTAATATTAAACAAACCCAACACTAAAACCATAACTATCAAATTTTTTGCTTTAATCATTTTTTCCTCCTATTTTTTGCTGGACTATTCCTGGAAAACAAAGGGATCGTATGTTTGAGGACCACCATAATATGTTCCTCCCGCTGCAATAAATGCAAAATGCCCATTGATGCCTTCCAGGACAAAATCATAATCACCAACAATTACCCAGTAGTCAGCGGGAAAGCAGTCAAAATAATTTGACAATTGAGCTGCGCTTATTTTCCTGTTCACTATACCATTCGGGTCGTGATACCAACATGCAAGCGCTATAGGTATATCATCTTCTTCTCTCCATTCATATCCCTTTATGAGAACTGCATGAGTTCCACCTCCAAATGGCATAATAGAGGGTACACCATATTTAATGCCGGTAATGCTTGCTGCAACAAGCTCTCCTTGACCACCGGGTTCATCCCATTCTCTTCTTTCAAGCCAACCCGGAGATGCAGTATAAGCGCCTACTCCTCTTTCCAAATCATATGGGCTTGCATATAAATTGCCAACGATTCCTAAATAACTTGCAATTTCTGCCTGAGTTACCAACCATCCATCAAAATCAGCCCACATCTGAATGCAGGCAATACCACACCAGTTTCCGCACTCCTGTTGATGAAACGGAACCGGAAGATTCACTACATAGGGAGGTTTCGGTTCCCCGGTAGTGCAAGTCCATTGAATCAAAAATAGACCTGTAATAATAATCAGCAAAATTTTAGTTTTCATCATTTAAACTCCTTTGCGTAATATTGTTTTTTATTATCCACATCATGCAATAATAACAAATCAGTTATAATTGTCAATCCACCTAAAGTCCTATTTTTGGTTGTATTTTGATTTTATATTTTGTACAACTTTGGTTTTACATTTGTGATGTTGGTTGTACTTTTTGTTTAATGCTTCTACGTTTCCCCTGGATAAGTTTCGCCATGATTACAGCCGGGTCAATGAAGAAGTCGATGAATTTTTGTTTTATTTCTTTAAATCCGCTTATTTCCGCTTCAAGATAATGGCGGAAGCGATAAGGATTCGCAACGAATCGGCTGAATTCATAAACAACGAAATCAACCGGAAAAAACCCCGTGAGAAGAAATAAAGACCAATTAATTTTTAATGGCAATTTAAAATAGAAGGTGCCAGGTACTTTATTCTTGCCGCAGGCGATTTAAACTTTCCCGAAGGGCACCTTACCTCTCCTACCGCACGGGCACTATAAAAAAATGCTGCCCTCCGTGCGGATATACTACCAGGCATTTTTTCTTCAGGATGGACAGTAATATCTGTTAGCTCAAAAAACGTTAAGCCTGCCCATCCTGATCTCCTTTGCCTCCGGCGGCCAGAAACCTTTTTATAAAAAGGTTTCTGGACTTCCAAAAATTTTTTATACACGGTCAGCCTGTGTGGTGTGGTGTCAGCCATCGTACCCCACCTGAGTCATTTCAATTTGCTCCTTTATTAATTCTTTGACTGTCACTTTTTTCTTTTTTAGACATGGAGTAATGGAGAAAAAAATGCGCCGCGCCGGGGGAAAATGCCAAATCCCCTCAGCGCGGCGCTGTAAGGATAACCAGGTCTAATGGCGTATAACTATTACTCTGTAAAACCTTGTTCAAAAAACAACGTTTTGGCGAATAGTGACATTTAATGCCACTGAACAAATACACTTTGGGCTGGGGGTGCCGCCCCCTATGAAATTAGTTCGGATAGGAATCGCAGGTTTCTACATTGGCGGCGGGATCGTAGGTTAAGGAATCGTGAGTGACATTGTCTACGCAGAAGGTGAAGGTGGAGATGGAGCCAGTTATGGTAATCTTTAAGGTTGCCACACCTTTGGCATTGGTGTCAGCGGATTGAGTACCGGATACATCGCCAGAATGGAAGATTTTTTCATAAGACCTCCTTGTATTTTAACGGATAACGACCCCCACGGAAGAGGGGCATCGTTGGCTCCGTTCTGTCCATTCCCATCTGTGCTGATCGCTTTCTCTTCTTATGCAGGGAGTTTCTCACCTCCTACCATGAAAATACCTTTTTGCCTCCGGCGGCCAGGGGGGGTTCTTTTCGAGAAAACCACCCCCCTGGACCCCTCGCAAAAGCTTTTGTTTATTTTCATACGTCTTCGGGTGAGACGCCGCCCCTAAAAAAAATACCGCGGTGATGAATAAAGGCATCTTCATCACCGCGGCGTTCAAGTGTTTAGGACAAGTCTAATGGCGTATAACTTACTGAGTAAAACCTTGTTCAAAAAACAACGTTTTGGTGAATAGTGACATTTAATGCCACTGAACAAATACACTTTGGGCTGGGGGTGCCACCCCCTATGAAATTAGTTCGGATAGGAATCGCAGGTTTCTACATTGGCGGCGGGGTCGTAGGTTAAGGTATCGTGAGTGACATTGTCTACGCAGAAGCCGAAAGAGGAGATTGTTCCGGTTATGGTAACCTTGATGGTTGCCTCACCATCGGCGCCGGTGGTGCCGGATCCGGAACCGGAAGCATCACCGGAAAATGTGCCGGTAACCGTGGCGCCTTCCACTGGGTTGTTGTTTTCATCCACGATAATAACTTTGGCAATGGCATCGGTTTTGGGTCCTTTTTTCTTGATGCTCAGGTCAATGGCATAGACGTGCATTTTGCCTTCAGGGGGTGGGCCGGGGTCCAGCCATGGTTTAACTTCGTTGTAATAGAAAGCAAACGCACCGTCAACGGTTCGATTTTGTTCGAAATCGCAGATTTCCAGGGTGTATCCACAGGCGCCATAGAGCTGACCCACGATCTGACCGTTCATATTCATCACCGGGGAACCACTGCTTCCGCCTTCCGTGGCACCCACTATATCCTGGCTGTAGATAAACTCCCCTATATCCAAACCACCACATTCAACATACTGGGAATCCACGACATGCTCGGAGTAAGCCTGGGGCATACCAGAGGGATGGCTGATACGGAACAAATGAGTGCCGTCGGCAAAAGCCACCGGCTGATTGGTCCAACCCATGAAAACACTGCCTGACGGCGGGTCTTCCCACAACTGCAGCAAGGTATGGTCGCCGTTGCGGCTGCTCTGGGCTATATCAGCGCCCAGGGTGCGGGGACAAACGCCCACCGGATCATAACAAGCACCATGGCAGGAAGCGGTCCAGTACTGGAAGTAGGCTTCCATATTTTTCGCATCCTTGGCTTTGCTGATACAGTGATTGGCTGTCAGGAAATAGGGAATCTGGCTGGTGGTGTCCGTATCGGCAATGAGCCCACCGGAGCACATATAAATCCAGGCACCGGCAATCCATTGTATGTAAGCAGCCGCTTTTTTGGCATTGTTGACCGCCGTACCGGAAAAACAAGAGGCATCTTCCACACAAGGCTCATTCTCATTGCAGTGATCCCTTACACCGCTGATATCTTCGGGAGTCTTCTCTATATTTTGGAGAAAGGGAATAAGGAATTTGTCACTGAGATAGCCAACTCCTTCAATGTCAAAAGAGATGGAACTAAGCTCATTTTCAGAAATCGGACCAAAATGACGCAATTGCACAAAAGTCACCGGACCGGTAATCGTATGACTCCAGAATTCACCTGAATCGGTATGTCCAATGCCCGTATACGGCCCAAAGGCTTCCCCGTTCAACCCGTAAATATAAAGAGCGGCATTGCCAGGAAGAGAGAAGCTGGTAAAGTGCAGCCGAAGAGCAGTGGCCCCGGGAGACTCTACTACGGCAGTCCAAACCATTCCGCCGTCCGGGGTACGCTCCACTGAATCCAATGAGCGGAAAGAAAATCGAACTCCCACTGGCTTAACCAAACCAACCCGCAGCTTCTGGCTCTGGGCACAGGTTTCGCATTCGTAATTATTAATCTCCGCCAACTCTTCTTCACTCACTCTAACCGTGATAAAGGAACCGGGAGACAACGATGCAGCCTCTGACCTCAACCAGTTATAGGTCTCAGCCATTGTCCGGGAATACTCGGCAGGATCAAATGTACCGGGTGACCTCTCCATGAAGGCTTGACGGTACTCAGGAATCCGCCCTTTCTTTACAACTCCGTCCTCTGCAAAAGCAAACAGCAGGGATACCGAAAGAAAAACCGCTAAAAACATTGAAAATTTTTTCATAGGACCTCCTATTTAGAGTTTTTTTAGTCAGTGTAAATCTGACATCTGATGTTCCAGTCGAGAAAAACTGACATTTATCTTCTTATGGTCGGTGGGCTGACATCAATTAAATATTGATGGAAATGGTTGAGTCTATATTATAATAGAAAAAAATTCGTTTGTCAAATAAATTGGTAAAAAAAATTGGTAAAAAAAATTTTTTCTTTTGCTCCAATACTCCACTACTCCATCACTCCAAATTTAGAATTGCCGAATCAATGATTGACAATTGACATTTGCCGGTTGAATTGTTACAATCTTCCCCTTAAAAAACTCTTAAAAACGATAAGGAGAAATAACAATGGGACAACTACTAAACGTCAGTGAAGCGGTTGAGTTCGCTATATATATCGAGCAAAACGGCTATAAGTTTTACGTGGAAACCATGAAAAAGTTCAATGATGAAAAACTGATGGAGCTGTTTCAATTCCTGGCAGATGAAGAGCTCAAACACGAGAAAACCTTTAGAGGATTGTTAAAAAAGACCGGTACCTTTACTCCCCCCGAATCTTACCCGGGTGAGTATGAAGCCTATATGAAAGATTTCTTAAAAACCCATGCCTTAGCGAATGACGAAGCATTACAAAAAAAACTCGCTGACATCAACACCATTGATGACGCGGTCAATATGGCACTGGATTTCGAAAAAGATTCCATTGTGCTATTCACTATGGTGAAAAAGTATATTGAAGATCAAAATAAAAGTCACGTGGAAACCATTATCCAGGAGGAAATTTCCCACATTCTCAAAATTACCCAATATATGCACGGCCGGTAAGAAGTAAGAAGTAGGAAGTAGGAAGTAAGGGAAAGAACAACGACCTACCCCGATGTGTGCTGGGTAAAAAATGATTCCATCAGTTTGGGAACAGCCCAGAAAAGGCTAAGTCAAGTAAAAACATAGAGGTCTATCGTTTTAACCCGGGTTAGTGCAGCAATTTTTATTTTGGCGAGGTTGAGGAGAAAAAAAACTGCTTGAGATCACCTGTTCTCACAGAAAAATATGGCAAAATCCAGGAGTTTTTCTTAACCTTAACATGGCAATTCTCAAAATGAGAATTGCTGGCATTTCTTTTGACAAAATTGGAAAAGGGTTTTATAATATTAGTATGCAAGATCGCAAGAAATTAGCAAAACACCAGACGCCGAGTGCAGCAAAAACAAATATAATGTATAATATAAAAAAAGTCCTGGTGGGGTGCACGTTTTTTCTTGTGATTGTTTTCCTGCTGCAATTATTTTTCGGTTTTAGCCAGGATACAAGTGATAATCAAAATCAAGGCATCAATCTAAAATTCTCTGTCCACGATATCTATCTCGCAGCCCATATCCTCCGATCCAAAGGTGAAGACAATTTTTCCTCCGATCAATTTAAAGATGATATTGTATTGCTGCAAAAATATATGGAGGGACTTTCAAAAGAACACTATGACAAACTTATGGCTATCGACCCGTCGGAGATCACACCCCAAAATATGGATTCACCCAAACTTAAAGATGTGCGGCTGTTTATTATCAAGGCTACGGAAACTTCCTTTTTCGGTAAGATTTTAACTCAAACTTATGAATACGGAAAGGCTTGCAGAGATCAATGGCAAAAAAATTATCCCAAAACATTTGATATCATAAAGGAGTTAACAGGACTTCCGTTGAATAAAACCTTCACCGTTTACATCACTCATCCCAGCCTGAAAAACAGGTTAACCCTCCAAAATGATAATGCGATCCTATGGGGTAATTATGAGGAATGGGACAATTATTCCACCGTTTATTTGTGGCATGAAGTCATGAATACCTACCTGCCCCAGGATGATGTCGGCCGTGCAGTGCTCGAGCTTTTGTGCGAAAACCATTTAAGGGTTCAATTAAACGGCGGCGATTATCCTCCCTTTATCAATGGGACCCCGGATTTGAAAGAAACAAAAGAAAAAATACTGGATGATTGGAAAGCATTTCTCAATTCTGAAAACAAAGATATCCTGAAATTTATCACCCAAACAAAACAAAAACTCACGTCTACCCAATAAGAACTTCTTTTGCCTCCGGCGGCCAAAACCCTTTTTGTAAAAAGGGTTCTGGACTCCCAAAAACTTTCCATATGCGGACAGTCATCGTACCACACTTCCAACATCTTGCCCCATTGGTATCATTTTACTCTGCTTCTGGGTGGAAAAGGTGCCAAGCGAAAAAAATTTAGGTCTCCGCCGCAGGCGTTTATTTGTCCGAAGGACGCCTTCCCATTCCCGCATTATTCCAATACCCCATCACCCCAATCAATTGTGAGCGAAGCGAACTAAGTTCCATTCTACCAGATTTCACTCCATTATTCCAAATCAAATTTTTAAAATCCAATCCTTCCCTATTGAAATACCAGTTTCTTTGCCTTAAAATAGGGATATGATAGAAGCGGAGTTTGTGGTTAATTATAAAATATATAGAGAAAGGAGGTTTACGATGAAAAAGAAGACGTTGTTCCTGGTAACAGGGGCGCTAATTGGGGCATTGATGATATTTTTTATGTCCCAGTGTGGTGGTGGTGATACTCCGGGACGTATCAAACCGGCTGAGAAAACCAGCTTTTATGAAGTCACTTCCAAATTGAACAAAGGAGGGAGTATCTACCTCTATCTCAGCACAGAGAAGTTCATAAAAACCGTGGATGAATTCGCTGTTAATGTGCGTGGCATAGTGGAGAAAGAGGTTTCTAAGTCCGGTAAGACAGAGGGATTGAAGATTTTTGATTTCATCTACGGATTAGTAAAGAAATGCGGTTTGATGGAAATCAGCGGCGTAGGGTTTAGTTCTGTTCCTATTGACAACGGCCTCAATCACAGCAGGTTGGTGATTCATCATTACAAAGACAAGGGTAAAGGCCTGATGTGGCACATGGCGGAGGCAGCTCCCCGTGAAATGGAGGAACTGGAGATGCTGCCTGCAGATACGGTTATGGCCGGTTTTGGTGATTTCAAAGTGAATGTCTTTTGGGAGTGGTTCAAAAAAGAGGTGGAAGCATCGGATTTACCCAAGTTTAAACAAGGGATTCTTTCTGTGGGCCCCAAACTTCAAAAGCAAGGAATCGAGTTGGACAAATTGTTGGGCTCTTTTTCCGGTGGCATGGGATATGTGGTTACGTTGGACAGTAATCAAATGAAGACCATTCCTGCAGGGAAAATCCCGCTGGAAATTCCCGATCCGGCGCTTGCCATTATTTTTTCCGTTAAAGATGATTATGTGTTCAATCTGCTGCAGAGCAAGATGCCCCCCTCTACCCAAAAGGTGGAAGGAAAAATAAAGAAAATTCAAATCCCGGTTCGGCCGATGCCCATTACCGTTGAACCGGTGATTGTACAAAAAGACGGCTTGTTGATCTTCGCCTCCAATAACCGGATCGTGGATGCCATGTTTGCGGCTAAAGAGAAAGGAAATGGTTTGATTGCCACCGACGAATTCAAAAAACTATCAGCTTATATTCCTAAAAAAGGAAATGGGTTTCGGTTTACCAGTTCCCGGGTCTTCCAAACCGTCCTTGACATACAACAAAAAGCCATGCAAGCGGCCGGGGGAAAAGAAGACCAGGAAGCATATAAGCTTCTTAAAATTCTCTTCCCTAAAAAGGTGGCCATGTTTGCAGTAAATCAAAACACCGATGAGGGAGTAATAATAATAGTCAATCACACCATGGGATTTGAGCACGCGATGCTGATGATGGGTGCTGCGCCATTAGGCATCGTGGCAGCCATTGCCGTTCCTAACATGCTAACGGCTTTACAAAAAGGAAAACAAAAAGCCACCATGGGCGATATGAAGAGTATGGCAATGGCCATTGAATCCTATATCACTGACAACTATGAAGCACCGCCAGGGAACTCACTGGCAGAGATTCAAAGCAAACTGGTACCTTTTTATATTAGAGTCCTTCCCCTCAAAGATGCATGGGGTAATGATTTTCATTACAAACCTGGCACCGGTGACCAAAAGGATGTTTATTTTATCGGTTCAGGCGGCAGAGACGGTGTTTTCAACGGCTGGGACCAAACCGGGTTTTATGTTGTGACACATATGCGTCATTTTGACAACGACATTATTTTCGCTAATGGACAGTTTGTTTATGGACCGAAGATGAGGTGAGGAAGACAGTTGGCAATTGGCAGTTGGCAAGCAGGTAGAAAAGAAGTAAGGCCACACCGATGGGGCACGATGTTGGAAACCTCGTAACACAGGCTGACCATGTATAAAAAGCTTTTGCGGGGGGTCCAGGGGGGCGGTTTTCTCGAAAAGAGCCCCCCTGGAAAAAATGATGTGCCTATCGATTATGCTGTTGATAATACTCATCTACCATTTTTTTTATATTCACTACTGATCCTTTGGTAGGGCCTTTTTTCAGGGGTTCCTTGAGAAAACGTCCAGGCAGTGTGTCCTGCTCTTTTGTTAACCCGAATTTCTTGTTGAGTACAAAATCTCGTTCCACGCATTCCCCAAGGATTTTGTCAAGATACTGAGGCGTATAATCGATACCGGTACAGGCAGTCAGGAGCCTGGCTGCATTCTCCAGGTTCAAAACATCCATGCATAACCCGATGTTTTTACACATGGTCAAGCAGTCAGTCAGGAGAGCTATTTTTTCAGAATAAGTAACCAATGCTGCTTTTCCTTCTTCAGAAAGCCGGTCCGCGGCTTTTTCCGTGCCGAATCGTTTTTTTGCGGTTTCCCATCGTTCAGTCAACTCAAAATAAGGCTCAGCCCGGAGATGATCCGCTCCCCTGGAAGCAATGGCATAAGTCAATCCATACGCTTTGATTCCTCGTGGATCACCGCAGATGATATCCAACCCTTTGACTTGCATCACCAATTCCCGGGCTTCTTTGCCGAATCCCCGGGAAAATTTTGTTGCACCTTCTGCCAATTGATCCCCAATCCCTTGCCTGTAAGTAATCATATGGATAAGCTGCCGAATCTTATCCGTATCTCCCCAGGAGATTTCCCAGCCGTCCACATCTTGCGGTTTGATCAATCCTTTTTCCTGGCACTCCATGAGCCAGCCGATCACCTCACAAGCAGAAATAGAATCCATTCCCACCTGGTTCAAGTATTGGTTCATCTCAAGGGTAAAAGCCAGGTCACTATTACCAATCCGGGAACTGAAACCGCACAGGGTTTCAAATTCCGGGCCTTCTGCCTGGTTTTCCCCGCATATGTAATACCGGGAACAGTGGAGGTTGCAGTTGAAACAGGCTTTATTTTTTACTTTGTATTTACGGGCCAATGTCTCGCCGGAAATCGCATCGATATATTCACAAACCCCTTCCTGGAAATGGTTGGTAGGAAGGATACCAAGCCCGTTTAGATCATTCATTAACATAGTAGTACCTAATTTGTACCGTTTGTCATACTCCTTGCTGTCAATAATGGCTTTTTTAATTGCATTGACTTCTCTCAAGAACGCCAGGGGGTCGGCAATCTTCGCCGATGTATTGCCTTCCACAGCCACTGCTTTGACATTCTTGGACCCCATAACAGCACCCATGCCGCAGCGCCCATTAATACGATTGCCACTGGAACCAATAGAAGAAAAAAGC
>WVZO01000537.1:11363-12199 GCA_011772425.1 Candidatus Aminicenantota bacterium
CCCATCAAATGGGAACACTCGATAAATTGAACACCCGATTCCGTAATAAAAAGATAAATAGGCGTCTCGGATTTACCTTTGATGATAACCTGGTCAAAGCCTGTGAGTTTCATTTCAGCAGCAAACTGACCGCCTGCTGCCGAATCACCCAGGATACCGGTAAGAGGCGATTTAGCAGAAACAGTATAATAAGCAGACGCAGGCAGCAGGGTGCCGGTTAAAGGCCCTACCCCAAAAATAAGTAAATTATCCGGCCCCAGGGGATCGCACTCGTAATCCAGTTCTTCTACCAGTCGTTTAGTATTTGCCGCCCGGCCACCAATAACATTCCTAAACCAGGCCTTGTTCACCGTCTCTATTTCATACCTACGTNNCCTCCGGCGGCCAGGGGCTCTTTTTGAAAAAACCGCCCCTGGACCCCGCAAAAACTTTTCACACACGGTCAAACATCGTACTTTGCTTCTTGATATCGTGCCCCATTGGTTTCATTTTGCTCCGTCTTTTCTCCGTTTCTCCGCTTCCTACTTCCTTACTGACTCACTGACTCACTGACATACTGGCTAACTGTCTTCTTCTCTTCTTCTTTGCCAACTGCTAACTGCCAACTGCCAACTTTCCCAATATAATAGGCTCGTTTCTCACCTGGGTTCATTGTTTTTGTTTCTTTTTTCAGTGTTTCCAAAGAGATATTGTTTTTCAATTCCGGTTTGTATGTAATTGCTTTTTCGGTGCATGCTTCTATGCATTTGGGAGAACCTCCACATAGATCGCATACATAAACGATTTCGTTAAACATTTCGATTGCACCTATGGGGCAGTTGTTTTCGCATTTTTTA
>WVZO01000539.1 GCA_011772425.1 Candidatus Aminicenantota bacterium
ACTGGTAAAAAGATTTGAACATATGCGGTTTTTTCGAAGCCATATCAATGCCCACGGCTGTAACCAGGACCCCTCCCCTGACTACCAATTGAAGCCAATTGTCCAGGTTCGTATAATCCATTCCCTGGATAACCGTTGCCATAATCAAGGCACCTATAAAGGTTCCGAAAATAGACCCGCGACCCCCCATCAGGCTGGTACCCCCAATCACGCAGGCGGCTATGGCATACAATTCATAGAATTGCCCGGCGCTTTTTGTTGATCCCTGGTTCTGGGCCATCCAGATAATCCCGGCAATTCCCGCCAGGAATCCCATTAATAAAAATACAGCCACAATATGCCGTTTTACGTTAATACCTGATAACCGGGCAGCTTCACTATTACCGCCAATAGAATAAAGATGCCTGCCAAACCGGGTATACTTTGTCACGATAAAAAAAACCACCAGGATGACGATCATTATTAATGTCTGATAGGGTATCCCTTTGTATTGGTTTAATTTATATATAAATCCCAAAATTACCCCTGGAATTACGGTTATTTTAACCAGGATAATAAAGAAATTACCTGTGGGCAGCCCCAATTTCCTTTTTTTTATTTTACTGCGGACCATAAAATAGATAACAATTATACAGGTAATTATACCCAGTATCCAACCGTGTAAAGGGGGGATATAATTAAAACCCAAGGCAGCAACCCAACTGGAATCCGGGACCGCGGGGTCGAATGCACTGAGTTTCTGGGTAATACCGCGGAATATAAATAATCCGCCCAGTGTTACGATAAAAGCGGGGACCCGGCAATAAGCGGTAAGGACGCCTTGTAAGAAGCCAGCCGCGGTGCCGATCAAAATAGCGGCAGGGACAGCGATTGCAGTCGGCAGCCCGAATCCGTATTCGGAATTGATCATTAAAGCACCGCTTGCCGCCGCCATGGCAAGAAGAGAGCCCACAGACAGGTCAATATTACCGGTTATGATAACCAGGGTCATGCCGGCGGCAAGAATCGTCCAGGTGACCATATCCCTGCTCAATTTGGCTATACTCTCACCGCTGAAATAGAAATCACCCACCAGCAAACGAAACATCAACCACAAACCAAAAAGGATGAGAATCATGCTGAGCATGCGAATATCGATTTTTATTATCTTTTTGTTTTGATTTTTGATGTTAGCCGGTTTGTTCATGCGGCGGCCTCCATGATTTGTTCCTGTGTTGCTCCGGGGCAGTGGAATTCCCCGGTTATTTTACCTTCACGAAGAACAATAATACGGTCGGCAATTCCCAGGATTTCAGGAAGTTCGCTGGAGGCCATCAGGATTGCCGTCCCCTGCCTTTTTAATTCATTAATTAGTTTATATATCTCCACTTTTGCCCCCACATCGATGCCCCTGGTGGGTTCATCCAGTAAAAATACTTTTGGCGGTTTGAGAAGCCATTTACCCAGGGCGACTTTCTGTTGATTTCCCCCGGAGAGATTTTCTACCTCAACATAAAGGGAAGGGGCACGAATATTCAATTGCTTAACCATATCGCTGCAACGATTATATTCCAGTGCTTCATTTATAAAACCCATATAACAAAAACGGTCAAGGTGAACCATCGATATATTTTGCAGCACCGGTAAACCCATAACCAGGCCGGAATTTTTGCGGTCCTCCGTAACCAACGCCAGACCCGCCCTTACGGCATCAAGAGGAGAATGTATATCTAACCGGGAACCATTTATATATATATTACCATCGACTATCCTGCCGGGTGAAGAACCGAAAATAGAAAAAAGTAACTCCGAACGCCCCGCACCCATCAACCCGGATATGCCCAGCACTTCTCCTTCATTAACTTGAAAAGAAATATTATCCAGGATTTTCCTTCCTTTTATTTCGATGTCCTCAACGGAAAAATTCTCGACAAAAAGCATCGGGTTCCCTGTTTTAAACGATATCCGGGGATACATATCCTTTAATTCCCTTCCCACCATATCTTTTATAATTTTTTCCCGGGTCAGGTTGGATACGTTATCCGAGCTGATGGTTTTTCCATCCCTAAGAACAGTTACCCGGTCTGAGATTGCCAGGACTTCATCAAGCTTATGAGAGATATAAACCATAGATGTTCCTTTTTTCCGCAATTCAGCCATTATTGAAAAAAGAAGGCGGGTTTCCTGTTCCGAAAGGGCCGCGGTTGGCTCATCCAGCACCAGTATCCTGCTTTTTTTTCGCAAAGCTTTGACTATTTCCACCAATTGTTGTTTACCGATGCCGATCTTGTTAATCTCCGTCCTGACGTCCAGGTCAATCCCGAACTCATCCACAAGCTTTTGAGCGGAACCAAACATAAAATCCCAGTCGATAAATCCCATATGTCCGGGTTCATCCCCAAGAAAGATATTCTCCGCGGCAGTCAGGTATTTTACCAGTGCCAGGTCCTGGTGAATGATAGAAATCCCGGCCTTTTCCGCATCCCTGATCGAAAAAAACCCGGCATCCCGGCCATTGATTTTTATATCTCCAGAGAATTCTTCATAGGGGTAAATCCCGCACAATATTTTCATCAGGGTGGACTTGCCGGCCCCATTTTCACCCACCAGGGCATGGATCTCCCCTGCCTGAATATGAAAATCCACCTTATCCAGGGCACGAACCCCGGGAAAATCTTTTGAAATAGAATGCATCTCAACTAAAGGAACCGCCGCAGTTCGGGTGTTACCGGTTTTGACTTTCACGGTTTTTGTTATTGGTTATTCAGGCCGCTGCTCTTTCGGGACATTTTTATATATTTGTTCCCGGGAATGCCAGCCGTCGTTAATAACGGTCTGAAGGATATTGTCTTTGGTCACAAAAACAGGTTCGAGATAAATGGAAGGGACTTTTTTTATTCCATTATCAAAAAGATTAATCTTATGGCCCAATGATTTTATTATTTCATCAGGGTTTACTCCCCTGGCAAGATAAACAGCAACCTCCGCGGCAGTTTCCGCGATTTTTTTAATGGGTTTATAGACCGTTAAAGTTTGAGTACCTTCGACGATCCTCTGGCAAGCGGACAATTCCGCATCCTGGCCGGATACGGCAACCCGGCCCTGGAGTTGTTCTGCCTTAAGCGCGGCAATGGCACCGCCGGCAGTGGAATCATTTGAAGCAATGATGGCGTTAATTGTTTTTCCTTCGGAATGAAATTTTGTTATCATATTGCTGACCCGGCGCCTGGCCTCCTCTCTATCCCAATTATCTAAAAAGGGATCCGCAAGAATATTGATTTTTTTACCGGTTTTTTCCTCATGTTCCGTTACGGCCCGAAGTTGTCCCCGGCGTAAAAGTCTGGCATTATTGTCCGAAGCAGCCCCCCCCAGGAGAATGTAATTTCCTTCCGGTACTTTTTCCAGGATGCCCTTTGCCTGGAGATAACCCACCTTTTCATTATCAAAGGTAACATATATATCCAGGTCACAATTTAAAATCAGGCGGTCATAAGCCACCACCGGGACATTTTTTTCATGGGCGCTTTTAATAATCCGGGCGGCGGTTTTCAAGTTTTTCGGCACCACCACCAGGACATCGACACCCCGGGTCAGGAAAGAATCCGCCTGTTTATTTTGTCTATCCTGGTCACCGTCTGCCACGGCCCGGAGAATTTCCGCTCCCAAGGATTCTGCTTTTTCTATAAAAAGCGTTTCATCTCTTTTCCAGCGATTTAAATCATAGGTTTCCATTAAGAACCCGATCTTTATTTTACTTTTGCCGGTTTTTCCTTTTGGTGACGGGTCCTTTAATTGGTTTTCCCCACAATTTAAAGCAGCAAAGATTAAGATAACCGCTAATAAAAAGGCTGAATACTTTTTTTTAGATATCATTTAAATACCTCCAGACTGTTTCTGTCTATGGCCTGGCAACCCTTTGGATATGAAATTTCTTCGCTTCATCATAGCCTCCTCTTTTTTATTAAATTTACATATAATGCCGTTTGGTTTCCTCCTGCCTCCTGCATATTGTAGTGGAATATACCTTGATTGTCAATGTCAATTGATGAACAACAGCAATTCTAATTTTGCCGTTTCAAGCAAGGGTAAACACAAGGTTTACCCCTACGAATGGCCGAAAACGTTCATCAGACGTAGGGTCTCGGCCTGCATTTCGTGTTCGCCCGGACAATCGGCAAAATTAGAATTGCTGGGCCATTATTATTAATCTTGCCTTCAGGGTTTATTTTTGTTATGATTTATATCTCTTAAAGAAACTTGTCTTAATGGACGGCAAAATGTTAAAGATCTTAAAAAAATATTTAATGCCCGAGGTTTCCGATGAAACCACCGAAACGGTGACACAGGCTCAGAAGATTCAAATTGCCACCTGTGTTTTACTGCTGGAAATGGCACATGTGGATGATGAATTTTCTATCAGTGAAGAGACTACCATTCGAGAGATTCTTAGAAAAGAATTAAGCATCCACGAAGAAGACGTTGATGAGATAATGGGACTTGCCATGCAGGACAGTCAACAGGCGGTGGGTTTATATGAATACACCAGATTCATTAATCGGGTTCTTTCCCTGGATGAGAGGAGAACTCTGATTGAATATGTATGGAAGGTTATCTATGCCGATGGGGTGTTGGATCAGTATGAGGATTATCTCGTACACAAGCTTGCAAACCTTCTGCATGTTGAACACGATGACATGATTGCCGCTAAAATCAAGATGAGACCTGAAGGGTACAAAGTACGATAATTTTCATTTGACAATTTTTCTGATGCGTTTTTTTACTTTTTTCCATCCAGATTTTTTTTCTCGTCTGTCCACAAGCCTGCAAGGCCGGAGCCAAAAAGGCTATTATACACCGCAGAGCACGCGGAGAACGCAGAGATGCTTTTTGTTTTTTTATTATAAAATTTTTTCTCCGCGATCTCTGCGCTCTCTGCGGTGAAAAAAATATTCTGCCATAAGATGGCAAGATTTTACTAATAGGTAACCTTTTTAACGAAGAGTAATCGTCGGTAACTTGAAAAGATATCGACGATAACGTGATGAGAAAGCGACGATATCGCGTCGAGACATCGACGATAATGCGATGAGATATCAGCGATAATATAACGGGACATGCCAGAAGTATTAATTGTTAGATAACTTACCTGATAATCATATAGAAAGTTCCTGAATCGAGTTCTTCGGAATTTCTTTAACACCAGGTTGGTATGGAAAAGATAAAGACCAACACAGGCAGTAAACCAGGTAAGGTGCCTGATAAACTGGAATTGAAAAAGGTCGAGGAAGTAAAAGTAAAGTATGCAAATAATCATATAGAAAATAAAGAAATTTACAGGGTAGTAACATTAGAATTAATGGGAAGAAAAGGGAACTTTGATATCTTAGTGGAAAGCGAAGGTTCACAGCCTCTTATCGGGCAAATTGTATTAGAACGGTTGGATTTAATTGTAGAACCGAGTAAACGAAGAGTCATACCCAATCCAAGATCACCGGAAATGACCATGGTGGCGATTTTTTTGGCAACAGCCGACGTCCCAAGAAACTGATACACCATTCTTTAATTTTTCTCTTGTAATCGCCATCATCGATTTTCCTGTTTTATTAGCCCACAGATTACACAGATTTACAGGGATTTTATTTATTTAATTTTGATTTCTTGTACCACAGGCTTTCCTTTTTCGAATATGTCAGTGAACAAAATATCTCCATTTTCCAGCTTACCGAATACCCTGGGGGGCAGTTTTATCTTTACTGTTTCTCCTTGTTTCATTTTAACGGTAAAAAAGGCGGAACTTTTTTGGGGCACAGTTACCGTCTCTATCTCTCCCGGTTTTATTTTTATTTCCGTGTTATTGACAGTGACGGGCATATTGGTTTTAAGTTTGTAAACGTCCAGGTACGTTGGAGTCACTTTTTTCCAGGTGAGTTTAAACCCTGGATTTGTAATGATGGTTTCATTTTTTTCTTTTATATTATGAATGACCTTGAACGTTGGTGGTGCGTCTTTTTCACCTGCATCCAATTTTTCCAAACTTAATACACCCGCCAGTTGGCACTTGAAATTTCCTGGCCTACCTAAAACTTCAGCTTTTCCTATTAAGTAAACAACACCATGTTTGTGCCATAAATTCTTATAAGCGTAGAATGGGTGTAAACCCTTTAATTTGGTACCATCTAACTGAACCAGGTCAATTTTTAGCCAACCGACACGGCTGCTTTTAGATATGGTTAGTGATTTCACCCTGGCAAAATCGATTTTTTCCCAGATGGGGCCCTGTTTTAAATACAAAAACCATTTTGTTGAACCGGAACGGGGAGTATAAAACCCACCTTCGAAACTCCTGTGTTTTGAATAAAACGCAAAATCTGCCACCTCATAAACCTTGCCGTCTGCCATGGTTATGGTTGCTTGAGGTTGAAAGACCGGCGCAGGCTTTTCAACTTTCCGAGGCTTTTTGATTTTGGTGATAGATACCGGTTCCTTTTTCGCTTTAACGGGTTTCTTATCATTTACCTGCGGACCGCACGCTAACTGGAACAATGCCCAGATAAAAGCAAAACCAATCAAAAGAAACTGTTTTTTCCCGGTTATTTTGTTCATACTCATTCGTTCCTCCACTTAAAAAATGATTGTAAAGGATTTTGATTATTTGAAGCATCAAGAAAGAATTGTAAAGGAAAAATGATAGAAAGTCAACAAATCCATTGACTTTCGACATCATTTCCTCTAACATATTTTCTTATGAAAAAATAAATACAGGAGTTTGTATGATGAAAAATCCAATATTTTTCTATTTTTTTCTCACATTTTTTATATTTACCGGGTGCAGTAACAAAAACGCAGAATTTTCAAAAGCAATTGCAGAAGGAGATCTAACCAGGGTAAAATCCCTGTTGGAAAATGGAGCGGATGTTAATACAACATTCATTTCTTTTGAAGGAAAAAAGCAAACTCCGCTGCATATTGCAGTGCTCAATGGACGTGTAAGAATTGCTAAGCTCTTAATCGAGCGGGGGGCTGACATTTTCGCTGTTGACAGCACGGGTAAAACGCCGATTCAATTAGCAGAACTAAAGAAGAACCAGTGGATGATTGATATCGTAATGCAGATCGGCTGTGTAAATCAGAAGATAATCCCGGAGAAAGATTTTTTGAGAGTTTTCGGGGACAGGTATAAATGGTTTAGGGATTCATATGGAAAAAATATGGATAGTAAAGAGCTCAATCAATTTCTGGTTAAACTCAAACTCCATGATATGGTATTGCAGTCGTTAATCAATTCACGTGTCATTCAATATGAAGCGGAAAAATTGGAAATAAAAGTCTCTGATGAGGAGATAAAAGAAAAAATAGTGAATTCTCCGGCTTTTCAAATAAACGGGAAATTCATCGGGATGGAACATCTTAAGGCGTGGCTGGCACGCCATCGGATAACCTCGGCTGAATTTGAAAATGATTTGAGAATAGAAATGATTGCAAAGAAGCTCAGAGAGAAAATAACAGGTGAAATATTTATCGATAAAGAAGGATTAAAAAAAGAGTATGCTGACAGTAAAAAGGATAGTAGTAAAACCCTGGAAAAATTCATTAACAAAAAAATTGAAGAAAAAAAGAATGAGGTTTTTGGAAAATTTTTAAACAATAAAAGGCAAGAGTATGAAATAAAAGTGAATCGACCGTTATTTGAAAGCATTTCTAAAAAAATTCTCGGTAAAATTTAACGTTTTCAGCCCAACAGTGTCAAGCGCGCTGTTTATGTTGAAAATACATTTTCAATCACTGTTTCTTGTTTCTCCACCACTCTTCCCATTTGGCAGGGTCTTTACCCAGGTCCTGGCCGGTGATTTTAGTCAGCGCTTTAGAAAATTTTGATAAAAGGTGAGATTTCCAGGCTCGACTGTCTACTTTCTTTTGGGAATATTTCTTCATTGTCTGGATCATCGAAAAAAAGGGGGTGGGGCGTGCGAACGTGCAGATGTTATAGCATTTTTTATTTGTTTTTTTGCCACCATTTTTGCCAAGCTTCATAGTCCTTACTGTAAATTTCTCCGGTTATCTTTCTAAGAGCCTTATCCGCTTTCACTTTAACCGAGACATTTTCATCCTGCATGGTGTGAATCAGCGGTTCTATGGCCCGTTTATCCCCTAGCCTTTCAAGTGCTTCAATTACTTTGATTCGAAGCAACCTGTCCTTATCTTTTAGAGTTTCAATAAGAGGTTCCACTGACCTTATATCCCTGATTCTTCTCAGTGCTTCCACTGCTAGAATACGAACATATTTGTTTTGGTCCTTCAAGGTAAGAATCAGGGGTTCTACTGCTTTTTTGCTTTTTAACTCACCCAGGGCTATAATCGCGTTATTTCGGCTCTTCATATCATTTAGTGCACGAATCAGCGGTTCTTCCGCTCTTTCATCCCGGATCTTTCCCAGTGCTTTAGCGCTTTGAGCGCGGACATCTGCCTCTTCATCTTCCAAATTACGAATCAAAGGTTC
This sequence comes from Candidatus Aminicenantota bacterium, assembly GCA_011772425.1. Taxonomy (GTDB): domain Bacteria; phylum Acidobacteriota; class Aminicenantia; order UBA2199; family UBA2199; genus JAKAGC01. The sequence continues at coordinate 8,477 of WVZO01000539.1, forward strand.
TACTGCTCTTTTATCTCTAATTTTCCCAAGGGCAATCGCGGCTTCTTTTCGGACCGGCCAGTGTTTATCTTTCAAGGACTCAATAAGGGGTACGACTGACCTTATATCCCTGATTATTCCCAGTGCTTCGGCTGCTTTTCTTCGAACTTCACCATCGTTATCCTTCAATGCTTGAACCAGGGGTTCTACTGCTTTTTTATCTTTAATCCGGCCAAGGGCCTTCGCGGCTTCCTTGCGGACATCCCTATTTTTATCTTTTAAGGCATGTATTAACGGGGCCGCTGCCCTCTCATCCCCGGTATTTCCAAGAACTTTCACGGCAGTTATTCTTATGGATTTATCTTTACTGCCGGTTATCAATGAAGATAGAATCTCAATCATACGGGCACTCTTTTTTAGCCCTGATGCTGTTGAACGAATATCCGACCAATAGGGAGAGGTTTTTATAACATGTGTCATAATTTCTTCTACGATTTGCCGGGGATATTTATTTTTTTGGTATTTACTATAACTTCCTGTTGAAAATAGGATGATGGGGTGAATCGGTTTTTTGAATTTATCATGAACGTTCAACGTGTCAACCGCTGTGTCCACTAAATTTCTCCCGGATTCGACACCGTATCCACCCCGACCGGAGAATTCTCCAAGAAAAAAAATGTTTTTTTCCTGGTCAGAATATAATAGTTTAGCATTGACAATCACTTCCTGGGTAGATACCTTTGCAGCGAAGCTGCCAGGTGTGGCCCAACCCAAAGATCTTCCCCTTTTATAGTTATAAAGGACATAAACCAGGGGTTTTTCAAAGGATTCTTTTAGTTTTCCCGGGTAAACCAATTCCTGGATGAAAAGAATATATTTCTTCAAAGGAACGAGTATGATATTAACATCTTCAGGGATATTCTTTAGACTATGTCTACCGCGTTGTTTTACTTTTTTTGTCTTTTTTAAGAGTGACAGCCTTTTTTCCTCAGCCAGGGGCATTAAGCGTTGGTGGGCCTCAAGAATGTAAGCAGAGGAAGGAAACGTGGAGATGAACCGGGAGTATGACTCATAGGTATTGGATGTCAATGCTTCCTGCCATTGGTTTTCCATCTTTTTTTGAGTTTCTTCCCGGATTTGCGTTATTCTCTTTTTGGCTATTTCAGCAAAATTGCTTTCAGGGTGATGCGATAAAAAAACCTTATACGCATCTATGGTGTTTAGATGACGAGTCTCTGCCCATGCATACCTTTCCTCGAAATTATATTCTAATCCATTTTTTTGCAGCACATAGCGAAGCCCTTGAAAATGTTCACTTTTCATAAATTTTTTATATGCTCCAGGAGTATCTTTAAGTTTCACTTCTTCCCAGGCCAATATTGTTTTGGCTTCATCTTTCCAGCGTGAATCCGGGTATTTTTCCAGAAAGGTTCGATAGGCTGCAGCGGTATTTTTTTGACGTGCTTTTTCCCAATTACCTTTTT